>JALYRR010000049.1 GCA_030855265.1 Bacteroidota bacterium | reverse complement strand
GAAAAGATCTAATTAATAATTTTAGATTTTCTGAAGATGAATTAAAATTAATTCATAGTAACGCAGAGGAAGAAATAAAAAAGTATCAAAAAAAAGAGAATTTTTAGACAAGAACAATCATGGTTAAGAACCCCGGATATATAGTAACGACAAGAGATGGCAAGCAAGGCCGGACGTATCATAAGAAAGGCTTTGTCAATGGGAAATGTGCTGTATATCTCTACGATGATAAAGGGATCGAATCAAAAACAGGAACGCTCTGCGATCCATCGACATTGAGTGTAAAAGGATTTATTGATTAATAACTAAAAACAGAAACGGGCGGTAAGCGGTTATACGATTTCCGCCTGTTTATTAGGTGCTGTTATAAGAATGTAAAAAACACGGATTATGAAAACAGAAATAGGAATTATAGGACATGTTGACCACGGTAAAACAACTTTAACAGCTGCGATTATGGCTGTTACTGAAAAACAAAGCAAAACTATTCACGAAATAATTGAAGAGGATCTAAGCATTAAAATTACAGCACCAATAGATGTACCATTGATTCAATTAAATTTTAAAGATGGGAAAGAAAGCAGACGAGAAAGACGTTCTAAAGAGCGAAAAATCAATAATAAGCACAAATGGTAGTGTTTTTTATTTCTTATAACAAATGACTATGCGCCATAAGACAGCAAACCCTGAATTAATAACCAACACTAATACAAATGAACAGAGAAATAAAATTTGAAATTAAATTAAAAGCAAGAGAGTCAATTAACGGCTACAAGGCTGGAGAAACTGTAATTATTGTAAACCCTATTTTTGATAGAAATATTGGCATTGCATTTTTTCCTATTAGCAAAAACTATGATATTGTTTACCAACGACAATACACCGGATTAAAAGACAAAAACGGAAAGGAGATTTATGATGGAGATATTATTGGCGATTGGAATGAAGTAGATGGCAAGATGGAACAAAGCAAGCAGACCGTTTATTTTGACGAAATGCTTGGTCAATGGATGTTGGATAACTCTTTTAAGCAAGACAGAAAAATGTCTACCTCGCTTTTTAGTGAATTGCAAGATTTTGATTATGAAGTTATAGGCAACATCTACGAAAACCCTGAATTAATAACCAACTAATACATAAGAGAATGACAGAACAGGAAATCCAAAAGTTAATAGATAAGAAACTTAAGTCTGCTGATATGTTTCAGAACCCAAGAAATAGAAACAACCGAATGATTATAGAAGGATTAATGCATCAAATGTATTTAACGGGATTTAACGCCGTAAGGGAGGAGAATACAGGGCAGAGTAAAACTATGAAGGTAGAGTTATAATGACGAGGGATTTATTCACGCTGGCGATTCAGGATATTATTCGAGGCAATGACCGCTAACACCTCGCTACCAGCAGTTCACAAAAATGAACCAATAAAACCAAAAGAAACTAATTATTATACACTAATACATAAGAGAATGACAGAACAGGTTGGAGCGCAATACAAGCCTCAGAGAAATAGTTGCGAGGTTTGCGGAGTGAAAGCAATACAAGTTCTTTATTTGAGGCGAACGGACGATCCTTGCTTGGGTATAGACCGGGAAAGAACGGTTGGTAGATGCGAAAAGCACTTTGTAACTCCTGCGGAAATAGTGCAAATGCATTCTCGATTTGTAAAGACGAACTAAACTACTAACCATTTTTAAATCTAACACTAATACATAAGAGAATGGAAAAATCGAAACAAAACAATAAAATACTTATAAATGAACCCAACTGAATTTAAAGAACTTGGCTTCGAAGTCATCGACCTCGGCTCACACTGGGAATACAACAAAGGCGATTTCCAAATACTTCAATTTAAAACACCTTTCGGGAAGCTTCTCGATCCGGTCTTTATTGTTCACTCAAAAGTCAGCAAGCACATTCGAGTTCCTAATATCAAAGAACTGAAAACACTGTATAAGTTAATTGAAGGAAAGGAGCTGATATGCTCATAAATGCTATTGTCTGCGGAACAGAAGTAACACCAAAGCTGATTCCTATTACCGGAATAATCACAGCTATATGTGCAAGATACAATAAGTTGACCTATGAGATCACTTATTACGACAGCGGAGAGTTTAAAACAACCTGGATGCACGAATCAGAATTTACACTAAAGGTTTCACAATCAAATAAAATAGGCTTTAACTCAGAAAAATGAAAGAATCAACAGCATTAGTAACCATCTCAGATGATCGATTCGGACGAAAAGATGGCAAGTACTCCGAAACACAAGATAAGATCAGGCAGATATTCAAGAGTAACGATCATTTTGGCATTGATAAGTTTATCATGTGGAAATGGGAGGACTTTGAAACAACCAACACATATCTGAATAACATGACCTTGTTCGATAACACCGATGCAGCACGAAACGGAAGAGCCTACAAGCCTGCCGTAATCCTGATGGCACTGGAAGAACTAAAGGAGAATGATTTTCTGATATACACGGACTGTTCTCCGGAGATATGGAACATGGATGCAGACTACAAGATCGATACAGAGTTCATTGATATAGATGTTCTGAAAGGTCTTTGTGTTCAGAATAACGACATTCTTACCGCGTTCGTAAAATGGGATGACAAGCCAATTGGAACAGACGACCTAGGCATCCACACTCATAAAAACTTCACACTCGATCGTTGTATAGACAGAATGAATCTCCGGTTCTACAAGGATGCTTACATGCACGCTTCCGGAATGTGGGTGATCAGGAAAACAAAGAAGACCGTAAAACTCATTGAAGACTGGCTCGCATATAATCTAATCGACGAGTGCTGCTCTCTCGGATGGGCTCACATTCCAAACGATGACAGCTTCTGGACCGGAGCAGAAGAAAACACTAAAATGGGTTGCCGTCATGATCAATCTATTTCCGGACTTCTCCTGGCACGCATTAACCAGAAGTTTGTGGATATAGTTTATAACGACATGCATCCTTACAACTTCCTCCAGTTCGCAAGAAAAGACCATGAGTACAAGTTCATTGAATGCCTTCCAAAGATCGACATTGGTGACAGCGTTGTAAATAAACAGGGAACAGAAATGAAAGTCTGGAGAATAGAGACCGGTCATTATGTGGTTGGACAACTCGAAGCCTCCCTATATGCAACATCAAGAGAAAACCTAAAACTTATAAAAAAATCACAATTATGATCACATTCTCAAAGTTCGGGAACCATGGCCGGTTAGGAAACCAACTGTTCCAATATGCAGCCATGATGGGTATGGCCACAAAATACAACAAGGATCTTATCCTTCCGGAATGGCAATATGCCAAGTATTTTAAAGGTAAATTTCCGAGCGGAAAGTCCTCTGTCGTATTCTCAAAGGTTGCGGAAAGCAAATTCCATTATGAGCCGTCAAGGTATGGCTATATAATTCCACATGAAGGACCATGCGATCTGCACGGATACTTCCAAAGCGAAAAGTACTGGAGTCATTGCAAAACCTTTGTAAGGGATCAGCTAAATTTTACAGATGAGTTCATCTTTGAATTGAAATCCAACAAGTGGCCAATTCCAAAAGCGGAAAACAACAAACGGGTGATTGCTATTTGCATCAGAAGAGGCGACTACGTTGATAATCCAAGCTATGAATTATTGCCGATATCATATTACATTCTGGCTCTTCAGGAACAATTCCCGAACTGGAGAGATTGCAACCTGATCATTTTTTCTGATGACCATAACTATTGCAAGGTTCATTTTGGATGCCTGAACAATGTTTATTTCGCAGAAGGAAATACGGAGATCGAGGATCTTGGGCTGATCAGCAGATGTGATGACATGATCCTTGGAAACTCATCCTTCCATTGGTGGGGAGCTTACATCGGAGAAAAGAAGAAGACCAAGGTCGTAAGGCCTGCACACTACTTCAGAGGTCAACTGAAAGAAGAATGTGACATCAAAGACTTTTATCCGGAGAACTGGATAGAATTCGATCACAAGCACCCGGACGGGAGCAACAAGAAGATCGATCTTGGCGATGTCACCTTCACCATTCCTGTAAGCTTTGATCACCACGATCGCAAGAAGAACCTGGATCTGTGTGTTTGTCTTTTGCAAAAAGAATTTGACACCAATATAATTGTTGGAGAGCAAGGCAATCAAACCTTCGACTACATGGGCCAGTTTTGCCAGTATTATTACTTCAGAGGGATGGGTTTGTTCCACAGAACAAAGATGCTCAACCACATGGCGAAGATGGCTGATACGTCAATTGTTGCAAACTGGGACGCAGACGTGAGCATTTCTCCTGTACAGATTTTCGAAGCAATCACAAAGATCCGCGAAGGAGCTGACATGGTTTTTCCGTATGATGGAAGGTTTGCCAGAATGGAACGCCACAAATGGTTCAAGCAAATGGAGAAAAGGCTCGATATCGGCATTGTAGGATCAACTCAGTTCCCGGGTATGTATTCAGATGATGCAGTAAGTGTAGGTGGCGCTGTAATATTCAAGAAGGATTCCTTTTTAAAAGGAGGAGGCGAAAATGAAAACTTCATATCATTTGGTCCTGAAGATGTGGAGCGGGATGTTCGCTTCAGGAAACTTGCATATATAGTTGCAAGGGTGAGAGGTGCGCTATACCACATGGATCATTGGGTTGGCGCAAACAGCTCCACCAAAAACCCATATATCCACAAGAACAGAAGTGAGTTGGAAAAGATTGTCGTAATGACCTCCTCACAGCTGGATGAATATGTAAAATCATGGCCATGGTAGATGTCGTTTATCCACTCGGAAGCGGTAGCACATGGGGAAACAATGAACTCAGATACTCTCTCAGGTCCATCGAGAAGCATCTGAAAAATTGCCGACATGTTTATATCATTGGCGAGGATCCCGGTTGGGAGATAAATAATGTCACCTTAATTCCTTTCGAGGACCGCTGGCATCCATCCCGGAACATCATGGAGAAGATCCGGGTGGCATGCCGGAACCAGCAAATTAGCGACGAATTTATTTTTATGAATGACGACTTTTTCCTGCTTCAGGACGTGGATGCTTCGACCTACCCATACTACAATCGTGGTCAGCTGAAAGAATCCATTCCCAAAAATGTAGGGAATTGGTATCAGAACTATGTGATTGACACAATGAAAGAACTCAGGTCAAGAAGCCTTCCGGAACTTAATTTTGATATGCATTGCCCTATAAGATATCACAGAAATCTGTTTCTAGAAGTAATGCAAAAATATGACTTCGATCAAAAGCTGACGGTGAAATCCATCTATTGCAATACACTTGGAATCGAAGGCGAATACATGGAAGATTGCAAAATTGCCGGACGGATGGCCGACTTTATACTCGAAAGGAAAATAAAGGATAGGCACATATTTTCTACTGGCGATCGCTGCCTCCTACCCTACCATAATCAAGAAAGTGCTGTCAAACAATTATTAAATAATTTATACCCTAACCCCTCAAAATACGAGATATGAATGAACTAAAAGAAAAGACCGGTGTTGAATCCCGCGTCATTAAAACAGAATTGATCAACTGGAGAGATCTTCGATTTATTCAGAATGATGACTTTAAGGAACTTCCCGAAGAAGCCCGGCACAAATTAAAGGCTTCCATTATGAGTAACAACTTTACTCAGCCTTTCTATGTCTGGGAAGATGGCTCCGGAGTTATGTTTTGCCTTGACGGAAAGCACCGAACCCTCCTGCTTGAGGAGTTGATTAAAGAAGGGTTTGATGTTCCTTATGAGTTGCCAGCAACTTTCATCGATTGCAAGAACAGAAAGGAAGCCGCAAAGCTCGTGCTGATCTATTCCTCTACCTATGCCAAGATCACCCAGACCGGAATGTTTGACTTTATGAATCTGAACGATCTTGTCTTTGAGGAATTTAAGAATGAAATCGATTTCCCTGATTTCAGCATGCCTCGGTTCGAACAGAAATTTAATCCAATGGGCGTTGATTTCGCTCCAGATGATGCAGTCCCAATCCCTGAAAATGGGAAAGTAATTGTAAGTTATGGCGACATCTTCCAACTCGGACCGCACAGGTTGGCTTGCGGAGACTTCAAAGATTTCAGTCTCATCGACGCCCTTATGGCTGACGATCTGGCTCGGATTGTTTTCACCGATCCGCCTTACAACCTTAAGACAAACGAGTTCCTGAACCTTGGGGAACACAAGCACGAAGACTTTGTGGAAGCAGCTGGCGAAATGGATGATGAGGAATTCAAAGCTTTTTTAGCGACAGTGATGAGTGTTTCAAAGCGAAAAAGCCTTCCGGGATCCATTCACTATATTTGCATGGACTGGCGACACATGTGGCACATGACTGAAGCGGCTCGGCTAGTTTACGAATCTCCCATCCCGAAACAGCTTGTGGTGTGGAACAAGAACCAAGGCGCAAACGGATCATTCTACCGGTCAAAACATGAGATGGTATTCATATTCAAAAACGGCGAGGAAAAACACGTATCGAATATCGATCTAAAGGATCGTACCAGATACAATGTATGGGATTACCCTTCCGGAAGTGCCTTCAATAATCCTGATCGAGATCAGATGGAAAACCATCCGACACCTAAACCGGTGGCCATGGTTGCGGATGCTATTCTGGACAGCACGAACGAAGGGGACGTTGTTTGTGATTGGTTTATGGGATCAGGTACCACTATCATTGCGTCTGAGATCACTGGAAGGAAGTGCCGCGGAGTCGAGATCATGCCAAAGTTTGTGCAATCATCGATAGTTCGATACCTGCAATACTGCCAGTCAGAAAGCAAAGATCCTCAGCTGGTCCACTTAAATGGCAACCTTACTGAATCTGACTTCTCTTAATAAATATCTTCAAGCTTTCCGAGGTCAACGAGAATCTGCATGGCAGTTTTATAATCGTTGGCCTCGACTGCTTTCTTATATAAAGACAAACGCATCTGAATGTGATAGGCCCGGGTTTCTTCATAACCCTTATTCACTTGCTTTGAGAAGTCCTCAAAGGCAGCTGCTATGTATTTGATAGCATTATGCTCTGATATTTCCCAGGAGGCGATAATATTACGGCAGACATCAGTTACAATGTGTCCCTGAAGCAACCACTCCTGAATTTGCCGAACCTTCACTTGTTCAGCCTTAAATGTTTTAGCCATAATTTATTTATTAAAGAATGGAGAAGATGCGATACGCTTGGCGTTCTCCATTTTGTCAACTTTTATATAATCCCGAACTTGATCAATCGACTTCCAACCTCCAATTATCCGGATGCTTTCCAGGTCCATGCCCCCAAGATATAAATTTGTGGCTGCACTTCTTCGCGTGGTGTGGGTGGTCATCAGTTCATAACGTTTAGAAGACTCCTCAAAAGTTTTTCCTTGCCTATTAATTGTTACAGTATAATTATCATTGATCTTCGCGTGCAAGCCTAGCCTCTTCAGTATCCGGTTGCTTCCTGCATTCGTGGTGGCCGGCATGATGAATTTGTTTTTCTTCAGGATGTTGTATGTCCGCTTCATCAATGGAATGATCACCTCCTGCTTTGTCTTTCCCGTTACCATCTTAAAGAAAGGCTGGTCCTTATCAAAAAAGATATGATTCTTGTTGATCTTTATACTGTCCCCGAAACGAAGGAGCAGGTTATAAGCTACAATAAAACGTTCCTGCTCCTGCCTGAGATCTGGATGATCTTCCTCGGTATCCAGGTTAAATATCTTGTCGATTTCATCTTCAGTCAAAGCGATCTTGTCCGCCTCATGCCATGCAGCATCAAAATCTTCATACTCAAAATTTGTATGGAGTTTTGCCTTTTTCCGGGAATAAGCCATGATCGTCTTGATGTTTTTCACATCCTTGGCAATGGTGTTCTCCGAGAGACCCTTTCGTTTACTCCTGGCATCGTAATACTCGTGCCTCATATAGTGAACATAATCATTATGCCAGCTCTCGGTAATGTGATTGAAGGTGAATTTTCGCTTAAGCTCCGTCTCAAATACCTGTATATGACTCCGGGTTGTTTCAAAGGTCTTCAGATATCCGTCTGTCATATTCGTTTTGGCCTTCTTACGTAAGATGGTTCCCTTACGGCACAGATCAACATAAGTATCGAAGTATTCAGCCAAGGTGTTTGAGCTCCCGGAGGATGGTTGGATCAGCTTTTGAATTAACGCTCCGATATCAGTGTTGGGATCTTTTAGGCATTCCCGTTCGGTGACGTTCTCAATCTCAATTAATTTAAGATTGATATCTGTGGCATTGGGATGATTCTTTACCCTGGATCCATCCCATTGGTTTTCACGGAGAGTGATTCCAAGTGGATAATAATCCTTATTCTTGCCATAGGAATGCTTTATTTTTAACGCATAAGTTCCATCGGACTTTTCGTAATGAGTCCAGAGAATAGGGGCGACTTTCATTTTAACTCCATTTTAACTGTAAAGTAACATTTTTTTACAATTTCATGCAATTAATTACAGAAATAAAGCGGATAAAAGAGGCCTGAATAATGGTGACAGGTTGGGATTGCCCGTTAATATTGATATTTGCAGCAACCCCTGCATAAGTCCCTTCGAGACCACCATTAAAACAAAACGAACGCCCTGCTACCGTAGGGCGTTCGTCGTTTTATGATGGATCGGTTTTGACTATATTTTAACTCCAATCTATACTATTACATTAAAAACCTTCTCTTACCAGAAGGTTTTTAATGTCCGGTTCATTGCCGGAGTAGCAAGTACTAGCAGTTCGGGTTCATCTCACGCTGTCTTATGGCGCAGCTTTGCCATTCGTGGAGGAGAGCCCCTTTTTTACTTACCCTGGACACGGGCCAAGCTAATGCTCCTAGCGCAAAGAAGTATTATTGTTATTTATTTCAAAAAAGGTATGTATGCCTTTAACCAGGTCTTACAAAATTTCCATATAAGCCAAAGGAATAACAGTCCAGCTGTGATCCAGAACCACCAAAAGGTAAAGCCTGAGAATTTGGATTCATGCTGAAGGTGACACGGAATCCTCTGGACCGTTTCAATTTTCTGGAAACGCTCCTTCTCTATTTTAAGGATCTCAGCTTGTAAACTATCAGTATCACATTTTACCACAATGGAATTGCCAACAGATCGAATGGTTGATACAACCCCGTTCTTTCTTTCTGTTTTGATAAACGGCTTCAGGTTTCCCAGGCTATCGCATAGTTCCTTACATGGATTCTCCAGATACTGAATAGGGCCTGCTATTGGTGGTAACGTGATTGTGTCGCGGACGATCTTTTCAATTATGCTATCATGTGACTGTGTTACCACGGTACATGTTAGGCAGATCTTTGATCGCTGTTTCTGAGTAACGCAGGAAGTCAGAGCAAGTGTTGTGAGAGTAATAAAGAATATTTTTTTCATAGCTAAGATGTTTTTTCTGGTGCCCCGGTGATGGTAGGATCTATTTTCTTTGCTTGAGCATCAGCTATTTTACCAGTTACGGCAACAGTGAGAAGAGCAGCAAATCCGATATCATTCATCTGGCCTTGCTTATACATATCGTAAAAGAATGCGCAAACACATGCATTGAATGCAGCGACCATCATTATCCGTGGCAGCGACCATTTGCCTTCCCGATCCTGAAGAGTGTCCTCGATCATCTTACCGATCGTTTTATATATTTTTTTAATCCTTATCAAGACCATGATAATAAAAATGATCCCGAATCCAATAAGCGAATAAATGATTGCAGCTTTTAACATTTGTAGTAGTTAAGTATTCCGTTTACGATCCCTTCAGCACATTGATCAATCCATTCCGGAGTTTGCATGAGCTCACACTCACCTCTGTTGGTCATGAAACCAAGTTCACATAAGATGGCAGGGCATTTTGTTTTGTGAAGCACAAAGAAATCAGATTCGTAATCGCCATCGCCGTCACTTTTATCAGAACGGAAATTTGATCTATCCTTCATTGTGAAAGACAGTCTCTGGAGGTCCACACACTGAAACCGGCTGCTGGATGATGTGCAATTCCGTCACCGGCAGCATCGGCATGAATGGAAATGTAAATTGCATCAGGGTGTTCTCGGAATATTTCGTTCGCTCTATCCACTCTCTTTGAAAGGAGAACATCGCTTTCGCTGTCAACCACATCGAAGAATGGAATGTTATTTTGGGCGAGCTTGTCCTTGATCCGGGCCACTACTTTTCGGTTCTGAACACCTTCAAAGAGTTGGGGCAAGTCGTTCCACTGCGGAGAACGCTTGCCGGGAGTTGTGTACTTTTGATTGATCATGCCGCCATGACCCGGATCTAAGATGATATACATAATTAGCGATTTTGTTTGTTTTGCATTTCGATAAGAAGCTGAGTGAGTTTCGCATCGATCTTATCAAGGCGCTCGGCGTTTTTCTCCATCATTTTATTCATCTGCTCATCCTGCCCATTTATTTTTGCTGAGTTCGAAATAATCTGCACATCATGAATCGCTGTCGACTTATCCTGATCAGAATTTTTTTGCTCGATTTTAAAGCCCCAACCAAGTGTTACTAGCGACAAAGAACAAAGCATCCCGAGAATGGTCAGGAAGTGTCCGAATGTGAAGTCTTTTTGTTTTGTAACCATAATCTACGGGCATTCGATTCCGGGCAAGGCCACAAAATCACTGATACATTTTTTATTGATCTCAAATGAAACCTCCACGTTCAGGGAGAAGTAATCATAAGGGAACATCAGGTATTGCGTCTTGTCCTCATCATAGGAATATCTTACAAATGGATTTGCACCGGTCTTAGGATCCTGACTTGCCACTTTGATCATGATCGTGTGATATATGCCCTGATTGAATGCTGTGATCGGAAACTTCTTCATGATCGTAGCGACGATCTGTCCGGTGATAGAACAATCACTGTATCCAAGCTTCGCGCTGTTTATCCATCCGATCAGCTTGTAGGTGGCTTTCCATTTTTCTTTGGATCCATTTGTTCCTTCTGGTCGAAGTCCTTGATCCTCTAAATAGACCATGCACCCAAGGCTGGAGTTCGGCATGAAATCTTTGTACTTCTGATCATTTACACATTCTGTAAAAGAGGTGTCGCATGAAACCGGAAAAGTCTTTTTTACAGGTTTATTATCAGAATCAACATCGGTCATGGTAATGACCTTAACAACGCCTGTTAACTTATCAATGAATGATAAAACAGCGAGCTTGTCTCTTACGATATTTCCGACTTCTATGATCATAATCGTGCTTTATTTTCAGTTTCTAAACTAAAGCCAACGCCGCCTTTAACTGCTTTAACTGATCTATCGTAAGGCTGGCTAAATCAATATTTGATAGGTCTGTTTTTCTCTCTTGATTGGGGTCTTCGTAGACCATTTCACAACTGACAAGTTTTTCGCCTTCAAAAACTGAAATTTTCCACGAATCTCGACCATCTCCTTGCTTTTTGTATTCTATTTGTTTTTCCATGATTATGTTTTTTTACACTGTAAAACCACCACATATCTCACACCCACTGGGTTTGTTGCCCATGCTGGACAGTCAACTTGCATCGCGAATCCATCATTTTCACCAACTGCTATATTTAAACCGGTGAATTTTTCAAACACACTAAATGTAGATCCAGCATTAGTTACGAAATTTCCAACAGAGCTCGAAGTTGCAGTAGTAACATTTCTTATTTTAAGCGTTGATTGTTCTGCTGTTCCCGCTGTAGAATTTCCGATAGCAATCACAACCGCACCTACTATCGTAAAGGCATACCCTAAAGCATAATCGTGCGATGTATCTGTAATGCTTGGCGTTATCTGGCCATCTCCAAAATAATAAGTCGTGCTATCCGCTGGTGACAATGCGGCTGATCTAAAACTCAGAGAAAAAAATCCAGCTCTTATATCAGCAGCCCTTATTACTCCTGCATCAAACGCCCATTTGCTTACCCCGTCGGAGAAAAAACGCCTTTGTCCAAATGGGGCATTAATAATTTCGCTTGTACTTCCATTAATGGTGTCTGCACCAACTCTTGCAATTGTTACAGTATTAGTTGTACTAACGCCTCCGATCTCATCATCGAAAATTAATTCAGTACCAGCGGTAAAAGCAGAAGCAGCCGGAAGTGTTAAAGTCCTCGGAGCGGTTAATACAGAGGTTAATGCTACCTGTGTTTTTCCTGCGGAGAATGTTTTATTTGCATCCGACATTGTTTCCCTCGCCAGTAAAGGAACAATGCTCCTTTGATAAGAAACACACTTCCAATTACCCGATCCTTCGGAAACGAATACGGCAGCATCACCAGCGATGGTTGTAATGTTCGCGCCTCCCGGAAGGATTAAAGAAGTGGCATTATGAGTAAGGATTAAAACATCATCGAACACTACTTTTCTTTCTGTCCCAGCCTGAATAGTACCAAGGGCTGTGATAGGGGTTGTACCTGTAATGTGAATTGTGTTTCCCGTTGCAGCCCCTATATTGGTTGTTGCTGCGCTTGCGATGTTGGCTCCTTTTGCTTCGTTCAAAGCTCCTGTTAGAGAGTCGCCTGCTTTGGCTAAATATAGACCAGCTGGAGTTGTTTTATATCCCATCTTATTTATACTTTACGTTGAGGTGAATGTTGCTTGCCGGTGCGGTCGCTCCAGCATCTGCAAGAGTTGTAACAACAGCTACAGAAATGGCAGTGTCAAAATTTTGTTGAATACAAATAGGAGATTCATAAACACTTCCCGGAGGAACATGAAGGGTCAAAACAGGTACGGTTGTTCCAACCACCACCGATGCGAATGCGGCATTATAAAACTTCACATACACATCCGACGTGTTTGGATTGTGAATATTCCATCCGTATAGGTTTCCGGTAGTCGCTTTAATAGCTTGCGCAACGTTGCTAAGGTTTGTTATTCTTACGGCGGCAGGTGCGTTGGTCGAGCTGCTTGAGATTCCTATTTTTTCCAGCAACCTTTTGAAAAGAGAGATCAAAGAAAACGTTCCTGTATCTGTAGTAGCTACAGCATCGGCCTTTGCTCCCATCGCAGCATCAGCACCATCATTAATAACAATTGGTGCCTGATACGGATCAAGATTTACCTGTGTCGGAGCAGCAGCAATCGCAAGCCCCGTAGTTTCATTGAACCATAATGTTGAGATCAGTACAGCAGGCGTCTGAGTGACATCCATAACATCCACACGCTTGATGAAGTCGCCTGACGAATATCCGGTTCCTGCGGTGTTCGCTTTATAAGAGGTTGTGCGAAGTTCATAGTCGGTTCCGGAACCTCCAGAAGCAGCTGCACTTGTTCTTATAACAGGACAACCGTTGGAGTCCTGAGCGATAAGCATATTAAACAACTGCTCAACTGAATATTTTTTTCCGCATGCATCCAAAAAATTAGAACACTCGGCTGGATCGTAATCTGCCATGGTAAGGAAGTTTTAAAGAGAGGTGAATACTAAAAGCGGGAAGAATTAACTTCCCGCTTCATCTGTTCCGATAGCCAAGCGAATTGCCGGCTTTCCACATTCGTTTATTCCGATGCACTTTTTTAGAACATCGAAAGGAGTCAGGTGACTCAAGTCGCATCCTATTGCGTCTTCAGCGCAGGCAGTCACTTCGATTGTGCGAAGCGCCCAGTCCCCTCCAGAGGTTTTTGTGATTAGAGCTGCAATTAGCTGCTCCGCGGTTAATATATTGTTGGTACAATTGATATGATCTGCCATGACAAATAGGTTTTGAGGGTGATTAATCTGTTAGTTTTTTCTCTTGAAATTATGATCCTGATTCTTCAACCAGATCAATACCAGCCATAGGGGAATCTGTGCGGCATGGAGAGAATTTGTCTTTCCATTTGATTGTACCCTGGAATGTTACCAGTTCGGTAATTCCTTCAGGAATAACTTCTCCAAGCTTGATTGTAGCAAGGATACCCAAACGGCCACCGTAAAGTTTTCCACCATACGTTTCAAACCAGAACCGACCAGTAACGCCACACTCTGTCGAGCGCATGTATTCGTAATTCACGTCATTGGTTTCATCGATGCGGACATTTACCAAGCGGTCTTTTGCACCGTTTGCGGTTCTTCCGCGACTTAATGCGATCTCGTTATCTGAGGCAAGAGGCATGTCGCCTATTACAGAGATCTCCAAAATACGAGCAGGATCAGATGCTGCAAGAGCTGCACGTGCTTGCCATTCAGAAAGGCTGTTTTCATCGGTTAAAGGATAACCGTCATTTGCCTGATAAATTTTTGCGATCTGACCAAAATTGGTTACAGGAGCACAAATGGAAAATTGAACCTCAGGGAGTTGAGTTTCACAGCCTTCAGCGCAGGTAGGGGTTGTACAGGTGGATGCCATTGTCGTATCTTTTTAGTGAGTTATTATTTACAACAAAGCAACGGCAACGGCATTTTTTTATCGGTGGCAGATTGCCACAACTTAAACAAGCACCGGAACGGAGTTAATTGTGATCTCGTCTCCTGCAATGTTGTTACATCTATTTCCTATGTTCCAACCAGTAAGAGAAATTGCTTCTATTACGATGGTTACCCCATCATTTGAAACAATTATAGAGTCGGCACCTGTTGTAACATTGTGAATATCCTCGCCAGGAGTCATCGTTCCTCCGCTATTATCATACATGAAAGATACCGTTGGAATAAAAGAATGTTCAAATATCGCCGAATAGCCGTAATCACAGGCCAACGAGAAATTACGTATGCGAAACTCTACAACGCTTTCATCATCATCCGCAAATGTAAGATCCACTCCGAGTAGGGTGTATGACGACGAAGTGATGATCCCAATCGAAACCCACGCTCCGCCAACACGATATTGCACATCGACCCAAGATCCAGGGAATGCATTTCCTTGAATATGGAATAGTCCACCAGCTGCCGGGAACCATCCGCTATCTGCTTCGCTTATTGATGGCACCAAAAAGAATGCACCGGCAATATGAACATAGGTTTTGGCTGTGAAGCAAATTAAATCATTCTCTTCAATAACTTGAAGTACCCAAATACCCCCAATGAACCGATAAAAACCGGCATCTTCTGATTCTGTTACTAAATGTGTGTCGCCTGATGAAGGACCAACAGGGGTGCCGTTTAAATAGTCGGCTTGATACCGGCAAGTTTCACAGGTCAAGTCAACTGCCACATCAGTGCAGCAAGCACTATCAAGATAAAGATCGGTCAACATGATCTTAAGATCAATTTTCGTAAAGCAGTCATTGAAAACAGGCGTAAATTCAGGCTCAACGCTTTGTATCGCAATTGCATCATCAACACTTACTTGTTCGATTCTGAGGGGAGCGGTTAATGAAATTGTATCGTGTAAGTTTATCCCGGCAATTGCATCGACAATAAACTCCGGGCATTTCGCAATAATGAAATCAAGCTTCTTTTCAAGCTTTTGAAAAGTCGGCTGAAAGACTTGATTACCATCCAACTCTCCTTTTTCCTCGTATGGATACTCCGGACGAGTGGCAACAGCCTCATCCAGGTAAAGAATATTTTTATATAAACAAGAATCTACATCCTGATAGATTATGCTTCCGATATCACAGCTGTTGTTCCATTCTAATTTGTAATATGGGCTCTTAGCAGGAAGGAAATTCTTTACTGTGATAACTTCAGAAACATAGGTGTCTCCACTTGTTTCAAGAATTACGCTGTAGTAATCTCCAGTTGGTAGAGACTGCCCGAGGTCACCTCCGCAGTATATAAAGTAATCTAAAGCACCCGCACTCACCAATTTTACAAAAGCGGTGTCAAGAACAATGTCTGCAGTCTTCTGCTCAAACACCTCGAATATCTGTACATCCGACAAGCCAATAAAATCATCAACACCAACACTTCCTGAATTCTGAATAACAAATTGAACAGAGGCAGCAGTAGCCGTAAACTCTGCTTCATAAAAACCAAGCGAATTAAAAGAAAGGATATTCGTAGCAGTACTATTGCGAAAAACAATGTTTAATGTGCTGCCGGCAGCCAGAACAAGATCAGCGCATGAAACGGTAATTCGATACTTCTTCCCAACTGTCAATCCGGCTGCAAGAGAAAGCTCATCGTTATTTACCTGACCGGATTTTGCAACACCGCAATCGAAAACAAACCCGCCATCGTTCACCCATGTATGGCCAGTGGCCCACCTGGAGTTGTATTCATTGAGCATCTTTGGCTCAAAGTCAACACATGCAGATCTTAAGAGCCATTTATCGATCACATAACCAGAAGCCGGTCTTGTGAACTGAAACGGCAACAGAGCCCCTCTGTGTGTTATTAGCTTAAACTCACACGTACTTGAACAATCCCTGTCAAAACGATTCTGTTTGTAATATTGGTCATACCAACGGTAAGGTGTGATAGATAGATTCATTAGGAAAGTGTGTATAAGTTAAAAAGCCATTTCTTTGATAGGTATTGTTCCACCTTTTGTCGCTCCACATCAGTAAGAACGCGATCGTAAATGATCACGGCCATAACATCACCATTGCATCCCATTGCAGGAAAAAAGGAGTTATCTCCAATGATTAGCGGATTAATGTCCGGTTGCACATTTGGGATCGTCATCGGGTTTCCATTCGCTGCATCAACCGGTTTTCCATTGAGCCAAACATAATTTGTTGTGTCCGCTGTTCTTGCTATCTCCACCAGATTAGGCTCAACACCCCATTCATATGCTCGCTGAACATTGTTGACGTATCCATAAGCAGGATAAAGCAGAGCGTTTGTATTATCGTAAAGCCTGTGCTCATCATTCGGAGATCCGATACCATTGTAGTTGTAGCCAAGGTCCCAGAAGTTGCCTGCTCCACCATTTGTTGAAAGGTATATGTTTTGTCCAAGTGAGAGATAATCCTTTTTATGAAGAAAGAAAACCGTACCCCTCTTACCAGGGAAAAGTTGAAAGGCCGGAGTGGCTAAAAAATACGTACCAGCAAATCGAATGTAAGGACCCGCCGTAACTGTTGGGCGAAACGCTGCGGTGCCTTGAGTGGCATCCCTCCCGTTTCCTGATTGGTCAGCCCATGAACTAACTCTACCAGCCGTAAGAGTCACGCCTATATCAGATTCTAACCACAACTGAAGTCCAGGAAGGTCGGATGGAACAATGTCAGGGAGGTCAGCATTGATCTTATATTTCAATTGAGCCGAAACCATATTATCCGATGGCCTGAATTCATAATCCTGAATAAACCCCTTGTCGCCAAGCGGTGTCTTGATGCTATCTGCCAGGTTTATATCTTCACCGCAACAGCGAGGGAAGGAAATTTTAACCTGCTTTCTTGTTGGCTTCTCTGAATAAATAAAAACATCTCCATAATCAGATTCGGTAAAGTCAAATGATCCCGGGAAGTATTCGAATGTTACATTGTTAACCGATGGTCTGCCATGCCTGTGGAACCTTAAAGCCAAACGAGGTATAACAAGTTCCTCGTTCTGCTCGTTTCCAAACATGTATTTCTGTCCAGTGATCGTTTCTGTAGCAAAAAGAAAAAGTCCTTTTGTCGATTCGCCACCGGTTTCGTATCGAATGGTATAATAATCGGTGGCTATTATTGAAGTAGAGAAGAGTGTTTCATCCTTATTCAAATCTCCACAGGTACCATAAATAAATTTTCCGTAAGTAAATGAATTATAGGTTTTAAACACCTCCGACTTTGGGGCATCATCTTCGTCGTAGGAGTACTTATTCTTTGCTACTAAGAACTTATCGTATGGAGCAATTGTAAGATCAAGCCCAGGAACGCCGTCAAAATATGTGTAGTGTTCAATCCTGATATTCAAACTCGAATCAACGAACCAGTGCACATCAAACAACACAAGTAAGTCATCCATGATTTGATTGAAAGTAGCCATCTCAACAGTAGCTGGATCAGAAGGAAGTGGCTCCTGAACTTCCGAGAGGGGTGTAATTGCAAGCTGACGATATTTGTTTGTGGTGCCGGTTACGTAATTAACAAGACTTGTGGTAACAGGATTGATTTGAAAAAAGTCACTAACGATCCCAGTCAATCCACTTGAAACATCGGTTGCGAAATAAGTAAGGATTGTTGAGAGGTTTTTACATCTTGGAAAAGTTCTATCACCCGCAATGACACTAAACGATCCGGGTATACCAACAATGTTGATTTCCCGATCAGCAAAAATATAATCTTTGAGCCTTGGCTGAACAGAAAAGGTGCAAGTGTCCAGGTCGAACTCCCCTTCTACTATTTCAAACACACCGGTCCAATAATCGGTGTAGGCCACTCCATCACAAGACTGTTTAATTACAAAGGTCAGCTCTTCGCATCGCAGATCAGCCACGTCTTTGGCAACAAAGTAATCAAAGTCAAATATTCCCGACTTTGGTCTGTTGGAAAAGTTGAGAGTTCCGTTGAAGTTGATTTTCACATACGCAACATTCTTTTCCCTTCGAAAAATAAATTTACTCTTCTCAAAGCCAATAGGAAAAACTTCGGTAGTAGCCAGAGTGTCTGTTACATAAAATTTATATTGGGTCATTTCGAATGAATTATTCTGGTCCGTGACTTTGTTTTTATTATCAGGTCGCCATCTTGATTTTTAAATACTTTTTCGCCACCCTGTTTCATGATTGATGAAACCATTGATTCCATGCTCTCCAGCCGATCCTCCATTACAGAGGTGTCAATCAGGACAGGGGAAAACCCTTCTGCCCTTCTCACAAAACTCCTACTCTCCGAAAGGATCCGAGGGGTGTCTCCAGAAAGCACAATGCCGGTATTTTTGATGAGTTCACGAATTCCGAATTCGATTTGTCGGTTGTCTTCATTATGAATACCATCGAGCAGTGTTCTGAATTTCCTTGTGTGCTTGGCTTTGGTCACGAACTCCTCCTTGTGAACAACACCTGCCTCTTCATCTTCGGCACCCTTTCCAGTATACCCTCCTTTTTGAAATCCTGCTGCAGGAGTATTGTTGATTGCTTTGTAAGCTGCAATTTTTGACACAGCAAAGGATCCTACCATCAAAGCAGCAAGTGCTGCAGCGACATAAGGAACAGCGGCATAAGTGGCGAAAACTTCCGATATCGCGGTGACTAAATTGGAAGCCTGCAAAGCAGTATCAACAGCAAATTGAATTTTCGCCATACTTTTCTTTTCTTCGGCAAGTTTCTTCTTTTCTTGCTGCAACTTTCTTTCAGCTTCAATGTCCGCTTGTCTCGCCTTTTCCTTTTCAGCAAGTTCGGCCTTTATGTTACTGACGTTGTTTGCCAATCCTTCTCTCTCCAGCTCTTTCTCCTTTTCCAATTGACTTTCCAGATCGCTAATTGCTTTGTCTCTGGCCGACTGCCTCTTTTCAATAATAGACAATTCACTATTGAGCTGAGTGTCCTGAGCATCAAGCTGTTTATTGAGAAGCGAAAAAAGTTCATTAGAGAAGTTCTGAAACTCGGTAGTTAGCTGTCCGAGGCTTTGCTTCATCTTTGCAAAATCCTCATCTGTTAAGCCGAGCAGCTTTGCCATATCAACCTTCTTGATTCTTTTGTCGATATTATTGATCTGCTTTTCCAGATCAATAATAAGCGCATCTGTTTCGGCCAAGGCCAGATCCTTTGACAACGCAGCACCCTGAGAAATTCGGCTCAATTCTAATTCAATCGCTTCTGCCCTGCCTTTAGATATAGCATCCGTTTTTGTTTTAAGGGCCGCGAGTTCATTCTGCAATCCGATCGTGCTGAGTGATGCTTCTGCATCAATCTGGTTTTGCTTAAGAAGTATGCTATCTGCAGCCGACTTGATCTTTATCTCAAGGATCTCTCTTTGCTTGGAAAGTTCGAAGTCTTGTTCTTCACGTTTACTCGAACC
>JALYRR010000048.1:8114-19836 GCA_030855265.1 Bacteroidota bacterium | reverse complement strand
ATTTTATACAGCGCCTACTGCGATTCGCGCACTGGAGGCGGCCGGACTGGATTTTGTAAAACCCTATAAGCTTGATTCGCTGCGCGTCTTAGGAAGTGTTGGTGAGCCGATCAATGAAGAAGCGTGGAACTGGTACAATGAAAATATTGGAAAAGGAAATTGTCCGATCGTTGATACCTGGTGGCAAACAGAAACCGGAGGTATTATGATCTCTCCTCTTGCAGGGATCACCAAAACGAAACCCGGATTTGCGACTTTGCCTCTTCCAGGAATTCAGCCCCTGCTGGTAGATGAAAAAGGAAATGAAATAGTAGGCAATGGAGTAGAGGGGAATCTCTGCATTAAATTTCCCTGGCCGTCGATCATTAGAACAACTTATGGAGATCACGAAAGATGCAAGCAGAATTATTTCGCTACGTATGAAAATTTATATTTCACGGGTGACGGCTGCAAACGCGATGAAGATGGTAATTACAGGATCACGGGAAGAGTGGATGATGTAATGAACATCAGCGGACACCGGATTGGAACTGCGGAAGTGGAAAGCGCAATCAATTCTCATGATGATATTGTTGAGTCTGCTGTCGTAGGATATCCTCACGACATAAAAGGACAAGGTATTTACGCTTTTGTTATTTCGATCAACAAAAACAAAGATGCGGAAGTGCTCCGGAAAGAGATCCTTGCGGAAGTAACGAAGGTAATCGGGCCGATCGCGAAACCTGATAAAATTCAGATTGTAAGCGGACTCCCAAAAACAAGGAGCGGAAAAATAATGAGAAGGATCTTACGAAAAGTTGCGGAAGGTGAAATGAATAATTTAGGTGATACTTCAACATTATTAGATCCTGCAATTGTTGAGGAAATTAAGAACGGCGCTTTATAATTTAATTGTTGGGCTAAGGATAATCCCTTGTAAGGACAAATTGGAACCCACTCATAAAAGTATGTCAGGCGGAGGGTCAAAATGTCGAAGTCTCCTGTACAAAGATATGCTGAAAATTGTAAGGCTAAAAACTATCTTTTGACGGATAGCCGTCAATTTTGACGGATAAATTATCACTTGCTTATCAAGCCACATTTCTGAAGGCGTTTTTGATTCTCAGTAAAAAGAGAGGACATTTTTGTCCTCTCTTTTTACTAAACAAACTATGAAAAAAACTACTCAACAATTACCTTTTGAGTGACCCTGTTGTCTGAACTTTGTAAAGAAACAAAATAAATTCCTTTACTGCTTATCCTTAATGTGGTGCTTTCCATATTAGAATCAACCTTTTGAGAGCTGATTAATTTTCCTAAAACATCGTAAACCGTTAAACTCCAGTTTCCTTTAGGTAAATTGGATAAGCTAACTGTAAACTCACCTTGACTGGGGTTCGGATACACAAGAAGATTAGGCTTAGTTTCTTCTGCCTGTTCTTCTATTCCAACTATCCAAGGAGGACAAGCAAGTGGGGCAAAAAGGATTGGACACACCCTGTCTGCCGCAGCCATAATGATAGGTACGTTCATTACTAATGGAAAGCTAAACGCAGCGGTTTGAGCTGGGCCATAATAGTATTTCGTAGCTGTTCCTGTATGATCCAAATAATCAGTTGGTATGAAGGAAGTAGTTTTGATAAACTCGTTTCCAGCACTTAATGTTGCAGTTCCCTGTTCTTTGAGGTCAGTTCCAACACTTTTTATACCTTCTTGTTTGTACATCACCTGATTACAAATTATATCAAGTTTGTTATGTTCATCATCTAAGAATTTCATTGCAGTTTCTAAATCATAAAACAAATTTTCTTTTATATTTGATACATAACCCTTCTTGGTTTTTGTAGTGTTGATACCTGTTTTAAAAGCCGCAAAAAGATTTCCTGAAATTGAAAACATTTCTGACCGGTCTAAATCCACCGCAGTAATACCATTTACAAAAACACTTCCTGTAATTTTTAAATCGCCTAATTTTACTGAGGTTACAGGAGTTATAGCATTAATGATAAATGAATTTTGAATTAACAATTTAAGTCCTGCATGGTAGTTTCCATTCATCACAATTCCATTCCATTTTTTTGTTCCTTCGCAACCGATCATAGTAGAATTTATAACTTCAATACTTGCTTGGGGATTAGCTTTGATTTCGGTACTTGGAGCCATTACTACTAAACAATTAATAAAAGAAAGTTTCGCAGTTCCAGTTACAAGAATGTTACTGTTTACAGAAACCGTGTCGTTTATAAAAGTAGTATTAGAGTTAATGGTTCCACCAATTCCTCCTGGCATTCCGCAAGCAATTACAGTTGGTTTTATAACCACTGTACCGACTTGCCTTAACTGTGGATCAACATTGGCAAGAGCCTCAGTTTCAGTATAGTCTGTTCTTGAAACAAAATTACCATCACAATCAAACACAAGTAAAGTTGTTGACCTTCTTGGGAGTGCCAATACCCCATCATACATAAATGTATTTAAACCTGCGTAAGACGGATCAGATGAAAAATTAAAATCAAGCGTAACTCTTCCTGACACATTTGTACCTGAACCATTGAAATTAACATGAAAGTCGTAAGCGAAATCGTGCTGATTTAAAACAACAATTTTGATACCTGCGGGTTCCATGCTTGCAAACGTTTTAATCCCTTTAAAATAAGTTGTAGGAGGCGTAGGAGAAACGCCGTTATGAATATAATTTCCTCTGTAAAAATTTCCATGAAAATGATCTGCTAACATTTTATAATGGTAGAAAGTAGATTTTTTTGCTCCTAAAGTCCCTCCGAACTTTGATGGATCGGGATCGGTATTTAAAAAACCAACATTTGTTCTATAACCGTCTGCGGATTGACCCTCTATTGATGACCAGAAATTTAGAATTTTCATGCCTCCCTCCATACCTACACTCATCATTTCCGCCCAGAATTGTCCGGCTATGAAGCTGTTTGCGCCTGTTCCGGTGATGCTGTCATTTGCAAAAAATCCTGAAGTATCATTAATATGACAAATATTTGCCTCCGTAATTGCTACTCCGATAGTGGAAGGTAAATAACTTTTCACCTCATTAATATCAGCTAAAAGAGGACGGGAATTCGAGGTCATATAGCGGGGAACACCAGTAGGTTTTTGTAAAATATCAATTACATTTTCTCTTGTCGGTGCTGCAATTCCTATCAATTGCTGACTTTCATCATTGAAAGGATAATAATGCCAAGAAAAAATATTAATATAGTTTCTTATATCGTTAATTGTTCCGTAAGGGGCTTGGCCAGTCAACTGTTTAATGAGTTCATTTACTTTTCCTGTACCATGATTATAATTATCATACCCATAAAGCTCTGGCCCAATAAATACAGGTGTTCCCCATGATGTCTGCCAAATTCCGCCACCTGTGACTATTATAGCATCATAATATGCTTTTATGTAGCGATGTATCCATTTTGCGGCATCAGTATTATCGTAGCCGTGAATAGGAACTCCAAGTATTTTACCTCCTTCTTCAGGTTCATTAGAATACACCCAGTGCGTAACAGGAAGTTTTGCTCTTGCGATTAATCCAAGGTTAACTTCTTTTACAAGAATTTTAATTTGGTTTGCTGCAAGAATAAAAGTTGAATCGTTATCATCATCCAAATCTTCATTTAAAGGTAGGGTTAGCATTGGCACCATCCCATTATCTTGCATAACAATAGCTTTCTGAATATAATCATTGATCGTCTTATCAAGATTACTGGGAGGGGAATCATTGAAAATTCCAGTTATTACGCACTCTTTCTCGACTTGGATTCCACCGTAACGCATAAAATAGGTTCGGCTTTCCTTTAAAAAATTCTGTGCGGGCATACTTGGGTTCCAGAATTGATCGAGATAACCTCCTGCGTTAGGATTTATACCAACAGTATCAGTTAGATTAGCATTTTGCGAGTACATGCCGTTGTTAATGGGCTGAGCATAGCAATGCACGTAAAAACACACAGCTATTATTAGGAGTAAAATTCTTTTCATGAAAGTGTAGTTCAGGGATTGAGATAACTAAAATTTAATAAAAATTAATCGAGCAAAATTTTGCTCAATATAATAAAGCGCTGGCTATATAAAGTATAGATAATCAACATTTTATTTTTTTTGAGCATTGGCAAGATTATAGTGTAAACAAATCAAATTACCTGAAGTTCGGTTTAATTCAATAATGAAAACCTGTGATCGCTTAAAGTACCTGCAATTTGCTTACACTTATCAAACTCGGATTGACCCCTTTCGGCTATTAATAATCCTTTTTAACGAATTATCCCTGTATAAGGAACATACAAGAATTACGTTTAATCAAGTAAACTATTGGTATAACTGATGAATAAATTAATAATCTCGAACCCCGGTTAAAATAATGTATCATGAAAAGAAAAATACAACTATGCTTATTGTCCTCGTTGCTGAGTCTTTTCAGTTATAGTCAGGACATACAATGGGCGCAATCCGAGCCTTTCCGATCAGTTGTAACATGGTCAAATAAAACAACGCACGATAAATTTGGAAATTCTTTCATCAGCAGTCAACATGATGACGGTGTTCTGGTCGTAAAATATGATGCAACAGGAAATAAGCTCTGGGAAAAAAATTACTATGGATATGGGGATGTAAAAAGCCTATGCACTGATACCAGTGGAAACTTATATGCAGGAATAATGATTGCAGGACTAACGATAGATGGAATACAATACTTAACACATACTGGCGGTGGCGGTTATCTATTTTTGAAATTAAACAATGTTTCTGGTAGCACTGTCTGGGTAAAACAAATGGATATTTCAATTTTTCTTTCTGAAAAGACGGATTCGCAAGATCAAATTGTTTGTTCAGGCAATTATCAGGGAGTTACTCATTTAGATAATGGTATCACCCTCACTTCTCCGGGCGGTGCAAGTTTTTACATGGCTAAATTTAATTTAAATGGCGAGTGCATATGGGCATTACAAGAAGATGGCTCACGTTTTTCGCCATTAAGAATTTCAAACGATTGTTTATATGCCTCCTCATGGTTCAATACCGATAGTATTACTTTGGGAAAGGGAACCAAAAAGATAACATTATACCTAAGTAATGGAATGGGCTACAAGGCTAAATATGATGCTAATGGCGAGTTGGTTTGGGTAAAGCAAACAAATGGTTCTCTACTTGCGCCTGATCCTTTTGGAAATTCTTACAACTATGGATCGGGTAAAATAAATAAATATGATCCGGCAGGAAATCTGCTATGGAGCAGAACTTCAATATTTATAAGCGATTGGTACACGGGTGAAATGAAATGCAATAATAAAGGGGATCTTTTTCTTTGTGGAGGTTTTAAAAACACTTTGAAAATTAATGATTCGATTATTTATGGTGGAGCTAATTATCGAACTTTTATAATGAAGATTGATAGCGCAGGGCAATTGAAATGGGTCAGAACATCAACAGGTTCTGGAGGTTCTGGAGCGAAGGATATAAGCCTTTCAGATAATGACGAGATTTATATTACAGGTGATATGTGGGGTTCCAATACTTTTGGAAGTAGTGCAGTAACACAAACACAGGGTGTTTTTGCAGTAAAATTAATGGATCTTGATATTGCCACTCCGGTGCATACATTAACGGTTTTAATTTCGAGTGAATTATCAATTTATCCCAATCCTACCAATAACGTTTTAAATGTTTTCTATGAAAATAAATCGGAAGCGGGACAATTGACCATATTGATAACTAACGCACAAGGAAAAAATATCTTTAAAGAATCTATTTCGGATTTTAATGGCTCTTTAAATAAACAGATCAACCTTAATGGTTATGCAAAGGGAACGTATTTTGTTGAAGTTGTTTCGAGTAAAAAACGAGATGTGACAAAAGTAGTTGTGCAATAAATAATAGATTAAAAAAGTCAATGAAAAATTTTTATGCTCTTATCATTTTTATTTTGCTGGGCTTTTGTTCAAATGCCCAACAATGGGAGTGGGCGTACAATCAAAAATGGATCACCTCAAGTTTGACTAAAATTGATAAACAAGGGAATGTTTATACCGCCAATACTTCTAAAGGAACCAATGCATTTCTAAACGGAGTATTTTCCCTCAATGCTGTGTCAGTAGTAAAACTATCCTCCACCGGAAATTTTTGTCCGTGACTTTGGTAGCTTTTCTTATTTGGCTAATTTTATAGTCGATGACAGTGAAAATGTCTACGTAGTTGGCTTAGATACGACCATTAATTCCTCGTTGTTTTCCATCTGTAAGTTCGATAGTACGGGAACATTACTCTGGCATACTGACATCGGTGAAAACGTCAACGGTGTGGTCATAAACAGTATGGCACTTACCACGACAGGGCTTGTTATTGGTGGTGATTGGACAATATATACTGGGCAATGGGCAGGATACTACGAGCCTTTTATTGCAAAGGTTGATTTTCAAGGGGTCATTGTGTTTACTTATAAATTTGATAATAATAGCAATAGTGGAAAAGTTACAAATGTAATCGCCCTCCAGGACGGTGGCTTTTATGTAGGTTGTGAGTCAATTGATAATTTTCAGGATAGTAATACAGACACTACAATTACAACCCCGGCAGCTTCTCATTCCATACTAAAATATAGCGCGTCCGGTTTAATTGAATGGTTTAGATTTTTACCAGAGGCTCTAAATACTTGGGCGATGACATGTGATGCCAACGAAAATATCTATTTTGGAAGTGCATGGACAACGAATGATTTTTCTATTTTTAAATACGATACTACCGGAATTTTTCAGAATAAAAAAATTATTTTTAATGGAGCAGGTACTCTTTCAAGAGTTGAGCAAATAGATTTTGATCCGAGCGATAATTTATACATCGCTGGTTATTTTTATGACTCACTTACCATTGGCAATAATAAATTATTGACAAAAGGTTATGGAATTGGTAATTGGGTTTTAGCAAAACAAGATGTGAGCAATCAAAACGAATGGTATTTTCTTCCAGATGGAGGTCAAAGCGGAGGAATGTTTTCTTTAAATGATAACTGTGAATTATCTGTTGGAATGAGCTTCTCCGATAGTCTGTCTTTTGGAAACTATCATTTTTATTTTAGCAATATAAGTGTGATAGGTAAATTAAACTGTGAGTCGGTCGTAAGTATTGGCGAGTCCAATCAATTACTGGCAAACAACTTCAATATTTATCCTAATCTGGAAGTGAATAACAGATTTGCGGGAATGTTAGAGGGATTTAAAATTGACGATCAATACATCCCCCTTCTAAAAGAGCAGTTATTCTTAACCTTCCAAGAGCATAATGCAAGCCTAAAAGACAACGAGGAAATGATTAAACGTCAATTGACGGATATACGTCAAAAACTGGATAGACTTGAAGAGCGTTTCATTGTGGAAGAATTGACGGCTGATCTTTATCACAAGTACAAATCCAAATTCGAGAAGGAAATGGAGGAGATTGAGGAACAAAAGGCAAATAATAAAATTGAGATGTCGAAGTTGGAAGATTACATTACTGTTAGTCTTGAATTTGCCTGTAACCTCCGTGAAATGTGGGCATTAGGCGACTATGCCCAACGACAGGAACTGCAAAATGCCCTGTTTGAAGGTGGAATAGTGTATGATCGCAAAAAAGACGAATGTCGAAGTACAGGAAACAATGAATTCATAACCGAAATTGCCCGTATATCGGGCAATTTCGGTATCTTTCCCACCGCAAACAAAAAAAATTTAATGCTAACTTCGGTTGGCGCAGTTCGAGCGGAGTCGAGAACCACGAATGGATATGGATTTTAATTCTTAAACGGTTCTCGACTCCGCTCGAACTGACATTGAAAATTTACATCACTCTCTGTAGGTGTATTATGGAATTTGTTTCCAAACAACTGTGAGTTCTATACTTCTTGAAAATCATAAAAGGATGTCAGTTCGAGCGGAGTCGAGAACTGAATTTAGAAGAGATCCTGTTTTCGGATTGTCCTACCTGGCAATCACCAATCTCTTTTTCAATCCTGCATTTCCATCTGTAAGGTTGACAAAATAAATTCCATCCTTCAGCATGTTGGTTGACAGACGAATCTCATTTTTGCCTTCTGTGTAATTTTCTGGATCAGTTGATAATAGTAATTGCCCGAGTACATTGCGTATCTCGATGCCTAATTTCTTTGCAGATTCCAATTCGAATTCAACTGTTAAATGATCACTCGCAGGATTTGGATACATACCAAATGAATTGTTCAGAGAAACATCTTCCACGCCTGCTCCGATATCAAGATTGATATCATCGATGTACACATTATTTCCTCCGGAAGAAGTATGTACCAATTTGAAGCGGAACGTAGAAGTCAGCCAAGAAGCAGGAATACTTGCAGCTGCTTGTTTCCATTGTGTCATATTAGAAGGAGTAAATGAAGAACTTTGGAGCGGAGCCGTTTCCAAGGTGGTTCCGATCAGATTGATCCGCTGAAACCAGGTTGCACTACAGCTGTTTGAAATAAACAATTGCAGCCGATCTGTATTGACAGAATCCTTTCTGGCGAATGCATATTTGAAACTTATATTCAAACCGGTAGCACCTGCCACATTAAACATTTTACTGATCAGTTCATCTTTTGTTCCTGCAGTGTTGTTGACATTGTTCAGCATAACAGAGGTAGAACCAGAATAAGCAGCAGTGTTGCTGAGCATCCAATTGTTCTCCACATCGAAACTGTTTTCAAACCAATCCAATCCGTTGAGCGATGAAACACTTTCGAAGCTTTCGCTGAAAGGATACGCATTTGCTGTAACTGGTAATACGGAAATGAAATTCGTCTTTGTAATTGTAGCTGAATCAGTACCGTTTTTTACTTTCAATGTTACATCGTATACGCCTGCTGAATTGTAGGTGATCGATGGATTCGCAACGACAGAAGAAGACGGTGTTCCACCCGGAAAGGTCCAGAGTATGTCGGTGAAAGTTCCATTATAGGATGTGTTTGTAAAAAGAATTGGTGTTGTGGATGCTGCACAAATGGTTCTGTTATTACTTGTAAAGTTGGCAGCACACAAAGCCGTATCAAGAATTCCTGTTGCAATAAGATTTGAGTTGATCCATAAATTATCTCTTCCTGCAATCGGTGAATTTAAGCAAGCCTGCATCCTTGCTTTTTGTCCGAAGGTGAACATTCGGTTGCAATAGGAATAATCCATGGTGTTTTGAACATTGTCTACTGCGTTTCCGCAAGATGCACCCGTGAGACTGCAGCTTTGCCAGCCGATTGTAGGAGGTGTGTCTAAAACAAGATCATCGATGGAACAATCTTTTGCTGTATCTGCACAAGGATAAAAATAAAATCCCGGGACATTGTTTCCGCCCCAGATATGCTGTAAATTCAGGTAATGCCCGCATTCATGTGCAAAAGCAACAGAGCGCTGATAGGTGGATGTTCCGATGGTTCCTACATAATCATGTCCGATCACAATTCCATCCCAGGCAGGAATCGAATCAGCGTCAGCCGGCCATACACAGTGTCCCGCAAGACCTGCGGCATTCTGCACGATGTATACATTCAGGTATTTATTGGTTGGCCATTGAATGAGAGATTTAACAGTGTGATCGCCGGTTGAAGTGAGTGTAGATGCGATCCGGTTTATCCCGCTGGTGCAATTTCCGGAAGGATCCAATTTAGCAAGTTTAAATTCAATGTCACAGTCTGCATGAATGGGTTTGAATGCTGCCACAATAGATCCTGTATCGGCAAGTTGTTTACGAAAAGTTTTATTCAACACATCCATACCGTCCATGATCTGCACATCCGAAATATTCTCTGCTCCCCAGTTATGGATCACATGAAACACAACAGGAATGGTGTATGTGGCGGCAGGCGTTTTTTTAGCATAAAAATCCGCGACAAATTGTTTTGTGAATTCTTCGAGCTGCATATCGCGTTGGATAACAGCTTTTGCGATTTCAGGATTTTGTTTTAACGTCGAGATCCGCATCTCATCGGCACCACAATATTTTAAGGGTTCCTGTGCGGTAATGGAAATAGAAAAGAATACGGAGAGGAGAAGTAGGAATCGTTTCATTTGTTGGCTGTTTAAAACAAATTTAACGATAAAAAATGATTGAGAGAATTGTTTTATAGCTGGTCTGAGAAAAGAAATAAGGGAAGAAAATTCGATTATTTAAGAATCTCAATAGTCACCTTTGCAGTGCCCGCAGAAATAAAATCAAGTTGTTTTGCAGCTTTATAACTGAGGTCAATACATCGCTTGGATTTTACTGGTAATCGGTCTGTTATTTCAACGACGATACTCTTCTCATTTTTCAGATTCGTTACTTTTACTTTAGTTCCGAATGACAGGGTTTTATGAGCTGCCGTGAGTTCCTTGTTACTGAATTTTTGACCGCTTGCCGTGGTACGCCCATCGAACTTCTTCGCATAATAGCTGGCAATGCCTGTTTGCACTGAATCCTTCTGAAAAAATGATTGTTGGAATGGCATAAAAATGAGTAGGAACAAGAGGATCTTCATGCGCTGATTTGGTTGATTATGTTGGCTTTGCCACAAACTGTACCAAAATTTGTTAAAACTTTTATTGTTCCTGAATTTGACCTATCTTCGTTTCTCAAATAAATTATTTTGTGTCCGATAGTTTAGTCATCATACCCACTTATAATGAGAAGGAAAATGTAGAGCGAATGATTCGCAAAGTATTTTCTTTGTCCTTCCCGTTTCATGTATTGATCGTTGATGATGGTTCGCCTGATGGCACAGCCAGCATCGTTAAAAAGCTTATTCTCGAATTTTCCGGCAGCTTATTCATAGAGGAACGAAAAGGTAAACTCGGTTTGGGAACTGCTTATATCCATGGATTCAACTGGGCCTTGTCAAAAAAATATGAATACATCTTTGAAATGGATTGTGACTTTTCTCATAATCCCGATGATCTGATCAGGTTGCGTGAAGCTTGTATTCCGAAAAATGAAGGCGGTTCAAAAGGTGGTGATGTCGCTATTGGATCACGCTATACAAAAGGAGGTAAGGTGGAGAACTGGCCATTAGGGCGTGTTCTGATGTCATACTTTGCGTCGGTGTATGTTCGTGCAATATTATGGGTGAACATCAGCGATACCACCGCGGGTTTCAAATGTTACAGAAGGCGTGTTCTGGAGCGCATTAATTTTGACGACATAAAATTCGTAGGCTATGCATTTCAGATTGAAATGAAATTCATTGCACATAAGCTGGGATATAAAATCGTGGAAGTGCCGATCACTTTTATTGACCGAACAGAAGGAACATCGAAAATGAGTAAAGGCATTTTTAAGGAAGCAATACTTGGTGTCCTTAAGATGCGGTTCATGAAGATCAATTAAATCAGGGCTCTTTTTCAGGAGCCTTTTTAATATACATCCTATGAGAATTATTATTCAGAATGCCCATATCGTCAACCAGGGAAACGTGAGCAAAGGCAGCGTCCTCATCGTTGATGAAATGATTGAAAAGATCTCTCCTGTTGAAATTGCAGAGGACGCTGATAAAATCATTGACGGAACAGGTTGTTATTTGCTCCCGGGTTGTATTGATGACCAGGTTCATTTTCGTGAACCCGGATTAACTCATAAAGGTGAAATCGCTACCGAGTCGAAAGCGGCTGTGGCAGGAGGAATTACCTCGTACATGGAAATGCCGAATACGGTGCCGAATACGTTTACACAACAGTTGTTGGAAGAAAAATATCAGCGTGCATCGGAAGTATCT
>JALYRR010000048.1:0-8104 GCA_030855265.1 Bacteroidota bacterium | reverse complement strand
AAGCAGAGCCGCCGTAGCGGGGGGCATCACTTCTTTTATGGAAATGCCCAACACGGTTCCTAACGCGCTGACCCAGGTATTGCTGGAAGATAAATACCGCATCGCATCTAAAAACTCCCTGGCTAACTATTCCTTTTACATGGGTGCCGGGAACGATAACCTGGAAGAAGTTTTGAAAACAGATCCAACAACAGTCTGCGGAATTAAAGTGTTCATGGGCTCTTCCACCGGTAATATGCTGGTTGATAAAAAAGAAACACTGGAAGGATTGTTCAGCCAATGCAAAATGCTTATTGCGACGCATTGCGAAGATGAAGCCACCATTCAAACCAATCTGGCTGATTACAAAGAAAAATACGGCGAGGATGTTCCGATGGAAATGCATCCGCTTATCAGAAGTGAGCAAGCTTGTTATACATCCTCTTCCATGGCCGTTGATCTCGCAAAACGATATAATACACGTTTGCATATTCTGCATATTTCTACAGAAAAGGAGCTTGAGCTGTTTGATAATACACTTCCATTGCGTGAAAAGCGCATCACGGCAGAAGCCTGCATTCATCATCTCTGGTTTCATGATGAAGACTATAAAACAAAAGGTTCATTGATCAAATGGAATCCGGCAGTGAAAAAATGTTCCGACAGGGATGCGATCCTTAAAGCAGTCTTGGAAAACAAGATCGATGTAATTGCAACCGATCATGCTCCTCATACCAAAGAAGAAAAATCGCAAACCTATTTTAAAGCTCCATCCGGTGGCCCTCTCGTTCAGCATTCACTCAACGCCATGCTGGAACTTTATCACAATGGAAAGATCACACTGGAGAAGATCGCTGAAAAAATGGCGCATGCGGTAGCTGATTGTTTCAGGATAGAAAAACGGGGATATATCCGCGAAGGATATTTTGCTGATCTGGTACTGGTTGATCTTAGAAAGGAATATACGGTTGATAAAAGCAACCTGCTTTATAAATGCGGCTGGAGTCCGTTTGAAGGACAAGTGTTTCATTCGCAAATTACGCATACGATTGTGAGCGGACATCTCGCTTATGAGAATGGGTTATTCAATGAATCAGTGAAAGGAAAACGACTTTTGTTTGACCCGGCTTAAGCATTTACCATTTAGAAAGACAAAAGTAATTTCAGAGATATGATCATAGTTTATTGGCTCATAAAACCATTCGCGTTAATTTTCATGCGGGTGTATTATAAGTTGTATTATACCGGACTGGAAAATGTACCAAGTGGTGTTCCTGTTGTTTTTGCCCCCAATCATGTAAATGCATTTGTTGATCCTGTGATCACCGCGATGAACCCTTCTCAGAAAGTAAGGTTCTTTGCAAGAGGCGATGTTTTTAAAACACCCGTGGCTCGCTTTATATTGAATCAGATGAATGTGAGTCCGATGTACCGTATTCAGGAAGGTTACGCGGAGTTGAAGAAGAATGATAAAACCTTTGAAGAATGCCGGCAATTGCTTTCTTCGAATAAATCCATCCTCCTTTTCCCGGAAGGGATCTGCATTCAGGAAAGAAGATTGAGGCCATTGAAAAAAGGATTGGCAAGGATTGTTTTCCAGACTGCAGAATCATTCGATTTCAGTAAAGATATTTTAGTCATCCCTATTGGATTGAACTATACGGATGCGAAACGATTCCGGAGTAAAGTATTTATCGATTACGGAAAACCGGTGTCTGTAAAAGAATATCAGCAACGTTATCTTCAGGACAAAGTAAAAACGATCAATGATTTTACGCGGATCTTTGAAGCAAAGATGAAGGAACAAATGGTCATCATCGAAGATCCTCAGAATGATGAACTGGTGACCGGTATCGAGGAAGTGTTCCTGAATAGCTGGATAGAAAAAAGTGCCGGAGGAGAATTGCCTATGGATCAGCAATATCAGGCAACGCGGGAAATCGCCGAAATGGTTAATCATCTGGGCGAACATCAGCCGGAGATGATTGTCCGCATGAAAGAATTGATGCTGCCTTACCTGGCAAAATTAAACAAGCATCAGTTACGTGATCACTTACTGCGTCCGGAGATCATCAATAAAATGAACTTCGCGACCTTTCTGTTGGAGTATGTAAAAGTGTATCTCGGAATGCCGATCTACCTGATTGGATTAGCAATGAATTACCCTCCTTATTATCTGGCAAAAAGTTTCAGCGATGAAAAGATAAAGAATGTTGAGTTTTATGCTTCTGTTTATGCAAACCTCGCCATGATCTTATGGTTGGTGTATTATGGCATTCAATTACTTTTCGTTGCATTCCGCTATCAAAATTGGCTCTTGCTTGGAATATACGCCTGCCTGGTTCCGCTTACGGGATTGTTTGTCCTCGGTTTTTATCCGATGATGAAAAAGATCTTTGGGCGCTGGAGATTACTGAGAATGGTTAGAAAAGAACGACACATTGTTGAAGAGCTTGCAACTGAACGCGCTGTTGTAACAGATGCAATTGAAAGAGCCAGATCGGTTTATCAAAACGCTCCCGCTAAATGAAATTTGGAAGTGTATCATCCGTAAAAGGAATTGATCTCTCTTTGCCAAAGGATCATCCGGATACCCTGTTGCAGCTGGGTGGAAAGGAGTCAAAAAAGATCAGCATCTCCATCGGATGTGCGAAATGGAATAAAACCGATCTCAAAAATTTCTATCCTAAAGGTATAAAAGATGAGTTGGAATATTATTCCACTCAGTTCAACAGCATCGAGTTGAATGCAACGTTTTACCAGAAATACACTCCGGAGCAATATAAAAGGTGGAAAGATAAAACTCCCAAAGGATTTAAATTCTTTCCAAAGATCAATGGGATTGTGAGTCATTCCAAGCGACTCAACAATGTAAAATCTCAGGTTGAGGAGTTTTGCAATGCTGCTGTCCACCTGGAAGAAAAATTAGGAATGGTTTTTCTTCAGATGCGCGATGATTTCAAACCGAAGGATTATGATCGTTTAGAAACATTTGTGAAGGATTTTCCAAAAGGAATTCCACTGGCGATTGAACTGAGAAGTACCGAATGGTTTGGGACAAAAAAAGAAAGTGATCGTGTTTACGCGTTGTTTAAAAAATACAAAGTAACGAATGTAATTGTTGATACTGCGGGTAGAAGGGACATTATGCACATGCGGCTGAGCACTTCGAAAGCATTTATCCGCTATGTAGGCGCAAATGATAAATCGGATTATTCAAGACTGGATCCATGGGTGGAACGGATCGCAAAATGGAAAAAGAACGGATTAAAAGAACTTGGATTTTTCCTGCATCAGAATGAAGAGAAGGAATCTCCTTTGCTGGCTGCGTATTTTACAGAGAAGTTAAATAAAAAGCTGGGAATGAACCTACATATCTCTGTGAAACCGCCCGTTGTTATTCCTAAGAAAAAAACGCCTGTCAAAAATTCTAAGAATAAAGTTAAAAGGTCGCTTAAGAAAACCAAGCAGTCCTAAACAATTGCGGATTCACCATACGGAGAAAAAAGAAAATCAATTTCTGTATCGAGGTCATACAACATTCTGAAACTTCGCAGATCTTTCTGACAATAGGGTTCCATCAACTGAAGCATATTTTTATATCCATCGAGTGTGAGATCACAGAAGAATAGTTTTCGATCCTGCGTATGGATTCCTTCGTTTTCTTCGGAGATATGGAGGATCAACCGGCAGTTAACGAGTTCGATAAATGGAATGTGAGCAAGGTCGATGGGCTGTCCGCCTTCAACGATAATGGCCCTGATGACATCGCGTAACATCGCAGCTTCCTCTTTCGGGAAATCATACAGGCGAATTACTTCGTCACCATATTCATTTACATCTTTGAGGAATTCCAGTTTCATATTTGTTGTATATCTAAAATGCTAATCTTTTACTCTGTTGAATCGCATGGCCTTTAGCATCCAGTCGGGGAGTGGTTGTTTTGCATCCCGCTTCCGCAGGTCGAGATACCATCCCAGTTTCTTCATCACAGGTATTTTCTTTGTTTCTACAAATTCAATCAAGGCTCCATCCGGATCTTCAATGTAGCTGAAATGACCTGCAGCTTCTCCCATGTCAAATTTTTCTCCGCTGTCTACGGTAAAAGGATACCCTTTCTCCGCGCACAATTCCTTCATCGCGTTTTGGTTCGTGATATCAAAACAAAGATGAATAAACCCCTGATCGCCCCAGAAACGGTTCTCAAAAATTTTCTTCGGAGTTCTTCCTGAAGCCTGGACCAGTTCAATATCACTGGAACCCAGTAAGCGGGAAAACGCACCAACACGGGGTTTGCTGTGGCGCAACAAAACTCTCCTGGTTTTGAGATGACCAGAAGGCAGAAATTTCAGATCATCAAAAATTCCTTCTTTGTCGTATACCACTGTGTCGTACCCAAGGATATCAGCATAGAAATTTTTCGATTTTTTAAGATCCGAAACACCGATCATACATCCGGAAGGACCGCCGCTCAATTGTTTTCCTTTGCCAAACCATGATTCACCTTTTACAACCTGGAAGAGATTGCTCCATGGATCTCGTAGAAAAAATGTTTCATTCCCAGCAGGATCAGTCACAATGCCGGAAAGAAGATTAACTTTTTTTGATTTTAAAAATTCATAAGAACCTTTAACATCACTGCTTTTCATGCGGGTGCAATAGAATCCAAGATCACCCAGTTGTAATTCAAAATTGGCTGGCTGAGGAGTACGGCTGGTGTATTGCCAGATCTCGAAACCGCCTCCGCCTTTCATATTGATTGCGAGGATAGCATGGCGCTGATGAGGCATACCGCCGGTATAAGGAAGCATGAGGTAGGCCTCTGCAGCTTCTTCAAAAACGGGAATGTCCATTCCGAAATGCTGTCGGTACCATTTAAACGCCTCATGTACATTCGGCACTCCAATGCCAACCTGCTGAATCCCTGCAATCGTCGGCATTTCTTTGTGTGCGGTAGCTTTATTTTCTGATGCTGTCATAAATTCAATGAAATGTTTTTATAGTTGCGGAAGTTTATTCCGGTTTTTGTTTTCTGATCATGCGGGAAAAAAATGCGGGGAAAAATCTTTTAACCCAAACAGCATTCAGCTCTTTTCCTCCGATGAATACTTCTTCTTTGTTTTTTGATATCGCAAGAAGGATTTTGTTAGCACACTCTTCAGCAGACATTCCTTTTTCGGTGCTCGCATCCATTCGCTTATGCGTATTTCCATCGCCGGTTAAGGCATTGAGAGAAATGTTTGTTTTTATTTTACCCGGACAAACGATCAGCACTTTTACATTATCAGAATGAATTTCCATTCGAAGGGATTCGAAAAATCCATGTAAAGCATGTTTTGAAGCGGCGTAGGAAGAGCGCAAATAGAAACCGAATTTCCCTGCAATGCTACTGATCACTACGATATGTCCTGATTGACTTTTGATCATAGATGGCAAAACACTTTTGGTGATTGCAACTGTACCAAAGAAATTCACTTCCATTAATTTTCGGTCGATCTCCGGGCTTGTATTCTTTACTAGTGAACGCTGACTGATTCCACCATTGTTGATGAGCAGGTCGATTCTTCCAAATGTGGAGATGGCTTTTTGAGTGAGTTTGTCGATGTTGGCTGTATCTCCGAGGTCGAGAGGAAGAAGGAGAACATCTGCTTCCGGTAATTTGATTGCAGTTTTTACCCTTTGTAATTCTTCTTCCCTGCGGGCTGAAAGGATCAGTTTCGCGCCCTGAAGAGCAAAGGCATGAGCAAGCGCCTCACCGATTCCGGATGATGCTCCTGTGATCCAAACCACCTTATTTTTAAAACTGCTCATGAACACAAAAATAGCTTAATTTTTTGTACTAACTTTGTCTGAAACCATTTATCATTCCCGCGGATATGCAAAGAATTGTTGCCTTATTATTGATTCTCCTGATGGTTTCATGTGGTGAAAAAAAATCCGCTAAAATTCCTGACTCTGTTTTGCCCATGGAGAAAATGGCAGAAGTGCTGGTAGATATTCATCTCCTGGAAGCGGCGATGAATCTGAATATAAATCCTGTTACAGCTCCCACCATGAATATCAAAACAGGTTCGGATGTTTTCAAAAAGAACAACATTACAAAAGCCATGTATGATGAAAGCATGGATTTCTATAGCCTTCACCCGGAATTACTAAATTCTGTTTATGAGGTTGTCCTGAATGATCTGAGTAAAAAGCAGGCGGAGGTCATGAATACGAAGTGAGTTTTTTACCACTAAGGCACTAAGAAAGGGGAGGAAAACTAAGGAGAGGAGTTTTTTAATGTTCTATCGGATTTTATTCCCTATACCGTTTTTTTTTGACCACTAAAGCACTAAGAAAAAGAGAGTAACATTAATGACGGTATATTTTTCTGCTATCTTTTTTCTAAGTGTTCCTATTGCCTTAGTGATAAACTTTTCTGCCTTTTTGATCCTTTCTTTTTTTTCGCGTATTCACACGCCATATTTTGAGAAAAACTTTCTCCCTTCTTTTCTAAGTGTCCTTAGTGCCTTAGTGGTAAAAAATTTATCTTATGTCTCCTAGAAACAATTTGCACGTATCTCCAACCGATTTCTCCAACGAAATAAACTCATAACCCGGAAATGCTTCCAGGATCTTCCTGTTTGAAAACCGGTTGATGCGATGAGCTGAGCGTGAAGTTTCTCTTGTGATCATTGGAGGAGCACCTGTGAAAAAACTTCTCAGCTTTTCCATTCTCCAGGCGAAACCGCTTAAGAATGGGCCGGCTTTGATGGAAGGTTTTCGTTTGCTGAATCCTGAATGTATGAGGTCGAAATAATGTCGGAAGCTGGCATTTTCGGCATTGATGATAAAGCGTTGGTTGCTAAGCTCACTCTGCATCAGGCGTATCATCAAAGAAGAAACATCCCTTACATCCACAAAGCCATTTACTCCATTGGTGTAAAAACTGATTCCTTTGTATGCTTTACGGAACATGTTGGAGCTGCTTTTTTCCCAGTTCCCCGGACCGATGATCAGTGAGGGATTAACAATGATAACATTCAGACCTTCTTCAGAGGCCCTCCATACTTCGCGCTCAGCGCCGTATTTGCTGATAGCATAATTGGAATTATCAGGAGAGGATTTCCAGAAATGTTCTTCCGAAGTGAGAGCCCCTTTTTCAGCACGCCCCAAAGAAGCGATAGAGCTGACATGACAAAAACGGGCAACTTTTTTTTCAAGAGCAGCATTCACCATGTTGGCTGTTCCTTCTGTATTGGATCGCATCATTTCCAATTGATCTTTGGATTCAAAAGAAACCATAGCCGCACAATGATACACGTAGGTAATTCCTTGCATTGCCTCCAGCACTGAATAGATATCCAGGAGGTCGGTGTCGATCCATTGGATCCGGTTGAGTAATTCGATGGGATCCTGGGTATAATAGGAAAATACTTTTTTTACATTACCGAGATCACTGTTGGCTCTTTTGGTTGCGCGCACCGATTCTCCTGATCGTGTAAGATCATAAAGCAAATGTGAGCCGACTAAACCTGTTCCTCCGGTAACTAAGATCATTGTAGAATTTAAGATGCAAATTTACAGATTATAAGTAATGATTATGCCCTAAAGTTTTGACGAGTTTGGCTATATTTGGAGAAAACTATGGTGCACTGAATGATAATTCTAAAAAAACAGGAAATATAGAATAGGTAAAGATTAGGGTGGGTAATCCCATGATTAATAGAAAAGGGGAAAGATTAAAAATGGTAATAAAAATTTAAGGAATGATTTCGTATACCACCCGTCTGCTATGTAAATGGTCTGGATATCTTGTCTGGATAATTAAAGGGAAACGAACTTCATTAAATGATGAATGCGATGTAGATAAACCAAATGTAAAATATCGAAATTTAACTATTGTATTTTTGGTCACGTTATTTTCTTATGCAATCATTAAAATGCTTTTTAAAAGTATTTAGTAGTGTGCAAGGCTTCTGTGTTAAAGGTGTTTTAAATCCTTACACCCATTATCTCCTCCCTCAACCAACCTAATTATCTTATATTTGTCCTTCAAATTATTCCAATGAAAACAAACTTTATAGAAGAGCTGAAATGGCGGGGTATGCTGCATGATATCATGCCGGGTACAGAAGAACTA
>JALYRR010000047.1 GCA_030855265.1 Bacteroidota bacterium | reverse complement strand
AACACTTGCGTCAACGATATTCAGCACATAGATCAATACTGCGCCAATCACAGAAAGATCACGGTAGCGGTGGTAATATTGTTGAAGCGTATTTAACTGATCATCACTGTACTGACCAACATAATTATCTACGGTAGCAGGATCCGAATCAAGCCGCGTACGAAGCGCATTCCTGTATCGGACATATTTCACCTGATTAAAATTGATCGCATATCCCAGTCCAGCGAAGCCGGCATAGATTACAGGGATCTTCCAGTATTTTTTATTATACGCTTGTCCGAGCCCGGGAAGCACGGCCGACATCAGGGCAGCTTTTTTCGGGGAATGATAAACGGTTTTTTTAATAGCAATTGTATCACCTTTGATCAGTGAATCATTAGACTGTGCAAAGGAAGAAGCGGAAATAAAAAACAAACAGGTTAGTCCGAAAATGAATCGGATCAACCTGTTGAGTCTTTTTTGTGGAGATATTTTTCTTGCCTGATTTAACAGCATAGATGGTTTATTATGCATCCAGCAGATCAAGGATACGTTTCAGATCATTGTCGGATTTAAAAGGGATAACGATCTTTCCTTTTCCTCCGGACTCTTTGCTGATCTGTACTTTAGTATTGAAAACAGCTCTCAGATCTTCAACGATAGCAAGTTGTTCTACGGAGAGTACTGCTTTATCCGCCTTTTTTTCTGAGGATGTATTTTTTGTTGTTGTCCCTGAATTTTCCAATTTCACACCACGTACAATATCTTCAACTTCACGAACAGAAAGCTGATTTAAAACAATCTGGTTGTAAATGTCGAGTTGCTGATCTTCATTTTCAATATTGATAAGAGCGCGTGCATGTCCCATGCTAATATCACCATTACGGATAGCCAGTTGAATTTCTACGGGTAATTTCAGCAAACGAAGATAGTTGGTGATGGTAGAACGTTGCTTACTTACTTTTTGTGATAGTTGTTCCTGAGTTAAGCTGCACTCATCGATCAATCGTTTGTAGCTGATAGCTACTTCGATGGCATCCAGATTCTCACGTTGAATATTTTCGACCAATGCCATTTCAAGCATCGCCTGATCATTTGCAATACGAATGTATGCGGGAACACTTGTTAATCCGGCTAACTGAGAAGCACGAAAGCGTCTTTCTCCTGAAATGAGCTGATACTTATCATAACCAAGTTTACGAACAGTGATAGGCTGAATAATGCCATGCTCTTTTATAGAAGAAGCAAGTTCATTCAGAGCATCTTCTTCAAAGTGAGTCCGTGGCTGAAAAGGATTTGTTTCAATTTTCGAAATCTCAATGTTTGCAACAGCGCCAACTACTTTTCCTTCCCCTTCGAGTTTGTTACTAGTGATATCGGTATTTGCATTTTCAAGCAATGCACTCAATCCTTTTCCTAATGCGTTTCGTTTTACTGACATTTATTTAAATGTTGATTGATGAATGTTATTTGATGAATGGTGAATGGTGAATGATGATTGAGACCCTGAATCAAGTTCAGGGTAAAACATTAATTTTCTTCTTCCACATTGATGAACTTCTCAGAATCATTGAGTCGTGTCATGTTATTTTTTTGAAGAATCTCACGGGCCAGGTTCAGGTAATTGACTGCTCCTTTACCGCTTGCATCATGCATGATAATACTTTGTCCGAAGCTTGGTGCTTCACCCAGTTTGGTGTTTCTCTGAATGATTGTATCAAAAACCATTTGCTGGAAATGTGTTTTCACTTCTTCTACAACCTGGTTGCTAAGGCGAAGGCGCATGTCATACATGGTAAGCAAAATTCCCTCAATAGCCAGATCAGGATTCAATCTGGATTGTACAATCTTGATCGTGTTTAACAATTTGCCCAAACCTTCCAAAGCGAAATATTCACACTGAACCGGGATCAGAACTGAATCTGCCGCAGATAAAGCATTCACAGTAATAAGTCCGAGTGATGGAGAACAATCCACAATGATAAAATCATAATCATTTTTGATCTTCTCAAGAGCCATTTTCATCATCTTTTCCCTGTTTGGAAGGTTGATCATTTCGATCTCCGCTCCTACTAGGTCGATGTGTGCAGGCAACAGGAACAAGTTGGGCGTTTCTGTCTGAAGGATGATATCTTTCGGATCGACTCCATCGATAATGCATTCGTAGATGCCTGTCTTAATGTTTCTTGGGTCAAATCCAACTCCGGAAGTTGAATTCGCCTGAGGATCGGCATCGATAAGCAATGTTTTAAATTCCAATACCGCAAGACTCGCAGCAAGATTAATAGCTGTTGTTGTCTTTCCAACTCCGCCTTTCTGATTTGCTATCGCAATAATTTTTCCCATCCCTGTATTGAATTGTTAATTAAGTGAATTGTTGATTTATGAATTTTTAATAAACGAATAACGAATGGCGACGAATAACGAATTTAACGAATATCCGAATCTGGGACCTGTTACCTTTTTTTCTTTTCCCTTTTTACTTATTACTTTTAACTTTTTCCTTCTTACTTTTAACTTTTTTCTTTTTTCTTTATTTAAAACTGCTTCGTCTCCCCTATCTCAAACAGGATCAATTCATTACCTGAGTATCTGAATTTTTTAATCGCCAGTTCTTTATCAATATTGATGTACTCGAACGTATCATAATGCATTCCGATGATCTTCCTGCATTTTATGAAGTTTGCAGCAATGATGGCGTTTTCAGGGCCCATTGTGAAATTATCTCCAATAGGAAGTAAGGCGAAATCAATGGATCTGTAATCCCCGATCAACTTCATGTCGTAGGTCAGTGCCGTGTCTCCTGCATAATAGAAATTCCCTTCTGTTGTTTCCACCACAAATCCCATCGGGTTACCGGCATAAGTTCCATCGGGTAAACTGGCGGAGTGAGCTGCCATCACGCATTTCACATTTCCGAAATCAAATTTCCATTTCCCACCGATATTCATCGGATGCGTATTCGTGACACCTTGCTTATTTAACCAGACGTGGATCTCCCAGGCACAAACAACCAGTGCGTTGGTTCTCTTTGCAATGCTTACCAGATCCGCAATATGATCTTCGTGGCCATGCGAAACAAGAATAAAATCAGCCTTAACGGTATTTACATCAATATTTTTTGCAAGCTCATTGGGTGTTATAAAGGGATCGAACAATAAATGTTTACCATTCACTTCAACTCCAAAACAAGAATGGCCGTAATATGTTATATTCATAAATATGCTTTACTTTGTGCGGTTTTAGCAGCACTAAAAATACACTTTTTGGCCTTTTTAGGCACTAAAACTTATCACAACTTTTTAAACAGTTTTTTGTTAATAATATTACATGATGATCACCATAATTTCTGCCACCAACCGCCCGAACAGCAATACTGCAAAAGTATCCCGCCATTATATCCAACTAATGGAAAAACAAGGTGTTGAGTGTAAATTGCTGAGCCTCGAAAACCTACCCCGGGATTTTGCATTTGCTGAACTTTACGGAAGCCGCTCAGAAAAATTTCAACAATTACTTGAAGAATACCTGATTCCTGCCCAAAAATTTGTCTTTATTGTCCCGGAATACAACGGAAGTTTCCCCGGAATCCTGAAAACCTTTATTGATGCGGTTCATCCTGACATCAACCGCGGGAAGAAAGTAGCTTTAATAGGGATTTCAAGTGGAAGAGCTGGAAATCTGAGAGGAATGGATCATCTTACAGGTATCCTTCATTACCTGGGCATGCATGTTCATCCGAACAAATTGCCGGTTTCAGGAATTTTGTCCTTACTTGATGCTGACGGTGAGATCAAAGACGAAGGAACAAAAAAGGCACTTGAGAAGCATGCTTTGGATGTGATGAGTTTCTGATGAAATTTCACACACTTAAGTCAGTCAATTAATCACATCTCTCTTTTACTCTCCTAGATCTTTTTGAGAAAGCCGATCCCTCCACGTTTTATCATCTATTGATCACTGAACGAATGTTTAGACTTGTGGAAGAATTACTTAGTTGAAAAATGTATACTCCCGATACTATGTTTTCAGGAATACTAAAACGATTCATTCCAGGTTGAATTATCACTTCAGTGCTGTATATTATTTGTCCTGCCATATTTCTGAGTTCAAGTATATATTTCTGATCACCAGGGATCTGATCACAATGAACATACAATTCATTCTGATTTACATACAAATAAATCCCTTCGGATTCAACTTCATCAACACCAATGGTTGATATCACTGTGAGAATAAATGATCCTACATTGTTTACTTCATTGGTTTCTTCTAAAACAGAATCTGCATCGGTTTTATAAAACAAATAATAAACCGGCTGCGTCAGCGGCACTGGATGATTCATGGTTGCAGACGTATTACGCGTATCACCATTCGCAATAAGCATCTCCGGTTTTGTAATTAAAGAAACATCTCCACTATCGAAAATGGAATCATTTGACCAATAGAATTTTGTATTCGTAATTCGTCCATCTTTCTGTCCCGGATTCGTAATTGAATAATTTACGCTAAACGAAGCTGATGCCTGATCAACTGAATCAGAAAGCAATGAATCATTCGCGACATAATCCACAGAAGCTGCATCAATTTTAAAATTATCAAGTCGCATTCCATGCGGAGTCCCCATTCCGGAAGGAGAGGAATTACTTATAAATTTATATCTCAAAACCACATCAGTTTCACCTCTTAAAAAACTCAGATCGAATGAAACGGAATCGAGAAGATCAACTGGTTTAACTAATAAATGCCAGCCCGGTTCGTTAAAAAGTTCAGACAAAGACGGAGCATTATACCAGTTGTAGCCTTCCAGGGCTGGTGTTTCATCAAGTAGATTCCATGTAATACCACCATCTGTTGAAAAATCCATATTGCCTCCTAATCCAGCAGAAATACCGGGATTTCCGATACACATTAAATCAAAACTTAATCTAATGCTATCAAGACCGCCAAAATTAAATGATGGACTTTCAAGATATAAATAGGGCAGAAAATTTTCATGAATTGTATTATTAATCCTGTCGGTGAACATCTGACCTGATTCCAGATCTGTCTGATAAAGATATTCAGCAGGAGCTGTAAAATTACGGAAGCGCCATTGTTCTATAATCGCTAAGCCATATCTGTCGGTAGTGTATGTATTCCATCCATGAAGAATTGAATCATTGAAATCCATCAGATATGGGTACGAGGAAATGCTATCCAAAGCCAATGGCCAATATCCTATATTGTTTGATTCCACCGATTCTGCATTTCCGTTGGTTGCATCCAGCTCATAAATGAGGTATGAATAGTTTGCAAGGGTGCCAGGACAGGGATGTTCTTCTGTAAGATATTGAGTCTTTCCCGGACGTATGGTTCTAAGATCATCCTGACCGATATAGAGATCAGATCCATCAAGGGAGCTGTCAACAGAAACATAAAAATTGACAATTCCGGGAGAGGATTCATAGTTTCCCTGATTTTTGACATATATATTAAACTCAACATTTGTACGTTTCGAGCTGTGCATAAGTGATTTTTTGTAATTGACACTCAAATCAATGAATTTTTCCCTGATCCTGAAATTGTCTACTATAGAGCCTTCCGGAACATCAGGCCCCAAATAGGAAGTACTGTATTGCAAAGCAAGGTTATACCGGAATCTTACATTCTTTTTCCCTGCTAAAAATGTCATATCAAGAACGTAATGTAAATTGCCGTCCATATTCCTTCCATTATAATGATCATATGCAGCAAAAATTCGCTCACGTTTTGCGAAAAGCAACTCCGTTTCATAAGCGGACTCAACCACATCTATTCCTCCATAATCTTCATAATCCATATGATAATACCATCGATTATATGATTGACTCGTTGTATCAAGAACTATCCAATTAGCTCCTCCATCTAGTGAGTAGCTCATATTCATAACTCCCGTTTCACATTGACAAGCATAACCATTGTGCATTAGCATATCAAATTCCATTATCGGTTGAATGGCAGATGTGAAATCAAATGCAGGAGTATATAAATGCTGCCGGCTCATTTCCGACAACAAAGTATCCGTAGAACTGTGAAATGCTTTTACACCCGAGAAAACGGTATCCAACACTAAACCTGTCGGAGTGCCCCATCCCCAGTTATCAGCACCGATTGATGAGCTGTGGGACCAGCCATCAATCTGGCTTTCAAAATCATTAAAATACGGATAAGGCGCAAGTGCTTCTTGTTTCAGTTTGAAAAATCCGATATTATTCGATTCCCACATTTCATTCAGCACATTACCATCATCTGTCCTGTAGACTATAAAGTAATCACCCGAAGTGCTTGTAGGTTTTGTGTAAGCAACCTTTCCGGATCTGAATGTAGAAGCAGCAATACTTAATTCATTTACTGTTGCAATGAGAAGATCGGATCCATCCAGCAAGCTGTCAACCGACCAATAAAATTTTGTAGTGCTTGGTCCGGCCACGACAGAACCACTATTAAAAAACTGAAACGAAATTGTATCAGTGGCAATTCCCAAAGGGGTTAACAAGGCATTTTTATTTTCCAGAGAAACATCCGGCTTTGGTTGCCCGATATAAATATCATCAATTGTAATATCCTGGATTCCAAGGCCCGCCACTTCTCCTCCATAAAACTTGAAACGGATTTTTGCATTGTTACTTCCGTCCAGCATTGGCAAATTATAGCATCCGCAATCCCATCCATCCAAACGTGTTTGAGAAACAGTTTGTGATGGAATTGTTAAGTAATCAGGTAAAGTGGCTGAGTTTGAAAATTCAATATATGTAGCTAAAGAACTCGTAATGGAGTGCTTCATCTTATACCAGAAACACATCACATTACCTGAAGCTGATGAAAGATCGAGGTAAGGGCTTTCCAAAGTGCTGTTCGCAATTACTAAAGGATGATCTTTTAAATATCTAGTGAACCACGCATTCACACCGCTATGGGTTCCTTCCGCCTGATGAACATTACTGATTCCTTTTTCAAATTGATTTCCGAGCAGGTTTAACTTCCAAAAGTCTGTACTCTCAAAATCTTCCTGATAACCCGCGGCAAATGTTGAATCTATATGTAGGATACAGTATTGTGTATTATCCAGTTCATCCGACTCTGAAAGATTGTTTGTAAAATCATGTGTATAGAATATATAGAAATCACCTGCATTTATTCCTGGAATCATATTGAATGTCTTAGAATAAGAAGCGATCGAACTGCTTATGTTTTGAGTTTTCGTGCCTAAAAGTGAGTCCCCGGCATCAAGTACATTGTCGTAGGAAAAATAGTAATTTGTGGTATTGGAGAAGATTGGGGGAAGTAAGCCATTGTATTGTAATGAACTTTTCACTTCGAAAGTTGGGAAGTTTTTTGAAGCAGTATAGGTTGCTCCCGTTAGCGCGATGACATTTGGCAAGTTCTCTACAATAGAGAAATTATCAATCATCCATCCGTCCTGAGGATTGGTGGTTCCTCCATAATTAAATCTGAATTTGACAGAGGTTTCTCCTTGTAAAGCAGCTAGAGAATGTGAGGAAAACTTGTATGATGAAGTATATGTATTTGACCAGGAAGGTTGGCCAGAAAGACCCGCACAGGATGGATTATCATACCAATTGATTTTTTCGCTGCTAATTCCATTTAAAAGAAACCAGGTAGCCCCAAGATCAGTGGAATATTCAATATTTCCTCCATGATAAGAAAATGTATAATACTGATGAGCAAATGTAAGTAGATAGATCTTCGTCATATCCGAAAGATCAAAGATGGGAGTTTCCAATGCCATAACAGAATTTGCACTTGTAACACCTGTTAAATTCGTACCCCATACTTTTGGAGCTGAAGAAGCCACATTTAACTGTGGACCTAATGGAACCCCTCTCTGCCAATCATCGGTTCCGCTCACAGCATAATGGTTCCAGCCCGTACAAGGAATAGAATCAAACTTCTGAGTATAAGGAGGAATTACCTGACTATTAACTGCGCTATAAAAAAACAGAGCGGTAATCAGAAATAAGAACTTTTTCATAAATGCTGGCTTTATGAATTAAAGATAAAAAAATCTCCGATTGTGGCAATAACAAAACACAATCGATAAATCAGGAAGAGGGTGAAAAGAAGGAAGGCTTTGGAAGCAAATTTGAAAATGATCAGGGGAATTCTTAATGTGAAATTTGATCTAGTTTATTACCCCCGCATCTTTGGCCAATTACCATTCTTGTCTTTACAGGTAGGAGAAGTAAGTGTCAGGTTTCCTTTTCTATCGTATATAAAAACTGTCCAGCCATGCTCCTGCCCCTCGCACTTTTTTGTATAATCGAAATGCTGGCTGATTACGCCGGAAGAGAAATACTCTTTACACGAAACATATTCGCCGTTTTTAAATAAATGAACAGAGCTTAATTTTCCTTTTGCATCCATCCATTTATATTCGCCGTCCAGCATCCTGCTTTTTAAATCTCCGCTCAGTGTAAATCCTTTTCCTCCGCAAGGACCCATCGGATAAATGTTGTTACCATGATCAAAATAGGTGTATCGCCTGAAAGAAGCCTGAAGGCTGTCGTCCAGTTTCTTCCAGTTTTGATCCATGTAAAGAACCCACTTCCCATGCTTCTGACCTTTATCATTAAATTGATTCAGAAGAGCCGACTGGGAAAATGCAATGGAGTTCAAACCCAGTAAAAGAAAGAAGATGAGGAATTTTTTCATGACAATTACCGATTTGAAATTTCAGATTGCAGAATTCAGAATTCAGATTTCTTTATGCAAATTTCTTTTCAAAAGCCTGCATCACTTCCACCAAAGCATGAACGCTTTCCAAAGGCAAAGCATTGTACAATGAAGCTCTGTAACCTCCTACATCTCTGTGTCCGCGCAGCCCGCTTAAACTTGCTTCTTTTGTCAACTTATCAAATTCTGCTTCCAGCTCCGGTTTTTCCATGATGAAAGTCACATTCATATTTGAACGATCCTCTTTTGCTGTTGTGCCTTTAAACAAGGTATTGCGGTCGATCTCATTATAAATCGCATCTGCTTTTTTCTGGTTCAGATCCTGGATCCATGGAATACCGCCGTTTGCTTTCAGCCATCTCAAGGTCAGCAGTGAAACATAGATCGGGAATACAGGTGGCGTGTTGTACATGCTATCGCCTTTGATATGCACTTCATAATCCAGCATCGATAATAATTTGCGACCGGTTTTACCTAAACGCGTTTCATCTACGGCCACCATGGTTGCACCTGCAGGGCCCATGTTCTTTTGGGCTCCTGCATAAATCAGGGCGAAATCATTTCCATTGACTTCTCTGCTGAAAATATCAGAACTCATATCACACACTAATGGCACAGATGTTTTGGGGAAATCTTTCATCTGTGTTCCATAAATGGTATTATTTGAAGTGATGTGCAGATAATCCAGATCTGCAGGTATTTCAAATCCCTTAGGGATGTAATTGAATTTTTTATCTTCTGAAGAAGCTACCACCTTCGTGTTACCGATCATCTTCGCTTCTTTGATTGCTTTGCTGGCCCATACTCCGGTATTCATATAACCGGCAGTACCTTCCGTGCGAAGCAGGTTATAAGGAACCATTGCAAACTGCAAGCTCGCTCCGCCTCCAAGGAATAATACTTTGTATTTGTCATTCAATCCCAGCAACTCTTTTACTGTTGAACGTGCCTCTTCCATCACTGCTTCGTAATTCTTGCTGCGGTGAGAGATCTCCAGAAGAGAAAGATTCAGGTTATCAAAATTGATACATGCATCAGCCGCCTGTTGTAATACTTCTTTCGGAAGAATCCCCGGTCCCGCACTGAAATTGTGGACTTTAGTCATTTCTTGAGTTAACATATGTTTATGAATTAGATTGTCAAAAGGATTTCTGTTTCAAAATTAGTGAATATTTACACGACAGCCCTTTAAAAGCCTGCTTTTTTATCATCGGATCTATTTAATGAAATAGTTATCTTCGCAGCAATTAACGTCTTTATGAGCACAGCCATCCTACCTACCGCTTATCTCGGGCCTCTACAGTATTATTCGAAACTGAAGAATCATAATAACTGTATCATAGAAATCCATGAACATTTCCCGAAACAAACTTACAGAAGCCGCTGCGATATCTATTCTCCGAACGGAATTCTGACACTGAGCCTTCCTCTTGTCAAAAGAAATCACCGTCAGGCTGTAAAAGAAGTGAAAATATCCTATGAATACGACTGGCAGAAACTCCATTGGAGATCTCTCGAATCCTGTTACAGACGTTCACCTTTCTTCGAATATTACGAAGATGATTTTCTTCCCTTTTACACTGAAAAAAAATTCGAGTACCTGATTGATCTCAATGAGTCGCTGAATCAAAAAATAATAGAATTTCTCAAATTAAAATTGAATTGCAAGCTCAGTTTGGAATACCAAAAAGAGTATGTAGGAATGCATGATTATCGTTCGATTATTTCTCCTAAAAAGGATCATCAAGACGATGCGGAATTTAAATCTGAACCTTACTGGCAGGTGTTTGAAACAAAACATGGTTTTTTCCCTAACCTGAGTGTCCTTGACCTGCTTTTTAACCAGGGATCAAAAGCTCAGGATTATCTCTGATCTAACAAGTAATCTCATCGGGAAAAATCCCTAAATTGCTCTCACATGATCCGTATAAACCATTTTCTGATTTTTATCTCCCTGCTCCTTTCAAGTGGATTGACTGCGAAAAACAGGCAGATCGATTCCATGCTGAGGGTTTTAAAAACTCAAATCGCCGACGATACATTCAAAGTAAACAATCTGATCAATATAGGGCGTGAACATATTCTGATATCAGAGAATAAAACAGCGCTGAAATACAGTCAGAGCGCAATTGATCTTGCTGACAAGATCGGATTTCCTTCAGGAAGCGCTACCGCTCTTCAACACATGGGTTATACCTATGACGGCCTGGGTGATTATTTGAACGCAGAAAAATCATATCGCAAAGCTTATGAAATATCACTTGAGATAGGTAATAAAAAAGACGCCGCTTCCATCCTTAACAATATAGGAACAATCTTTCTTTCGAGAAGCAATTATGCGAAAGCCCTGGATTATATAGTCCGTTCCATGAAACTCTGCGAAGAAATTTCTGACAAAGAAGGAATTGCAAGAGCAAACATCAACATGGGCATTGTTTACAAGAATCAGAAACTCGAAAACAAAGCACTTGAATGTTATAAAAAGGCACAGATTCTCTGTGAGGAACTTAAGAACACAAGAGGCCTTGCCTTTGTTTACAGCAATATTGCAGTGATTTACAGCGGAAAAGAAGAGTACGATAAATCAACTGAGTTTTACAAAAAGGCTTTGAAGATTCATGAGGATCAGAATAACATATTCATGGTTGCCTTCATGAATAACAATATCGGACAAAATTATTTCAACCAGAACAAGTACAATGAAGCGGGTGAATATCTTGAAAAGGCATTGACGATGCGCACGAAGATCCTTGATAAAAAAGGGATAGCAGAAAGTACAGCATGGAAAGGGATGATGCATGCAGAGCTGGGAAATTTTGCACAGGCCATCACTGATTTGAAAACCGCCATACAGATTGCGGAGGAAATTCAAACTCCTGAGATCCTTCGCCAATCACATCAGCAACTGGCGAAGCTGCTTTATAAAAAAGGAAATTACAGGGAAGCCTATGAACATTATGTTCAATTTCATGAGATCACGGATAGTATTTTTAATACCGAAAACACTCAGGAGATCAGTGAAATAAAAACCAATTATGAGGTTGATAAAAAGGAAGCTGAATTAAAAGCTCAGGCTGATGCGCTGGAAGTAATATCCCATGAAGAAAAAAAGCGGGATCGCCTTGTTTTGCTTTCGGTGGCGGGAATCCTGCTGATAGTTCTGGTCTTTTCCTTCTTCCTTTATAAAAGATTTAAAATCACTTCCAAACAAAAAGAAATCATCGAGATCAAAAACCAGGAGACAGAATCACAGAAAAATCTGATTGAAGAAAAGCAGCGCGAAATCATCGGCAGCATCACGTATGCAAAACGATTACAGCAGGCCATCCTTCCTCCTGATTCGGCCATTCAACAACATCTTCCCGATAGTTTTCTCTTTTATCAGCCCAAGGATATTGTAGCAGGAGATTTCTACTGGCTTCATGTGAATGATTTCTATATCTATATCGCGGCTGCAGATTGCACAGGGCACGGCGTTCCCGGAGCAATGGTTTCTGTTGTTTGTTCCAATGCCATCAACAGGGCTGTTAATGAATTCCAGATCGCCGATACAGGGAAAATTCTTGACAAAACAAGGGATCTTGTTATCGGAACTTTTGAACGCAGTGGCGAAAATGTAATGGATGGAATGGATATTTCACTCGCGAGGATCAGCCGTTCGGACAATACTGTTCAATGGAGCGGCGCCAACAATCCCCTCTGGTATATGAAGAATGGACAGTTCGAGGAAATAAAGGGCGACAAACAGCCGGTTGGTGTTTGTGATCATCCTCTACCCTTCCAGGCACATTCCATCAACATGCAAAAAGGAGAAAGCTTCTATTTACTCACAGACGGATATGCAGATCAATTTGGAGGAAGCAAAGGGAAGAAATTTAAGAGCAACCAGTTGAAATCACTCATTTCCTCCAATATGGGTAAAGAAATGGAGTTTCAAAGAAATGCTTTAATGAACGAATTTGTCAACTGGAAAGGAAATCTTGAACAGATCGATGACATCTGCATACTTGGAATCAGGCTTTGATATAGCAGCACGACAGTAAATTTTTGTTGTTATATTTGACAACTTTAAAAAGAAACAATTGATTATGGATATAGAATTCAATAAGAACGAAGATAAAATGCAATTGCTGATCTCCGCCATGGAAAAAAAGCTGGAGAAGATCTACCAGGGTGGCGGAAAATCCCGCATTGATAAATTGCATGAACAGGGGAAAATGACAGCCCGTGAGCGCATTGAATACCTTACTGATAAAGGTTCGGAAAGCATTGAAATAGGAGCTTTTGCGGGTGATGAAATGTACAAGGAGCATGGTGGTTGTCCGGCCGGAGGAGTTGTAGTTGTGATCGGATACGTGAGCAAACGTCAGTGTATTATCGTAGCCAATGATGCTACTGTAAAAGCCGGCGCCTGGTTCCCTATCACGGGAAAAAAGAATCTGCGTGCCCAGGAGATCGCTATGGAGAACCGTCTTCCGATCATTTATCTTGTTGACAGCGCAGGAGTATATCTGCCGATGCAGGATGAAATCTTTCCAGACAAAGAAAATTTCGGAAGGATCTTCCGTAACAATGCAGTAATGAGCAGTATGGGCATCCTTCAGATTTCGGCCGTAATGGGTAGTTGCGTAGCGGGAGGAGCTTATCTTCCGATTATGAGTGATGAAGCGATGATCGTTGATAAAACAGGAAGCATCTTTTTAGCAGGATCTTATCTTGTAAAAGCTGCCATCGGTGAAACCATTGATAATGAAACGCTGGGCGGAGCCACAACACATTGCGAGATTTCCGGGGTAACCGATTATAAGTGCAAGGATGATAAGGATTGTCTGGACAGGATCAAGAACATCATGAGCAAAGTAGGTCATTTCGATAAAGCAGGTTTTAACCGTTCTGAATCAAAGGGTCCGAAAAAGGATCCAAAGGAAATGATCGGAATTCTTCCTGCGATGCGTGACCAGCAATACGATATGCACGAGATCATTGAAAGGATTGTAGATGATTCGGACTTTGAAGAATACAAGGAAGGTTACGGACAAAGCATCCTTTGCGGACTTGCCCGGATCGACGGTTGGAGCATTGGAATCGTAGCCAATCAGCGTAAGGTGGTAAAAAGTAAAAAGGGCGAAATGCAATTTGGCGGTGTGATTTACAGCGACAGTGCCGATAAAACCGCCCGCTTTATCATGAACTGTAATCAGAAAAAAATACCATTACTCTTTTTGCAGGATGTAACCGGATTTATGGTAGGATCCCGCTCCGAACAAGGGGGAATCATTAAAGATGGAGCCAAACTGGTGAATGCAATGGCAAATTCTGTTGTTCCAAAATTCACTGTTGTTATTGGAAATTCCTATGGAGCAGGAAATTATGCAATGTGCGGAAAAGCGTATGATCCAAGACTGATCTTCGGATGGCCAACAGCTCAAATGGCTGTAATGGGCGGAGCTCAGGCGGCAAAAGTGTTGGTTCAGATTGAAGTTGCTTCGTTAAAAGCGAAAGGTGAAGAGATCACTCCGGAAAAAGAAGCTGAACTTTTTAATAAGACAAAAGACCGCTACGATAGCCAGACCACGCCTTACTATGCTGCTGCGAGACTATGGATGGACGCGATCATCAATCCGATCGACACGCGTAAATGGATCAGCATAGGAATGGAAATGGCCAACAATGCGCCTATTACTAAACCTTACAATGTTGGCGTGATTCAGACTTAGATGACTTAAGGGTTATCCTGTCAACATTTGTTAGGTACTTATATTCTAAAAAAACGTATTTTTGTCTTAAGAAAAAAAAACATGAAAAACATTTCACCCCGCTTTCTCTTTATTAGTACAGCCATTCTGGTTGCTGCTATCAGCCGTATTTTCCCACATGTTCCAAACTTTACTCCTATTGCTGCAATGGCACTGTTCGGTGGAGTTTATTTACAGGACAAGAGGGCGGCTTTTATCATTCCGCTTGCTGCTATGCTGATCAGTGATATCATTCTTGAAATCACAACAGGATGGGGTTTCCATAACACACTGATTTACGTTTACGCTGCATTTATACTTACAACCGTGATCGGTCTTTACATCCGTAAAAACCCATCTGTTCAGGGAATTCTTGCCGGATCCGTTCTATCATCAGCCCTGTTTTTTATGATCACCAACTTTGGAGTATGGGCTGCAAGTGGCTTTCCAATGGGAGTTGCAGGCCTTGGAGCAACGTATGCCCTAGGGGTTCCATTTTTCGCTCCAACACTTTTAGGAGATTTATTTTTCAACGCCTTACTTTTCGGTTCCTTCTACCTTGCACAAAGAAGATACCCGGTGCTCATTAAAGCATAACACCAAATGAAATAATTCAATGAAGATCTCTTACTTGTGTGAGAGATCTTTTTTTTTGTATTTGTTTAAAGTATTCCTTCTTTTCGTTCGTCTTTATAATCAAACATGGTTGAACAATCGCAATATGATCTTGAAACTGAAATAAAGGAAGAATCGCTATCAGGCACGATCCACAAGGAAAGAGCCCGCCTTTTAACTTTCATCAGTAACCGTACTCCTACTATAGAGGATGCTGAAGATATTCTGCAGGATGTCTTTTACGAACTGGTGCAAAGCAACTCAATCGAGAACACTGCGGCATGGCTCTACCGTGTTGCCAGGAATAAGATCACCGACTGGTACCGGAAAATGAAACCCGAAAGGCTGGATGATATCAACAGCCTTGGACGGGAAGAAGAAGAGGTGCTTTTATTGTCTGATATTATTCCTTCGGCTGAAACACCTGCGGATAAACAGCTTCTGCTCAAACTAATTTCAGAGGTTCTCACAGAAACACTTGAAGAACTTCCCTACAAGCAGCGCGAAGTTTTTATACTTCATGAGCTGGAGGGAAAAAGTCTGAAGGAGATAGCCCTGCTGACTGATTCCGGAATCAAGACAGTCATTTCAAGAAAGAGGTATGCTGTGCTTTATCTGCAGGATCGATTAAGAAGCCTTTACAATGAATTAATTAACTACTAAAATCTACCCAATGAATACTAAATACAAAATAATCTTCGCACTAAAAATCGTTTTCGGGATTACAGCTTTTCTTATTGTTCTCGGCTTCGGAACCATGTTTCTATGGAACTGGCTTGTACCCACACTTTTCAACGGACCTGTAGTTACTTACTGGCAGGCAATCGGATTGCTTGCTCTTTGTAAAATACTTTTCGGAGGATGCGGCAAAGGATTTAAAAAAGGTGGACGATGTGGCGATCGCTCACACTGGAAAGCCAGGATGGAAGAACGCATGAAAAATATGAGTCCTGAAGAAAGAGAACGAATCAAGGACAGATGCAAAAGTAAATTCAGGATGCCGGAAAATGAAAGCGGCTCCTCCAACAATAAAGATTTATGAAACCAGAAATACACATTTTCAAAACCAACATCACCAGTGTCCGCCAGATCAAAACGATGGATACAATTCTGTCAGGACACAGCGGAATCAGCAAATGGAACCTGGATATAGAAGACTGTGATAAGGTTCTGCGGATCGAATCAAAAATCAGCGCAAGCGAAGTAATTGACGTTCTTGAACCGCATCTCATTTATTGTGAGGCGATGGTGTAATCAGTAATCGATTCTTGAAATCAACCTGGTAGAATTGTTTTTCGGGAAAATAATTCCCCTCCGACTAGTCTATCTCATTAATGTCACAAATTCACCCATGCTCCGGAAACGCCTTATATCAAAGAGTTTTTATTCGATATTCAGGCATTCGCCGAATGGTATGTTTCCTGTATAATGGTTTTCAAATAAATTGAACCATTATGAAAAGTCATTACTTTATGCTTTTTTTCGCTTATTGCCTGATGTTCACATTATGTGGATGTGCAGTGGTTGGCGGAATTTTTAAAGCCGGTGTTTGGGTTGGAGTTTTACTAGTTGTCCTTGTTGTGGCCTTGATCGTATACTTTTTTAATCGAAGCGGAAACAACAACCGTCCCTGATCAGAAACGTTTTAACTGATCTTTACTGAATGTCCATTCAGGTGTTTTCAGGTCTCCTGTAAAATCCTGATGGTACCAGGGGCTGAGAGCAGGATCGTTATAATTCTTCAGAATGTGGATCTCCTGCGCAGGCATGTAGCTTTGTTGTAACAGGAATAATTTTTTACCTGTTTTCTTATTAATGCACATGTCAGTAACTAAAACTGCGTGGCCCGGAAAACCGCCGACAATAAAGACATCCCCGGTTTTCATTTCTGATAAAGAAGGAACAGGTTTTAATTCCTTACTTAAAGAGGAAGTTCCCGCATAATTGAAAATCACATCACAATACGCTCTGAAAACTTTGTAACTATCATCCTTTCCGGCCTTTTTCACCCAATTAACATCATTTCCTTTTATTACTGTGCGATAGCCTTCTGACCATTTTTTAAAACCAATGGAATGTCCGCTCGTAAAGTTAAAATGCAATTTATCAAACTCTTTTTTCGAATACAAATATTCAGCGCGCATTCTCATAATTGCATCGGCACATTGCTGAAGATCTTTTGAACCAACATCAATATTCACGACCGAATGATGTACGGTTTGATTTCTTTTTTCTTCTCCATTATAAAGATGAACCCGGGGATTGCCTTCTATTAATGGTTCAAAACGAAGCCAGTCGGCGAATGAACCTGGTTCTTCTGTAATTCTCTCATAACCTTCAGGAACAGAAATTCTGTTAATAAGGGCGTTCTTTATCTGATAATCAGAACTCCAGGAATATTTATTAACGGTGGAAGTCTCCGGCGGAACAACCTGTGAAACTTTTACCTCCGTGGATTCTGCACTGGTGTTGTTACAGGAAGGCAAGAAAGAAACAAGCAGAAAAAAACTCAGCAGGATCAGGGTTTTCATTGACTGGCTTCTTTTTTTGCAAAAAACTGTTTGTAGGATCTCCATGCACAATAACGAAAAGAGAATTGAAAAACTCCGAAGGAAACTTTATCCTTATTGAAAAAGGAATCAGATGAAATCGTGTATCTGGCAGCCATGGTTAAATTCTTATTGATATCAACTTCAATCCCTGCCAAAAAACCCAGGTCAATATCTTTGATGTTCTTGAACTTCACTGACGTAACTCCGTTTGTCTGAGCAGTATCTGATTTTGATGAGTTCGAACTTAAATATTTAGAGAACTGACCACCGAGATTTAGCCGCACATCTTCATTGAATTTCAATTGCGCATACAGAGGAATATCCGCATAATAAAAACGATATTTCACTATAGGTGAATCCGTTTTAAAAGCTTTGCCGGTTAATAACGCTTCCGCAGCAATATTGATTCGGGGCGAGAGTGTTAAGCTATATACAAGTCCACCATTGAATAATATTCCTGATTTGTAAGAAACACTGTCGTTGTAAAGATTGGAACTTGTGAGTCCAGCCGTAAACGAGAAAGTTGCTGACTCATTTTCAGAATATACCTGAGAACGAGCCGAAGCAAAAAAAGAAACGAGAAGGAAAGTTAAAAATGCTCTGATCAACAATTGCAATAAAAATTTTACTTCACAGCTATTTTAACTGTATAGCTTCCTGAATTGGCTGCATTGAATACTGTTTCATATATAGAAATATAAAGCATTCCGTTCATGGTAACAGGTCCGCTGAATTTCGCACCCGCTTTTAAAATCTGCGTGGACGCCTCCCCTATTTTAAATACAACGTTCCCATAAGTTGGATACGTGCTCGCAGAAGAATAATCGCCTTCGTACTCTTGAACAGCTGAGGCAGCTCCTGAAATGGTTCCGTCCGGTTTGTATTTACTTCCTGAAAGACTTGCAAAAGCAACTTCGCCGTTTGCGCTGATGCTGATCTTCTGTCCTGACTTCACCATGATTCCTGTTTTTAACCATCCGCCGTTCAGGTTCGAGCTGATGTGTTTTGTTCCCAATAATTTAAAGGTCATTTCACCATTTGCACCATCTCCGGTATACATTACATCTATGTGCTGGATCTTGTCTTTAGGAATGCTCAATGTTCCATATTCAGTCTTAAGATCAATTTTGGCAAAGTCATATTTTCCACCCATGGTATATGCGTAATCGATTGCGACTACATCATCCGAGGAAACATTATCATCTACATTGTATTTACCCTGTAATTCAGACTGAGCAGACTCAACAGTATAATCAGTAAAAGTTGATGGTTCATATCCTGAAGAATAAAGAAGAGCGGAAAGTGCCGGAATTGCTTTTATGTCCATATTAACCAGCTCATCATAAGCAGTTTTGCGCAATTGCTCATTTGAATTGGCGAGCTGCTTAACAAGATTTGATACCTTATCATTGGTTGCTTTATCCGAAGAGATTCCGAGATCAAGCGAACTTACGTTTTTGATCGGAATCTCCAATTTCCCATAATTTGTGATCAGGGAAATATTTCCGATTTTGGAAGTTCCACTTACAACATTTCCATCACGGAGCGTTAGTTTCAATTCCACATCATTTTGCGCGAACATAGTCGAACAGAAAAGGCATAGAGCCAGCAGGATAAGATTCTTCTTCATGGTTTACTGCGGTTGCACTTCCGTGTCATTCATAAATTCATTTTCGGTGATAGGCACATTGTCTTTAAAATAATAAATGGGTCCGAAAGAAGTAACCTTCTTTACATACAAATGTCCTTCATTTCCTTTTACCACGATCCTTCTTGTCACCTTCGCATTGTTTTCGGAAGCCGATTCTTCAGTGATTCCTTCCGGATATTTTTTCGCGAGTTCACTTTTAAAATCTTCCGAGATATTTGTAGCAACAGCCGTAGTTGTGGTGTTCTTCTTTTTCATAAGAACTTCAATTTCAGCGATCCTGTCTTTCGGGTATTGTTCGGTTGGCTTCACGAGTGATGCATCCAGGTATTTACTTTTAGAAGATTTATAATCCTTCAACTCAAATAATTTATCCGCTTTTACAATGATCTCTTTGTATTGCTTGTCCTTTTCAGTGGCTCTTGCTAAACCATCAAGCGTTGAGTTGATCTCACTGATCTTGTTTCCCGGGTAAGGCTCCTTCGCTTTAATGAGCTGAGCTTCTTTGTAAGCAGCCATTGCATTTGTATAATCTTTTTTGGCAAGAAGCGCATCGGCTTTTGCAATCGCAGCTTCGTATTTTGCCTGGTTGGCCTTATCT
>JALYRR010000227.1 GCA_030855265.1 Bacteroidota bacterium | reverse complement strand
GGAATATTAAGATCAAGAAAGATGCGTGAATTGAGGTAGTAACAAAGGCGGGGAGTAACGTACATCCTGGTTCCGAATATTGTTTCCTTTGAAGGAAAAGAGGATGAAATTTTCGGGTCATATTTGTTTTGCTGATAAAATATTCCAAGGGCAAATCCAACAGATGGAACCAGTTTGCTTTCTTTAGACTTTCGGAGTGTAAGGATGTATTCGTAACGCAAAGCGATGGAAGTGGTAGTGACATCATCTCCGCTTAACATGTACGAAGTGTTGCTTGTGTCGTTTTTAAGAGATGTAATTGAGCCGGCTTTATTGAGTGCCAGATCTGTCAATTCAATTTCATGGAAATTATTTTTGGATGTTTTCCATTGGAATGCGACGCTAGGGTGGAGAATCCTAAGGTTAGTTGTAGTATAGGAGTAATATTCCGAAGAGGAATCGTTCACTCTTTCTGACCTTCGAAACTCATCAAATGATGAAAGGTTATAAACTTTGATGGCGTGCTTGTAATCGAGGCTGGTATTTTGTGCCATTACATTTAATGAAATAATAATCGCTGCTGATACGGAGGCTAGTCTTTTCATCTGTTGAATTTTTAAATGAAGGTGATGTGGATACTTGGTGCCCGGAAATTACTTTCCATTTCTTAAAAGACGAACCCTAACAGAAAGGTTGCTTTTTATTCAGGATTTTTTTTGAGGCCTTCTCCACCGGTGATCTTTTCATTCAGCGCAGCCATTATCTTCGGTGCCTAACTATAAGATAGCTAATAATCTATTTATGGATTATCGAACAAACTTCCCTTAAAGCTTCTCGGGATCTTTCCCAGATGTTTGTATGCCTGATCAGTTGCTTCACGTCCGCGTGGTGTCCGAACAAGATAACCTTCCTGGATCAGGAATGGCTCATACACTTCTTCAATGGTTCCCGCTTCTTCACCTACGGCAGTTGAAATGGTAGTTAGGCCAACAGGTCCTCCTTTGAATTTATCGATCAATGCTGAAAGAATCCGAATGTCCATTTCATCTAAACCGTTCTTATCCACGTTTAATGCGGAAAGCCCGATGTGTGCAATTTCTATATCTATGCTGCCATTGCCTTTGATTTGTGCAAAATCGCGGATCCTTCTCAGCAATGCATTCGCAATCCTTGGTGTTCCACGGCTTCTTCTGGCGATCTCCTGGGCCGCTTCATCGCTGATAGGTACGTTTAAAATTCCGGCAGCACGAATGATGATCTTTTTTAATAATGCAGAATCATAATAATTCAACCGGGAGTTGATTCCAAAACGTGCACGTAAAGGCGCAGTGAGCAATCCGCTTCGTGTAGTTGCACCAATCAACGTAAATGGATTCAACTTGATCTGGACGCTGCGGGCATTGGGTCCGCTGTCGATCATAATATCGATCTTATAATCTTCCATGGCGGAATATAAATACTCCTCCACGATCGGACTTAATCGATGAATCTCATCAATGAACAGCACATCATATTCTTCGAGGTTGGTTAGTAAACCGGCAAGGTCTCCCGGCTTATCCAACACAGGGCCGGAAGTGATCTTTATATTTACTCCTAATTCGGAAGCAACAATATTGGCTAACGTAGTTTTTCCCAACCCGGGAGGACCGTGAAGCAGAACATGATCCAATGCTTCGCTGCGTTGCTTGGCAGCCTGAACAAAGATCTTCAGATTCTCTACCACTTCGTACTGTCCGGTAAAATCAGAGAATTCCGCCGGGCGCAATACTTTTTCAAACTCCTTTTCTGCGGAGCTTAAATTTTCTGAGTCCGGATCAATATTGGGGTTCATCGGGGTTTTAAATTTGGAAATCAAAGATACTAAAAAAGCACCCCGGAATGAGAGTGCTTTTTAGAATTAATTAGAAATGATTACTTCAGCGTTATGCTTGTCTGCCCTACGATCACTTCATCACAAATAATGTCGATCAGGTATTTTCCGGCAATAAACGGAGGAGCAGGATTACCACAGAATACATCTACAGCAACATCTTCCCCTGAATAATTTACATCCTGCTTGCCAGCAAAGAAACCTTTGGAGCCATTGAATTTTACCATATTGCCTTCATCAGCAGATTTGGTAAGTTCCTTTCCATCAGGAGTCGTAATTCGAACGAAAACAGGCTTCACACCTTTCTTGGCAATCTTGTTCTCACCCAAAACGAAGGATACTTTGATCTTATCCACACGGGAGGCTTTTGTACTTTCCACTTCCTTGGTTCCGCCGGATTTGAATTTCACTCCTTTTGCAGTCGGATTCTCCGCTTTCAAAACGGATCCCAGATTAACGGTGCTTTGCAACTGGTCTTTGTCTTTCGACAGCTGAGTGGTCTTGTCTTTTTCAACGGTCAGATCAGCACTCACCTGATCTTTTTCAGCAATGATCTTTTTATTTAACGTATTCAATGAATCGATCTCCACGACATAATGCTTCATGATTCCACGAAGCGTTTCTGTTTCTTTTCTCAATCTGGAAATGATATAGGCATCATTCTTATGCTTTTCAGCCTGCTCAATCAGTTCGGCAATCTCGATTCTTTTCGCATCCAGCTCTGCCTGAAGCATTTTGTCGTTGGTCTGAAGTGTTGCATATTCTTCCTGCAATTTCAACAGATCCGATTTTACATTGTCGCGCTCCACGATCACTTCCTGCTTCTGCACAATCACTTCATTGGCTCTGTTCTTTTCTGTCCACCATAAATAACCAAATACACCATTTCCTACAAGCAATAAGATTGTAAGAATCAGCAATAACCTGTTATTTGATTTTTTTTCTTCCTGTTTATTTTCCATATTAAATGTTATGTCTATTTTCGATGACCCAAAAGTAATACTTTTTAGTGCTCAACGGACATCTATGCTGAACGACTTTATTTCATTGATATTTCCGCAGGTTTGTGTTTCATGTGGTAACAGCCTTTTCAAACACGAATTCAGCATCTGTACCTATTGTGCCTATCACCTTCCCAAAACCAATTTCCATCTTAATAACGACAATCCGGTAGCAAAAATTTTCTGGGGACGAATAAATATTCATTCCGCTGCCGCCTATTATGGTTTCAACAAAGGAGGAAGAGTTCAGCACCTCATTCATCAGTTGAAATATAAAGGTCAGAAAGAAGTGGGACTCACTGTTGGCAGGCTTTACGGACAGGACCTGAAACTGAGTGAACTATTTAAAACCGTGGAAACTGTGATCCCGGTGCCACTCCATGCGCGCCGTCAAAGAAAGCGTGGTTATAATCAAAGCGATTATTTCGCGAACGGACTCGCACAAAGCATGGAGGTGGAAGCGGATACCAAAACCCTTTTTCGTCCCTTCGAATCGGAAACACAAACTCGCAAATCCAGGTTCAGCCGCTGGGAAAATGTTGAATCTGTTTTTCAACTGAAGCAACAGGAAAAGCTGGAAGGTAAACACATTCTCCTGGTTGATGATGTAATTACTACTGGCGCCACACTCGAAGCATGCGCTCAAACTTTATTAAAAGTGCCAGGTGTCAGGATCAGTGTGGCCACCATCGCTTACGCAAGCAATTAGTCCCTATCTTTGCATTCTTAAACAAAACTTATGTCAGAATCACTGATCGTTTCCGGGACAACAAAGGCTGAAAAATATGAATCCCTGCTTCCGCAGATCAAGGCATTAGTTGAAGGGGAACCTGACATTATCGCGAATCTGTCCAATATCATGTCGGCACTTAAATTCGGAATGGATTTTTTCTGGGTGGGAGTTTATTTTGTAAGGACCTTGCCCTTAGCTGGGGCAACGGCTTCAAACGAACAGGAAGATCTAAAAGAACTGGTGCTAGGTCCATTCCAGGGTCCTGTGGCATGTACCCGAATCGCTTTCGGAAAAGGGGTTTGCGGCAAAAGCTGGGAAACGAAAAAAACGATCATTGTTGAAGATGTTGAGAAATTCCCCGGACATATTGCCTGCAGTTCTTTGTCGCGTTCGGAGATCGTGCTGCCGGTTTTTAATGCCGCGGGCAACGTTGCACTTGTCATGGATGTGGATAGCGAACATCTTTCTCATTTTGATCAGACCGACCAGATGTACCTTTCAAAAGTAACAGCAATAATTGAACAGTTAATTCATTCTCAGAACAAAATTTAATGAAAATCAATCAAGGTTTTTTCCTGTTTCTGTCAACCATCGCATGGATGTTCATTTCCTCATGCGCACAGGTGGTTGCTCCCGGAGGAGGCCCCATTGATAAAACTCCGCCGCGTGCGTTAAAATACATCCCTGACAGTGCCCGATTAAATTTCAATACGCGTTCCATTCAGATTGTATTTGATGAATACATTGTTTTAAAAGACCTCAACGGACAGCTACTTATTTCACCACCGCTGGAATTCACTCCGGAAATTGAGGCAAAGAATAAAACGCTGGTGATCGAGCTCGATAAAAAGGAAGTGCTCAAGCCGAATACCACCTATTCCATTCATTTCGGAACCTCTCTCCAGGATCTGAATGAAAACAATCCGAAGGAAAATTTCAATTATATTTTTTCTACCGGAAATTATATTGATTCCCTAGAGGTAAAAGGAAAAGTGAGAAACGCCTTTGATCACAAAACCGAAAAAGGAATGTTGGTGATGTTGTACAAAAATACCAGCGACAGTATCGTTTTTAAGAACCAACCCGATTATTTCACACGAACAAATGCTGATGGAAATTTTGTGATCAGGAACATTGCTCCGGGTAATTACAAGATCTTTTCCTTAAAAGACCAGAACGCTAACTATCGCTTTGATGCAGGCGAAACTCTTGGATTCAGAGACAGTTTGGTTGATCCGTCATCAGACGAAAGCATTTTATTAAATTCATTTACCGAACCCGAAGGAAAAACATACATTAAGAAATACATGCATGATCAATATGGAAAATTCACATTGATCTTCAGCAAAGGAACAGACAGCATTCTGGTCAACAACATCAGCAATGACAAAAAAGGCGTTCAGGAAATTTTTGACTATTCCGCAAAAAGGGACACACTTGTGTACTGGGTAAAAAATTATGAAAAAGATTCTTTACTACTTGAAGTGCGGAATGGTTCACAGATCATGGATACTTTGTTTTTTAAGTTCATCAAATTTGAAGATGCGATTAAAGCAAAACGAAATCCACTGAAGCTCCGGTTGAATAACAGTCCGGATGGGAATCAGAGTTTCAATCTGAATTCTCCGGTTGTTCTAACCTTCTCACAACCGGTTACTTCATTGGCGAGGAATGGAAGCATTCTTCGTGAAGACACGGTTGTGCACAAGGACAATGCGACTTTAGGATTCAATAGTGAATTCGGCAGATCCAGACAGCAAGTGTATACCGGCACCTGGGACTCGCTTTCTCAAGCTGAATGGCCGGTTGGCTCGGGAACTTTTGTGGATGCACCTACATTCAACTCACAGCTTTCCTTGAAAGAAAACACAAAGTACGAGCTGTTTATTCCACCGGGAACATTTACGGATTTCTTCGGACTGACGAATGATACGATCAGGATCAAATTCAAAACCCGGGAACAAAAATTTTATGGAAGCGTTAAATTGAAACTCGATATTCCGAAAGTAAAAGATGAAAAAGGCTCTTACATCGTTCAATTGTTGGATGAAAAAGAAAATGTGGTTCGGGAAAATTTAGCAACAGGAGCAACAGAACTCGTTTACGAATATTTGCATCCCGGGAAATATAAACTGAAAATCATTTTTGATGAGAATGGAAATCAGAAGTGGGACGAAGGAGATTACATCAAAAAGCGTCAGCCAGAACAAGTGATCTACAACGCTGAAATTATTAACATCCGAAGTAATTGGGATGCTGATCTTGACTGGAAGACCCACTAGACCTCACCCTAGCCCTCTC
>JALYRR010000046.1 GCA_030855265.1 Bacteroidota bacterium | reverse complement strand
CGTTATGACTACCAGACTGACAATTCTGAATTTGACCCTGACTGCTATGAGACAGTTTATACAGACGAAAATTTTGACTGGATAGTTTATGGTTCACACGAAGGAACAATTGCATTTGGTGGTTCTTGGCTCTTGACAGAAATGGACAGACAATTAGGCGATAAAAAAGAACTTTTAAACCAATGGTGACAGAAACAACGCCCTATAACAGCACCTACAAAAAATTGGCGGTTCAGTGGTTAAATGAAGCTTTGTGCTTCGTATCAAGTTTTGTGGTGGCAGACAGTTTTGTGCTTCGAAATCGCCAACTTCTTGTAGCTGCAAAACGTTATGCCCAATGCTTAAACGACACGTTAGTAAAACGACAAACATGAGAAAATTTATCTGTTTACTTTGTTTATTAAATACGATAAACATTTTTGGGCAATGTTCAGTTACTTTCGCTGGCGATCCGACCGCTTATTGTGGTATGTGCACTGGTTACATAACTGCATTTCCGACAGGTCAGCCGCCATTTTCTTATTTATGGTCAACTGGGGATACGACACAAACTATTTCAGGACTATGTGCTGGCATTTATTCATTGACCGTAACGGATTCAAATTCTTGTTCAGTTACCCAAAATGCGGCTGTTTCAGGTTCAAGTTTTAGTGCATTCGTTACGGGGACTGACGCAACATGTGCCGGTTGTTGTGATGGAACAGGGGATGTCACAACAGCGGGTGGTTTTCCACCATATACTTATTCATGGTCATGTAGCGGGCAGACTACATCAAGTGTTACTGGACTATGCGCAGGAAATTGTTTTGTTCAGGTTACAGACGGTATGGGATGTTCGGTTTTTTTACCTTTAACGACAAACGAACCACCGACAGGAATAAATGTTAACGATATTTCTTCATCCATTTTGCTTTATCCAAACCCGACAAATCAAAACACGACTTTGAAATTTCAGAATTCTGAACACAACAACTACACGTTGACACTTTACGACACTCGTGGTAATCTGGTGCAAACAAGGAACAACATTACTACAGACAAAGTAGAGATTGAAAGAAAAAATTTAACGAATGGAGTTTACTTTTTTCAACTGCGTACCGACAATCAAGTTGTCGGGACTGGCAAACTGACAATAGAATAGTGAGCACTGGGCATAACAGCCGTCTGGCGCCATTTGGGCATTTCGCTTCGTAAGACAAATTTGAATTCACTTTGAAATAAAGCTTCGCAATTAAAAATATAGTAAGAAACCCAAACGAGCGCCAGGCGGCAAACCGTTACCTGCAAGCCGGGCTCCGCAGGAAAATTGGTTTTCTGCCGACAATTTTGTATATTTACACTATGAAATCTACTTCGAAAAAGGACAATAAGATTAGCGCTTTGAGAGAACAAATTCTCAAATCGTTAATTGCTTCTTTTAAAATTGAGGGAATCGACATTCCACTAAATGTTGCGGAACAGACACTTAAAAAAGTGGAGCTTAATCTGGGAAAATAGAAGTAATAAACTCTATCATTTTCTTGTAATCTTTATTGGCGCAACTCTGCACAGCGACAACATACTTCTCAAATTCCTTCTTCCCGATTTTTTCAAACATTAAACCATCATACCCCGCTTTTCGAGACATTAGGTTTGCTAAAAGACGAGCGGTACGACCGTTTCCTTCACGAAATGGGTGAATAAAAAGTAGTTCTCCGTGGACAACTGCTATGTCCTTTATCAATTCTTCACGACCTTCATATTTATTGGGTAAAGCAGAGAGAATTTCATTTTCAAACGCAGACATCGTTTCAGGTAAAAATTTTGCCGCTGCAAATGGAAAACCTCCCTTAGACATATTTACATCTCTTAATTTTCCCGCGAAAGAATACAAATGACTGAGAGCCATTTTGTGAATTTTCAAAATGAACGTTTTATTAAACTTTGTACGCGGAGAGAGATTTTCAGTAAAATATATTTCAGCTTTCAAAAACCCTTCAAATTCGGACTCATTGACTTGCTTTTCCGTAGAAAGGCCAAGTAAATTAGGTAAAATAGAACCTTGACTATCTGACGACTTGTACTTCATATGACAAATATAATAAAATCGGCCAGCAGGTAACAGCGAGCAAGCGCAAAAAGCGCATCTCGTTCCATAAGACAATTATTTGTATATTTATAATCCGAGCTTCGTAGAAAAAATGGATTTATAAACGCTTTCTGCGCCTGCTCGCGAACCGTTACCAGAAAGCGTCAAGACCGACATAACAAACATGAAACTTAACGACAGAATACCGGAATAAACATCGACCATCACGCAGACTTTTTCCCGACACGACAGCCCAACGTGTTTTAATTTTTTTCCACCGCACAAAAATTTAAAAATTATTGCCAGCCCACAATCTTATGCTAAAAGGAAATTGTGAAGGAATGAGAATGGGCTTAGACGTAATATTTACAAACTGTGAATTAGTAAAACGATATTAATTATTCCAGTATGTTTATAGTAAATTATTATAAGAAAAACAAGTTAATAGGCGAAGTTTGTTTTGAGACCGATGACGAAGCTCAAGAGAGCATCGACAATAGCGACAATTATAGTAAGGCTGACCGATATGAAATTATTAATTCTGAAACGGACGAAATAATTTCAGCGGACGACATTCCGGATAATGACGAAATTATCAATGAAATGTTTGACGGAGAAGACAGTATTGAAGGCTTTGACTGGACAAAATAAGAATAAAGCAGCCGCTAACATCACCTAAAAAAAATGCGGGCTTTCTGCAAGTTGCAAATGCTTTTTTAAAGGTGCGCTCCGCGCAATATTTTTGCATCTGCCATTCAGTTCAGTTATAAGCATATTAGCTATATTGTCATTCACTTCTAGAAAAACGATTGACGAAAGGTCAAAAGAAAAAATATCAAAAGATTTTAAAGAAAATTATTTAGGTTCAGAAATAAAAGACATTGAATGGTCAGGAAACAAGTTTCTTTGTAAGAAAGGAAAACTCAAAGAAGAAACCTATACAAAGATTCTTCAAAGGATTAATTATTTTAGAAGAACAGCGGGAGTAAATGATTCTATTGAACTTGATGATAGCTATAATAATATTGCACAAGCCGCTGCATTTATCATGTATTGCAATGATCGATTAACACATGAACCTTCAAAAGATTTAAAATGTTATTCGGAAGAAGGTTATGATGGCGCAAGCACATCTAATCTCTCATTGTTAATTAAAGGTGAATTCTCACGACTTATTACCGATCAAATGGAAGATGATGGTTCGGGCAACGAAGAATGCGGCCATCGATCATGGATTTTATTTCCAGAAAGAAAAAAAATGGGATTTGGTGCAACGATTAGTTCATATGCTCTTCAAGTTATAAATGGAACAAAAAACAAAAGACAGATTCCGAGCTATTATTCTTGGCCATCCTGTGGCTTTGTTCCATTTCAAATTGTTTTTAAAAGATGGTCGTTCGTTATCCCAAACGGAAATGTAGATTTTTCAAAAGCAAAAGTTGAAATGCTAGTTGAGGGTAGCATAGTTAAATGTAGCCTAACACATAAATTAAAACAAGGTGACGATTGTATTGTTTGGCAAGTACAGGGATTGCAAAATGATTTTAACTACTCCTATTACTCAATGGACACAAAGAAAAAAGCTTTTCAGAAGTTAAATTTAATGGACAAAAAAATTACAGTTAAAATTTATAATGACAAACAAAACAATGAAGTAAAGGATTATAAATATGATGTTTATATTTTTGACCCGATGGAAGTGAACTAATTTAGATGTGCTTAAATGCTTTGATTTAATCAAATATTTTTGATAAAAAATATAGTACAATAGCCAGTGAATGCATGAAATTGATAATGATTTTAAAATGAGTAAAGTTGAAATTTCGAAAGAGGATGTTGAATTTATTTATAAATGTTATTTATATGAATTGAATTTTGACTTAACAGATTCCAATAATGAAGGTCGTTCTTTTTACGATAATTACCAACTTCTTTTAACATTAGATTCCAATTCAGAACAATTCAAATATATATTCTTAAATAATTTATTTGGACCCATTGAATATTTGGCGGCAATTAAAAAGGTTGACATTAAAATTTACGAGTTGTGTAAAAAAAGGCTCACAAAAAACATTAGAAATGTAGCCTTTTATGGTGATATGTTTGAATTATATATCGCATGGACTTTAGTTGAAAGGAAAATCGAATTTAACAAACCGGAACCACCTGATTTTGAAATTATTTTTAATGGTAGTAAGATATTTATAGAATGTGCCAGTGCACAATTTGACTTTAATTCAACTCCATCGAGAGAAAAAATATTTAAAAAAATAAAAAGGATTCTGCGAGAAAAGATGCAAAAGCCTTATGTAAATTTATCAACAGCATTGTTTTTTGACATTACTAATTTGTGTTATCATTCAAAAATGTTAAATGCGCCTTTAACCCAAGCTGAGATAAGGAATACCTTAAGTGATTTGACAAAGAATTTAACTAATTCAGTTCCCAGTTTAATAAATATTAATAATTATGGGGTCATAATTTTTTTTCATTTTAATTCTTCTGAAACAAGCACAGGGATGATAAACTATGTTTGTGATATTTTTGGCATTAGACAAAATATTAATGCAGACGCTAATTTAATTCAGTTCGTAAAAAGTAGTTTGCTAGGTAATTTAGAGATGAATAATATAGTAGTTCCTAAATTTCATCACTAATTTACTGCTTGAGGACTAAGGTTATGAAAGCTTTGTATGTTAAGGCCGGAGCCCACAATGTCATGCATATTTACAGCTTTAGAATACATTTTATTATTAAATTTGCCCATGAGCAATATTAAATTATTTGAAAGCAAACAGATTAGAACTGTTTGGAATGAGGCAGACGAAAAATGGTATTTCGTTGTAGCAGACGTTATTCAAGTCCTTACCGACACACCCAACCCAAGCGATTACATAAAGAAAATGCGTAAGCGTGACGAAGAACTTTCCAAAGGGTGGGGACAATTTGTCACCCCCCTTTCAGTCGACACAATTGGCGGTAAACAAAAGCTGAATTGTGCCAACGCTAAAGGACTTCTACGTATAATTCAATCAATTCCATCACCGAAAGCAGAGCCATTTAAACTTTGGTTAGCACAAGTGGGCGCGGACAGATTAGATGAAATTGAAAACCCCGAGTTAGCAACACAACGGACAAGAGAACTTTATAAACTCAAAGGTTATCCGGACGACTGGATTGAAAAACGCATGCGCAGTATTGCAATACGCGAGGAGTTGACCGATGAATGGAAAAACAGAGGAGTAAAGGAACAAAAAGAATACGCAATTCTTACAGCAGAGATTTCGAAAGCAACTTTTGGCTTGACACCTTCTGAATATAAAAAAGTAAAAGGACTAAAAAGTCAAAACTTAAGAGATCATATGACCGACCTTGAATTAATTTTTTCAATGCTTGGTGAGGCTTCGACAACTGCAATTGTTAAAACAAAAAATCCAAAAGGATTTATTCAAAATAAAGTTGTAGCTAAGCAAGGTGGACGAATTGCGGGTGACGCAAGAAAAGCGTTAGAAATAAAAACTGGTGAAAAAGTAGTTTCAAAAGACAATTATTTACCCGAAGGAAAAAAGAATAAACAACTAAACAAAGGAAAAGGAAAAAAGAAATAGCAAACCCACAATGTCAAGCACATTTGCAGCATTAGATTAAGGAATGAAAGTTCTTGGCTGCAAATAAGCTTGCCATTCTCCCGCCCTCCTGTGCATGCGTAGTGTAGAAAAAAAGAAAATTTCCCTTCCCCTTCTGTAAAAATTTAAACTGCGACCGCTTATGCCACGAACAGCAAAGCACAAAAAAAGCATTTCGGAAACGAAGAAGTGAAAAACTCCGTAGACACATTATTGCAAATAACATTTTAACCGCCCAACTTATAACACAGGGTTTATTCAATAGCGGTATTATCTTAATAGTTTGTTTGGAGTTCCTACCTTTGAGTGGACAAATTATTTAGGATAAAAAGTGCGATCTTAGAAGCATGAAACAAGTACGAGTCCGTTACAGCAAAGAGTATAAAATCAAAGCTGTAGAATTAAGCCATGAGCAAGGTAGCGTTCAGAGTGTAGCAACCCAGCTAAATATTAATGTAGAAACGCTTCGCCTTTGGCGAAAAGCCTATAAGGAAGGCAAGCTAACATTGTCAGAAGAAGACAAATCTCAAAAGCAGAAAAGCAAAGAAGAGATAGAGTTAGTTCAATTAAAGAAAGAGCTTTACGAGGTAAAGCTTGAGCAGATATTGAAACGGTTGTTACAAAGACGGAACAACGTCAGTAAATTTTAAGCGAATACAACAGTCCAGTTAAGCAATCTCGCTCTAAAGTTCAAAGCCAACAGGATAATGATAGTCAATTATCATTGTTTTAAAATAATATTTTGAAATAATGGCGGAAAAAGTTAATCGAACAATAAAAGACAATTTTGAGTATTACCAGTGTTGCAATCATGGACGTGACAGGAAAACTTGTTTCAACATATCTCCTAAAAACTAATGAAAGTAATTTGCAGATCGATGCCGGTGATTTAAATAGCGGTGTTTATTTCTACCAGTTCATCATTAACGGAACTGTTATTAATTCGGATAAACTCATAATCATTAAATGAACTAAAAATTGTTCTGATTATCTTTTTCTGAACGATTTTTTAGTTTTAACTCCAACATGATATTAGCGGTACTGAGTGTTACTCCAATTGTTCTGAAAGAAAAATTTTTATGAGCTTGCAGGACCTATTCGAGGCAATACCAGCCCACCCTACCAAATCTTCACCCTCAAGCTATCCGCACGGTACATTTTATCTCCCGGATGAATGTTAAAAGCTGTATAGAATTCATCGATATCCGAAAGAGGACCATTGATCCTGAATTCTGCCGGAGCATGCACATCACTCATGATCTGTTTCGCAAGAGAAGCGTCCGTTCTGTTCACCATCCATGCATACGCGTAAGCAAGAAAGTATCGCTGGTCGGATGTATATCCATTGATCTTCTCCGTTGATTGTCCTTGTTTGGTTTTTTTGAATGCCTCATAACCCATGATCACTCCGCCAAGGTCGGCGATGTTTTCTCCCTGCGTGTTTTCTCCCCTTACATGAACACTATCCAGCACCACATAATCATTGAATTGTTCTACGATCAGTTTTGTTTTCGCTTCGAATTTTTGTCTGTCTTCTTTTGTCCACCAGTCACTCAAATTTCCGTTTTCATCATACAAACTTCCCTGGTCATCAAAACCATGTGTGATCTCATGACCAAATGTGGATCCTCCGATAATGCCATATAGAACAGCATCATCCGGCATCCGCCCTTCAAATCCCGGTACTATAATATTGCATGCAGGTACCACAATTTCATTGCTCGTCGGATCATAATATGCATTATAAGTTTGCGGATACATTTCCCATTCACTGTGGTCCACCGGTTTGCCATACCTTTTGATCATGTGTCGGAAACCCCATTCGTTCACATGGATCGCATTCTGCGCATAACTTTCTCTGCTGATCTCGAGATCCGACATGTCCTTCCATTTGTCGGGATAACCCACCTTCATCGTGATCTTTTTTAATTTGCTGAGAGATTTCTGTTTTGTCGCATCGCTCATCCAATCCAGTTTTTTAATGTGCTCTGCATATACATCACGGATGTTGTTTCCGATCTCCAGTAATTTTTCTTTGGTTCCTGCAGGAAGGTATTCTTTTACGTAAACCTGTCCGATCAACTCCCCCAATGACGCATCCGTATTTTCAACAATTGTTTTCCAGCGAGGCTTTTGTTCTTTCACGCCATCCAGAATTCCGGAATAGAAATGAAAATTCTCATCCGTAAAATCCTTACCCAATGCTTCTGCGAATTCATGAAGAACGGTCCACTCGAGATACACTTTCCAGTCGTTGCTTGAATTTTTTTTCAATTGAGTTTCCAGTGCGGTGAAATATTCAGGTTGTGCAACTACCACGGAATCCACTTTTTCCAATCCGTAAAGTTTGAATAGTTCTGTCCAGTTCACGGAAGGAGTCAATTTATTTGCTGCAGCTACCGACATCTTATTGTAATTCTTATACGGATCGCGCAGGTCTTCCATTTTTCTGCTCGCTGCTGCAAGAGCCGTTTCTATCTTTAGAACAATTGCGGCGGCTGAAGCAGATGCCGCTTCGTCCTTTCCGGATAATAAAAATATCTTTTTAAGATGCTTTGAATATTCTTCTCTGATAGAAGCAGTCCGTTCGTCTTTGTTAAAATAATAATCCCGCTCCGGAAGACCGAGTCTCGGCTGAGAAAGATAAGCAGTGTATTGAGTGCTGTTCTTCTCATCTTTCACGATGGCGAAACCAAGTGGTCCAGCAACACCTTTTGTATTAAGGTATGCCATTGTGTTTGAAAGATCCGGCAGCGACTTCACCTGGCTGATTTTGGTTAACATTTCATTTAAAGGTTGAGTCCCTTTTTTTTCGATGTTAACCGTATCCATGCCACTGAAAAAATAATCACCGATCTTTTGTTTGTTGCTGCCTTTCTCAGCTTTGGTATCTGCGGCAGATGATTCACAGATCCTCAGAACAGCAGAGTTGATGGTGTCCTGGATGGTGCGGAAAATTCCATTGCTTTTTTCAGAAGAAGGGATCGGGTATTGTTTGAACCAGCCATTGTTGGCGAAGAGGAAAAAATTCTCACCGGGTTTGATCGATGAATCTATATGTGAAGTGATTGGATCGATAACCGGAAGATCGGTTGAATGATCTTTCTTATCATTATTGCATGCGTTTAAGAGGGCGATTGAGGCCGCTGAATAAAGGAGTAGTTTTTTCATAAGCGTGTTTCTATTTTGTGAGATTCTTAAAGACATCTTCGAGTCGTTGTTCTTCTTTCTGAAGAGTGAGAACGCCGAGGTTATTTGCAACAGCATAACTAAAGATCGCAGGACGGATATCATTTTCAATACGTGACTCGATCTGCCAGGTATTACCTTTGATCAGTTTTGCATCAAAAACGCCTTCAATGTTTTTCAGTGAATTCCTGGTTGTTTCTTTATCAAATTCAACTGTGATAAGTTGCTTGTTCAGTGCTTGTTGGCGTTGTAGGGTTTCCGGACTGTCATTCGCAACGATCTGACCGTTGTTGATGATGATGACACGGTCACAAACAGCTTCCACTTCCTGCATGATGTGAGTAGAAAGCATGACAGTTTTTTGTTTACCCACTTCAATGATCAGGTTGCGAATCTCTTCCAGCTGATTCGGGTCCAAACCGGTTGTAGGTTCATCAAGGATCAAAACCTGTGGATCGTGGATCATAGCCTGGGCAAGGCCTACACGCTGACGATAACCTTTAGAAAGCGCGCCGATCTTTTTATTTTGTTCAACCTGTAATCCCGTCATTCCGATCATCTCGGAGATGCGGCTCTTCACATTTTTGAGCTGATGCAATCCGGCAATGAACTCGAGGTATTCCTTAACGTACATATCGAGGTAAAGCGGATTGTGTTCAGGAAGATAGCCAACATTTTTGCGCACCTCGAGGCTTTCTGCGGAAACATCAAAGCCGCAAACAGAAGCAGATCCGCTTGTTTGAGGAATGAAGCAGGTAAGGATCTTCATCATGGTAGATTTGCCAGCACCGTTCGGCCCAAGAAAACCAACCACTTCGCCGGTATTCACTTCGAATGAAATGCTGTTGAGAGCCAGTTGTTCACCGTATAATTTTGATATGTTATTTACTTTTATCGACATGTTCAATTTTGTTTCGATTCGCTATTCGCCTGGATTCGTTATTCGTTTCAATTCACCAATCACCAATCAACATTCCTTTGCTTGTTCTTGATACTCTCCCTCCGGTCGAACTCGAACTGACGCTTGGTGTTTAGCCTGGATTCGCTATTCGTTCAAATTCGCTATTCGCTTAGATTCGCTATTCGCCTGGATTCGTTATTCGTTTCAATTCAACAATCACATTCAACATACTCACAAAGCTAATTCTTTTTGATAAATTTGATCCTGAAAAATGTTAAACGGTAAAATAGGATGAAAGGTGTTGTTATGAAGTCCACAGGCAGTTGGTACAGCGTTATGGCTGATGGCGGAATGATCGAATGCAGGATAAAAGGGAAGTTCCGGATCCAGGGGATCAAATCCACTAATCCGATTGCTGTTGGCGACAATGTGCATTTTGAAATGGAAACAGATGGAAAAGGAGTGATCAACACCATTGATGAGCGAAGAAATTACATTATCCGGAAATCAATTAATCTTTCCAAGCAATCACATATCCTTGCCACCAACATGGATCAGGCATTGCTGGTTGTGACATTGGCGCTTCCACGGACTTCGGCAGGGTTTATCGACAGGTTTTTACTCACTGCGGAAGCGTATCAGATCCCGGTGAACATACTTTTTAATAAATCAGATCTGTTTGAAGAGGAGGGAACTGCACGGGAATTGGATTCATTCATGGCCATCTACCAAAAGATAGGGTATCCCTGTTATAAAATTTCTGCATTAAAAGAAGCCGACATCGAATTGCTGAAAACGCTTACGAAGGATAAAGTCACCTTGTTTTCCGGACACTCGGGAGTTGGGAAATCAACGTTGGTAAATGCGATGGATTCCAAACTTGATCTTAAAGTGGGTGAGCTTTCGGATGCACATTTTAAAGGAAAACACACCACTACATTCGCCGAGATGCATCCTCTGAGTTATGGTGGATTCATCATTGATACTCCGGGTATAAAAGAGCTCGGACTTGTTGATATGGAGAAAACCGAAATTGCAAATTATTTCAAAGACATGCGTGCGCTGAAAGGGGAATGTAAGTTCAATAATTGTGTGCATATCAATGAACCGAAATGTGCTATTATCGCTGCTGTTGAAAAAGGGGAAATAGCTGTTTCAAGGTATAATAGTTATCTCAGCATCATGAGTGGAGAAGAGCTGGAAACGGAATACTAGGGAGTCTTTAGTCCAGAGGCAAGAGGCAAGATCAATCGGATTAAATCTCAAATTTCAAATCTGAACCTGAAATCTGAAATCTGAAATTTTTTTGAGATTTTAAATCTGAAATTTGCAATCTATTCCCTGCGTTTGCTATCGATCAAAATCGTAACCGGACCATCATTCAGTAATTCGACTTTCATATCTGCGCCAAACTCACCCGTTTTAATTTCGCTCCCTAGTTCATTACTAAGTTTGATGATCATTTTTTCATAAAGCGGGATGGCGATCTCAGGCTTCGCAGCGTTGATGTACGAAGGCCTGTTTCCTTTTTTAGTGGAAGCATGCAATGTGAATTGGGAAACAAGAAGTATTTCTCCGGAGATCTCTTTTATACTAAGATTCATTACACCCGAATCATCATTAAAGATCCTGAGGTTGATCATTTTATTGCTCAGCCATTCTATATCCTCTTCCACATCAGCCTCCTCAATGCCGAGCAGCACAAGCATTCCACTGCCAATGGAACTTTTCAGTTTTCCATCTATTCGGACAGTTGCAGAACTTACACGTTGTATGACGACTCTCATGGGCGGATGTTAAATGTTGGATGTTAGATGTGGTACGGATAACGAATAATTTTCGAATATACGAATCTGTGTTTCAATGTTCTCGATTAACTTTTTTCTTTCGACTCTTGACTCTTGATTCAGAACAAAAGACTGACGACTTATGACTAATGACTTCAACTGTAAAGATAACGCTTGCAATTGTTTTGAAAGATGTTTCTTAGAAGACCTCTTCCTATCGCCTCAATAATCAAATCATTTCTTATCATATGCACCGAAGGTGATCATAGCTTTCTTGAAAAATCTGCAGCCTGCCCCGGTGCAAATCGGGGTACCCCACAAACACAGCATCCTTTATAATCATGAAAATCATGAAGATTTGCGTTCCATGTTTATTCAGCATCTATATAATTTTTTACTTAGATTATTGAGATTCCGGATCAAGTCCGGAATGACTGTGCATTAGGCAATCATCCGCATTTACGAATCCCGGGGTAGCTATTTTCGTTTAACGTTTGCTGATCGGTTCCGACTCTAGAATCTCGTCTCTTGAATCTTGCCTCATCCTGATAATATAGAAAGATACCGAAACTCCTGCCTCGTTCGGGATGGCATTATCTGGCTTTCATGTCTGACCGTCGTCAGACCTTCAAGCCGATAATGCACACATCATCTACTTGTTCTAAATTCCCTTTCCATTCATTGAAATTATTTTGAATAACAACTTTCTGTTCTTCCATAGAAAGAGCGTGTATGGAAATTAATTTTTGCTGGAGTTGTTTGTATTTGAATTTCTTTCCTTTTTCACCGCCAAACTGATCGGCATAACCATCTGTGTACAAATAAATCGTATCACCTTTCTTTGCATCGAATTCATGTGAAGTAAAAGGCTGATGGTTTTCATGGGATCCGATCGACTGCTTGTTGGATTTGTATTCGATCATTTCATTTTCCCGCGCGATCCATAATGAATTGTTTGCTCCGGCCCAGGTATATTTTGAAGTGGAAAGCTCTTTTACAAGAAGTGAAATATCCATTCCATCTTTCAGATCCTTTCCACTTTTATTAAATGTTTCCACCACAAGTTCACTTGCCTTATCGAGAATTTTTCCGGGATCAGCAAGGTTAAATTCTTTGACACATCGCGAAAGCGCATTGGAACAAACGACACTCACCAACGCTCCGGGAACACCGTGTCCGGTACAATCCGCCGCTGCATAAAATAAATGCGTTGAGGTAGTTTCAAAGAAATAAAAATCTCCTGCAACAATATCCTTTGGAATATAAAGCAGGAAACTTTCCGGCAGATGTTTTTTGATGTCTTCTTCCTTTGCAAGAATCGCGCTCTGGATCCGTTGAGCATAATTGATAGAATCGAGGATCTCTTTTTGTTTTTCCTCTACGATGTTTTTCTGCAAAGCAATGATGTCATTCGCTTTTTGTTTCTGACGGTATGCACGGAAAGAAACTCCTGCAACCATCATCATCAGAGCAAAACCAATGGTTCCGCTATACGTATACATACGCTGTTCTGAAATTTCCTGTTCGTGCTTTACTTCTTCAAGTTTGGATTTTTCAAGATTCAATACACTGTCGGCTGCTGCTTTCTTTTCATATTCATACTGAAGCTGTTTTTTAAGCGAAGCTTTTCTTGAGGTTTCATTGGAAATGCTGTCCTTCATCTGCATATACAATTCATGCATCTCCAGAGCTTTCATTCCATTGTTTTGTTTTTTATAGATCTCATAAAGGAGCTGCGTAGAGTGGGCTATGTTTGTAGGGTATCCCATTTCCTTTGCCATATAAAAACCTTTATTGGCGTATTCAAGTGCCTTCTTCAGATCACCGGTTTTGTTGTAAATTCTTGCAATGTTATTCAGGGTATGAGAAACTCCTTTTTTATCATTTAATTCCTCAAACATTTTCAGGGCCTTTTCATAATTCTTCAGACCCTGTTCCATTTCACCTTGCAGATCATTTATATATCCCAGGTTTACCAGCGTGGCTGCCAATCCTCTTTTATCATCGGTTGTTTCCTGAAGGGCCTGTGCTTTTAAATAATACTCACGCGCTTTTTCTAATTTTCCTGTTGCCTGGTAAATGCTTCCGATGTTGGCCATTGAAATAGAAATGCCGTACTGATCTTTTATTTCCTCCCGGATTTTCAAACTGCGTGTATAATATTCAAGCGCCTTCTCATCATCGCCATGCGTAGAATAAACGGAAGCAATGTTATTGATCGCAAAGGCAGCACCATCCTTATCGCCTTGTTCTTCGTGGATCTTTAAACTCCGGTGAAAATAATCAAGGGCTTTTTCTGTGTTGCCCAGATCGGCATAAATGTTTCCGATATTATTCAATGAAACAGCCACCGAATTTTTGTCGTTGATTTTTTCTTTTATATCCAGACTCTGATGATAATATTCAAGTGCTTTAGAAATATCTCCCTGCTGATGATAGATGGATCCGATATTATTCAGGGAGCCGGCGAGTCCTTTGTCGTCGCCAACTTCCTGTTGGATCTTTAAACTTTTTTCAAAAAACTCAAGTGCTTTTTTGCCGTCTCTTCTCGTATAAATAAACCCGATATTATTTAAAGCAAGTGCGGAATATTGGAGCAGTGTTTTTCGGACAAGAGCGCGGTTTTCCTTTTTTAATGCTGTAGTTATTATGATGTCTGCATTTTCCCAAAGCAGTAAAGCGGAATCAGGATTATTGAGATAAATTTCTTCGCCAAGGAAGATCATGGAACCCACTTTTGTCGTGTCGTCCTTTGCGTGTTGAATGGAGTGCCTCAACGAATCGGCTCGTGAGATTCCGGAAGCCTTACTTCTGAAAGCACTTGATATGAAAATCAAAAGGATAAGAAAATGCTGAAATTTCATAGGCGGATTTTTATTGACCGTACTAATATATTAAAATTCCGCAATTCAAAAATTAATGATGAGTAGGCTACTCAAATCTCAAAGCATCAATCGGATCGAGTCTGGATGCTTTTATTGCAGGATAAATTCCTGAGATCGTCCCCACCACAAAACAGAGAACAATACTCATGATGATCCAGAAAAGAGGAATAATAAAACTGATTTCAAAGGCGTAGGCAATAAAATTTCCGATGATGATCCCGAGAAGGGTTCCGAACAATCCCCCGAGCTGACAAATCACAAGCGCTTCCACAAGAAATTGATTTCGGATGGTTTTTTTTGTAGCACCAACCGCTTTACGAATTCCGATTTCTCTTGTGCGTTCCGAAACCGAAACAAGCATGATGTTCATCAAACCGATGGCCGCTCCAAACAAGGTGATCACTCCGATAATGGTTGCACCCATCGTCACTTTCTGCATATTTTCAATCAATAAATTGGCAAGATTATCACTTTTCGTGATCTCAAAATTATCTTCTTCGCCTGTACTCAATTGGCGGATCACCCTGAATGTGCCCGTTGCTTCGCCAACAGCAGCATCCATCAGCTGGGAGCTGAAACACATAACATTGATGGTAAAGGTCATGTTGGGCCTGGAGAAATATTGTCGAACATTGCTTAGAGGAAGAATGCTGATTTTGTCACCACCGAAACTCATGCTGTTTCCTTTGGATTTCAAAATGCCGATTACTTTGTATTTCCCGCTTCCGATTGTTATGATCTTATCCAGAGGATCCTCTTTTTGATCGAAAAGCGCATCCACTACTTCTTTTCCAATGATCACAACATGATTTCCATATTGTACTTCCTGAGAAGAAAAGTTTCTTCCTTTCTCCAGGTCGTAGCCGGATGTTGCCATGTAATTCTCATCACCTCCAAAAACCCGCACATTCGGATTTGATTTTTTAGAACCGTGCTTTAATGTTGCAGATCCGGAGGCCATGGTGGAAACAGAGGGAATGGCGGGAAAATTATATTCTTTACTGAAACTCACAGCTTCATTGTAAGTGATACTCCGGAAGCGTTTGGGCTTTTTGCCGTTTGCACCTATCCTGACGGTCATTTCCCTGTTCCGGATGGTGAACGTATTGGCACCCATGCTGGTAAAATTGCTGTTGATGGAGGATTTGAGGGCGTCAATAGCCGTAAGTGTGCCAACCAGTGAGGTAATTCCGATGGTAATTATAAAAACAGTCAGGATGGTCCGGAGGAGCTGGCTTCTGATCGCACGCAATGAGATCCTGATATTTTCTTTTAAAAGAGAAGCCATTTTTATTGAGGTAAGATGCACAAAAATAGCAAACTATTCGGAATGGCTGTTGTCTGCGCAGGTTTATAACCGTTGAAAAAAAATAGCATAAAATTGCTTCCGGATTCGGACATTCGCCTATCTTTAGGTCGGTAAAAAAATGATCATATGATGTCCGCAAAATACCCAAGCACAAAATTCACTCTTCTTTTTCTGTTTATAATCGCTTTTTCAGCCTCCACCTTCGCTCAGGGAGCCAAAAAACCTCCAGGAAAAAAGGAGCCGGTAGTAAAAGCTTCTGCAAAAGGAAAACTTGCTGCTGATATGGATTGCACTGTAAAGATCAATGGTGCCGCAAAGCCGATCAGTGTAAAAGCCTATACACCTGTTGATGTTGTCATCAAACCGGGTGACAATTCCGTTGAAGCCCTGGCATCTGATAAGAAATCCACCTACAGGACAAATGTGGTAGGAAAGCCGGGCGAGACCGTTATTGTTGAGATTTCATTTTTCGACGATGCTAAATTCCTTGATTACATTAAACAGGGTAATTTGCCAATGGTAGAAACCGCAGTGAAAAAGAATCCGGGACTGGCAACTAACAAGGATGAAGTTTTGACGAGCTCTCCCTTGGAGATCGCGATTGTAAATTCACAGCCGGAAATGGTAAATTATTTCCTTGGAAAAGGAGCCAGCTGGACCCAGCCGGAGAATATCTTTCCATTACATAAATCGATCCTGTATGCATCCAATGTAAAGCCTGCAAAGGATAAGCCCGCACCTGATAAATTACTTGTTGAATTATTTCTAAGCAAGGGATGCAAAATTACGGACAAGGACGACGGAGGAAATACACCGTTGCATTGTGCGGTTCGTGCCGGAAAGCTGGAGATTGTAACCATGCTTGTGGAGAAAGGCGCAAATGTAAACGCGAAGAATGATTTTGATGATCTTCCCTTGAAGATCGCACAGGATAAAGGCTTAATCACCATTATCAATTATTTGAAAACCAAAGGCGCAGAGGAAAAATAAGCGCCTTTTTTATTGGCGGAAACCCTGACATTTATTAAATTTACGCCGCTTAAAAAAGAACAAATCTGCTTTCTGGCTTGTTATACAGAAGGAATACAATAAGTTTATTATTAAATCATAATTACAAATTACTATGGCTTTTGACATTGAGATGATCAGGGCGCTTTACGAAAAGCTGCCTGCTAAAGTGGAATCTGCAAGAAAACTGATCGGGAGACCGCTGACACTCACAGAAAAAATCCTGTATGCCCATTTACATACAGATCAGAAAAACGACAATTTTCAACGTGGAAAATCCTATGTTGATTTTGCTCCGGACAGAGTAGCCATGCAGGATGCAACGGCTCAAATGGCTTTGCTCCAGTTTATGCAGGCTGGTCGTCCGCAGGTGGCTGTTCCTTCCACCGTTCATTGTGATCACCTGATCATGGCGAAAACGGGAGCGAAAGACGATCTTGCTGTAGCGAATAAAGAAAGCAAAGAGGTATATGATTTTCTTGCTTCTGTTTCTAATAAATACGGGATCGGTTTCTGGAAGCCGGGTGCAGGGATCATTCACCAGGTTGTTCTGGAGAATTATGCTTTCCCGGGTGGAATGATGATCGGAACGGATTCTCACACAGTGAATGCCGGTGGATTGGGAATGATCGCAATTGGTGTAGGTGGTGCAGATGCATGTGATGTAATGGCCGGACTTGCCTGGGAACTTAAATTTCCAAAACTGATCGGAGTTAAATTAACAGGTAAATTGAGTGGCTGGACTGCTCCAAAAGATGTAATTCTGAAAGTTGCCGGGATCCTTACTGTAAAAGGCGGAACCGGAGCTGTTGTTGAATATTTTGGTGAAGGCGCTACTTCGATGAGCTGTACCGGAAAAGGAACGATCTGTAACATGGGCGCTGAGATTGGTGCTACTACTTCTACATTTGGGTACGATGATTCTATGTCGCGTTACCTGAAAGCAACCGGTCGCGCAGATGTTGCCGAACTTGCTGATAAAATTAAATTTCACCTGACAGGTGACCCTGAAGTATATGCTAATCCTGAAGAATATTTTGACCAGGTAATTGAGATCAACTTATCAGAATTGGAGCCGCATATCAACGGACCATTTTCTCCGGACATCGCCACACCAATTTCACAGATGAAAGAAGAAGCTGCAAAGAACGGCTGGCCAACACTTGTAGAAGTAGGCCTGATTGGTTCATGTACCAACTCTTCCTATGAAGATATTTCAAGAGCAGTGAGTCTTGCAAAACAAGTAAACAAAAAAGGACTGAAAGCAAAAGCTGAATTCCTGATCAACCCGGGTTCAGAACAAATCCGGTATACTATTCACCGTGATGGTTTTCTTGATGTATTTGCTGAAGTAGGTGCAAAAGTATTTACCAATGCATGCGGTCCTTGTATCGGAATGTGGGACAGAATGGGTGCAGAAAAACAGGAAAAAAACACCATCATCCATTCCTTCAACAGGAATTTCGCAAAGAGAGCTGATGGTAATCCAAATACGTATGCATTTGTTGCATCGCCTGAAATGGTAACAGCCATCGCGATTGCAGGAGATCTTACATTCAACCCGATCACGGATTTTCTTACAAATGAAAAAGGCGAAAAAGTAAAACTGGATCCTCCTTCCGGAGATGAACTTCCTACCAAAGGATTCGCAGTGGAAGATGCAGGGTTCCAGGCACCGGCTGCTGATGGAAGTAAAGTAAGTGTAAGTGTTTCACCTACTTCCGACCGTCTGCAATTGCTTGATCCATTTAATGCTTGGGAAGGAATTGATCTGAAAGGATTGAGACTTCTGATCAAAGCAAAAGGAAAATGTACAACGGATCATATCTCTATGGCAGGTCCATGGTTAAAGTACCGCGGTCATCTCGACAACATCTCTAACAATATGCTGATCGGAGCAGTTAATTATTTCAATGAAAAAACAGATTCAGTAAAGAATCATCTTACCGGAGAATACCAGGGAGTTCCTGTTGTTCAGCGTTCTTACAAAGCAGAAGGGATCGGATCCATTGTAGTTGGAGATGAGAATTACGGAGAAGGATCTTCCAGGGAGCATGCTGCTATGGAGCCGCGTTTCCTGGGTGTTCGTGCTGTTCTTGTAAAATCATTTGCACGGATTCATGAAACCAACCTGAAGAAACAAGGGATGCTTGGTTTGACCTTTGCGGACAAAACCGATTATGAAAAAATCAAAGAGGATGACATGATCGATATCCTTGGTCTTACTTCTTTTACTCCGAATGTTCCTTTAACTGTGGTGTGTAATCATAGCGACGGAACCAAGGATGTGATCGTGGCGAATCATACTTACAACGAGCAGCAGATCGAGTGGTTCAAAGCAGGTGCTGCATTGAATATTATTCGTGCCGGTGTAAAAGCCTAATCAGTATTTTTTAAAAAATGAAAACGGGGATCCAGCATCCCCGTTTTTTTATATTTCAACTATACATCGAATATATGATATTGATCACGGCTACGGATACTGAACGAAAAATGTTCAGGATGAACAATGTCCTCAAATCGTATTGCCTTGTTTTCGCCATTGCATGGATCTCCACTCTCATAGGGACGACCAACCTCAGCAACTGGTTCATGGAAAATGCCCTTGTGATTATTTTCTTATTGATACTCGGACTAAGCTATTCGAAATTTAAATTTTCCGATCTCAGCTACACCTTTATTTTTATTTATCTTCTCCTGCATATTTATGGAGCAAAACATACTTATGCCTTGAATCCGTTTGGGTTCTGGCTGCAGGAAGTGTTTCATTTTTCAAGGAATCATTACGACCGGATCGTGCATTTTAGTTTTGGATTTATGCTGGCTTATCCGATGCGCGATTACTTTTTAAATAAAATGAAGTTCCCGGATTGGGTGGGCTGGATGCTGCCGGTAGAGATCACACTTTCTTTCAGTTGTTTGTATGAACTGATCGAATGGGGAGTGGCGGATGTGTTTTTCCCGGAGCAGGGTGAAGCCTACCTTGGATCGCAGGGAGATATCTGGGATGCACAGAAGGATATGTTCATGGCATTTCTTGGAGCGTTGCTGATCATGGTTGTTGTTTGGATGATTAAAAAAATTAACATGAAAAATTTTAAATCGGAATGAAAGCGTACAATCCTAAAAGTTGGTTCAGCCTCATATTTAATTTTCATAAAAGTGATTCTTTCCGTTTGCTATTTCCTGCAATGATAGGATTGGTG
>JALYRR010000226.1 GCA_030855265.1 Bacteroidota bacterium | reverse complement strand
GCATATTCTTTTCCGGCTTTTATGTTATTATATATCTTTCTGACAAGCTCAAAATCATTGTTCCAGCTGATCCTGCGGTTGTTGATCTCTCTCTTCAAATGGATATTCTCTGCCAACTGGACAAGCAAACGGTTCTCTACAAACCTCAGATTTGGGTTCTGCAGCTCTTCTGTCTGAATGTGTTTTGATTTGGCATCTTCCATGATCACCCCGGCCACATGAGCAAGTTCGACCAGGAACGCCAGCTGATAAATGTAAAGGTCATAGATCTTATCAATTCCATTGAATAACTCCCGCTCCGACCGCGCAAGATCTTTCGTATCAGACTGGAAAAATCCGTATAGCGCCTGCATCACCTTAATTCTCAAATACCTTCTGTTCAACATATATAAAGCGAATAACGAATTACGAATTTAAATCTCTGCCTGAATAACCTGCAGGCTTATTTTTATTAGAAGCTGATCTTTATTTTGCCTATATCCGCCAGGCGCTTTTCTGCGATTCTGTTTGCTGCCATATAAGTTGGAATGTTTTCCTCTTTTGCCACTTTAAAAATATTCAAGGTAGTATCATAGATCTTTTCAGCATGAGCCAGCGCACGTTCCCTGTTATATCCTTCCAGTTCATAAAAAACATTGATGATTCCGCCTGCATTCACAACAAAATCAGGCGCATAAATGATCCCTTTTTCGATCACCATTTTACCATGAATGTTTTCATCAGCCAATTGGTTATTAGCTGCTCCGCAAATGATCGAGCATTTTAAACGGCTGAGTGTATCTGTATTTACCGTAGCGCCAAGAGCACATGGAGCATAGATATCCATTTCAAGATCATACAATTTTGCTGCATCCGTGATCACAGTTGCTCCTGTTTCTTTCGAAACTGTTTTTAAGCGTTCTTCGTTGATATCGTATATAGAAACAATAGCACCTTCCTTTACAAGGTGCTTCACGAGGCTTTCGCCTACATGCCCGATTCCCTGCACCACTACTTTTTTTCCGTTCAGACTCTCATCTCCCCATTTTTCCTTTGCAGAAGCTTTCATCGAAAGATATACGCCGTAGGCAGTCACGGGGCTTGGATCTCCGCTGCCGCCCATATTAACGGGCAGTCCGCTTACAAAATCCGTTTCCATTTTAATGTATTCCATATCGCGGGTACTTACACCCACATCCTCTGCTGTAATGTATTTTCCGGAAAGGCTGTTGACAAACTTTCCGAATCTTCTCATCAAAGCTTCATTCTTCTGTGTTTTAGAATCGCCAATAATAACTGCTTTTCCGCCACCCAGGTTCAATCCGGCCACAGATGATTTATAAGTCATTCCTCTGGAAAGCCTTAATACATCTGTTAATGCTTCCATTTCGGTTTTATAGGTCCACATCCGCGTACCACCTAAACTAGGTCCAAGAACCGTATTGTGAATGGCAATGATCGCTTTTAATCCGGTCGCATTGTCATTACAAAAAACCACCTGTTCGTGGTCATTCAACGACATTTGGGAAATAACAGGATTATCTGCAAGCGGAGAATCTTTTAATTTCTGAACTTCTATCATACCTTTTTGTTTTAAGAAAGGGTCAAAGATCCTTTGCTTTTTTTAAGTACTTTTGATGCGCTAAAAATCGCACCTGTTGTTTATTTGACCGCAAAATTATATTTATTTTCCGAGTGGACAAAATATTAAATTCGGCAGTCGTTTTACCTCGGTTCGCAGATAAAATAAGGGAATTGACAATATACAGCTAAATACAGTCCGGCGCTTGAAATCACTTAAATACCTTAACAAATATTTTTACAAATATCGCTGGCGGCTCTTCCTTGGGATCTTATTTGTTGGTATCTCCAACTATTTCGGTGTAAAAGGAATTACGCTTACGGGCGAATCACTCGATATTGTTAAAGAATACCTCCGAAACAACCCGGAACAAACGGAAGCAGGGAAGTCAGCGCTCATGGCTGCGTTATCATGGCAATTTTTTCTCATCATCATCTGGGCGATCATCTCTGGAATCTTCCTGTTTCTAACTAGGCAGACCATCATCGTGCTGTCCCGCCTGATCGAATACGATATGAAGAATGAAGTATTCGCTCATTATCAGCATCTGGACATTTCCTTCTATAAGCGCAACAGCACAGGCGATCTGATGAACAGGATAAGTGAGGACGTTTCCAAAGTGAGAATGTACACAGGCCCTGCAATCATGTACTTTATCGGTACATTTTTCTCCTTTTGTTTTACAATTTATGAAATGCGGGCAAAAGATCCAACCCTCGCTTTTTACACGCTCCTGCCGCTTCCAATATTGGCTGTTTCCATTTATTTTATCAGCGACAGGATTTTCAAAAAAAACACACATGTTCAGGAACAGTTATCGGATATCACTACTCAAAGTCAGGAAACGTTTTCAGGAATCAGGGTGTTAAAAGCTTTTGGAAGAGAAGAGAATTCTTTGAATGATTTCGAAAAAAAGAGCACCGAATACAGGGACAGGACGATGAAACTCGTAAAGACGGAGGCCCTGTTTCAGCCATTTGTAGCGGCGCTTATAGGATTGAGTGTTATCATGACGATTTACTTCGGTAGTCTTCAGTATTTCAACGGTATTATAACCATCGGCAGCATCGCCACATTCCTGTTGTTCATCAACCGCCTCACATGGCCCATCGCTTCCCTTGGCTGGGTGACCTCATTGATTCAACGTGCAGCTTCCTCCCAGACAAGGATCAACGAATTTCTGGAAACAGCATCAGAGATTAAAAATGAAAATACGGCAGAATCAGAGATAAGTGGCAAAATAGAATTCAGGAATGTAAGCTTTCAATATCCTGATTCAGGAATCCAAGCGTTGGATGATGTAAGCTTCCGTATTGAACCGGGTACATCTCTGGCTATTGTTGGCCGTACAGGTTCCGGGAAATCGACCATAGCTGCCTTGCTTTGCAGATTATACGATACTAACAAGGGGAAGATCCTTATTGATGGAATTAACATACGGGAACACGATCTCAGGACCCTCAGGCAGAGTACGGGATATGTTCCTCAGGAAGTGTTTCTTTTTTCGGATACGATCGCACATAATATCGCTTTCAGTGTAAATCAGAATGAGATAAATTCAGCGCGAATTGAAGAGGCAGCAAAGGATTCAGCCATTTATGAGAATATCCTTGAATTTCCTGAAGGGTTCAATACCATTGTGGGAGAAAGAGGAATTACTTTATCAGGCGGGCAAAAGCAACGGATCTCCATAGCGAGGGCAATCATTAAAGATCCCAAGATCTTAATCTTCGATGATTGTTTATCAGCAGTAGATACTGAAACGGAAGAAAAGATTCTGAACAGCCTGAAAAAACGGATGAAAAACAGGACTTCGCTGATCATCAGCCACAGGGTTTCTTCTGTAAAAAATGCAGATCTGATCATCGTCATGGAGAATGGAAAGATCATTGAACGGGGAATCCATCAGGAGCTGTTAGCAGCGAAGGGAAGCTATTTCCGGCTGTACCAAATGCAGCTTCTCGAACAGCAGGCAGATTTGCAGCCTAAACCCTGAGAATTCCGTTCCAGAAAAGCCCTTAGTACTGAGGAAAAGTTATTAACAAGCCTTGTTTTTGAGATATTTTTTATAAACATTTGCCTCTATAGTAAATGAAACGATAAACAATAGTCAAATAACGATGGAAGAAGGATTTGAAAAAAACGGTAGTGACAGAGAAGAAATTTTCTCCAAATCTGTCCGAGCAGGTAAAAGAACTTATTTCTTTGATGTAAAGAGCACAAAGGGAAATGATTATTACCTGACCATCACCGAAAGCAAAAAGAGATTTGGCGATGACGGCAAGTTTTTTTATGAAAAACACAAATTGTTTCTTTACAAAGAAGACTTTGAAAAATTTTCTGAAGGTTTGAATGAAGCTGTTGCTCACATTAAAACCATTTCTCCGGTTGTTGAAACTACTCACGAACCAGTTACAGATTCACCAAAAACAGACAGCTCTTATTCTGATGTGAGCTTTGAAGATCTCGATAAATAATTAAGAAAAATAGAGATCCCCGCTCCGGAAACGAAGCGGGGATTTTTTTATTTACAACTATTCGCATCATGAACATCAATGACTGGATTGGCTTTACAGGAGTAAGCATTTTGTTACTTGCCTTTTTTCTGAATCTCGCCAACAAAATAGAGAAAGACAACATAAGCTATATTTTATTAAACATAGTGGGTGCAGGCATTGCTTGTGTTGCTTCCATCCTCATCAATTATCTTCCCTTTGTTATACTTGAGGGCTCGTGGGCAATTGTTTCACTCGCAGCATTAATCAATATGTATAGAAAACGAATATGAAGAATTGATATAAAAAAGAAAGGCACGTTTCTCACCTGCCTTTCTTTTTACTACTCTTTGATTAATTCCGGATGATGATCACTGTTCCGGTTTTTACCACACCGGATGAACTTGCGGTTATCACAACTGTGTTGGCTCCTAAATTAAGATTCACAGGTACATTGAGCATTTTGGTTTTTACAGTATAGCTTGCTGCAGTCTGAATGACTCCATTCACTTTCACAACTACATCTGAAGGACTTGCGATTCCTTCGATTTTTGCCATCACAGTTAAAGAAGCATCTGAAGTTGTAAACGGACTCGTGGCCGGAGTCAGGATGGTGATCTGCGGACCTGTTGTGGTTCCGGTTCCACCACCTGCAGTTCCTCCACCGCCTGTCGGACCAATTGGAGTGTTTAATGTATCCGGTTGAAGAACAGAAACTGGTTTTAATTTATGTACGATGTTGGTGGTTTTTGAATCAGTCCCAGATGCATTTGTAGCAGACACCTGAATTGCATTGCTGCCTATTGTCAGGATTGCATTGAATGCTACTTTATTTGTAGCAGCGACAAAAGTAAATCCGCTGATGATGCTTCCGTTTACTTTAACTGTAATCTGTCCCGGGCTTGTAACATTCAACACCTTCGCCTCTACTGCATACGTTCCGGAGAGAGATGTCACACCCATTCCTGAAGGTTTTATAAAAGTAACTACCGGCGCAGGTAATGCAGCTACAGGCTGATAAATGATCGTCTGTGTTTTTGAATCACTTCCCGCAACATTTGTTGCACTTATCGTAATTGTGTTTGCTCCGGCAACCAGATTCGCATTAAAGTTTAAGTTTCCGGAAGTGGAATTAAACGTCAGTGAAGGAGTTGGAACGGGTCCGCCATTCACAGAAACCGCGATCTGACCGAGTGATGATACATTCAGCACCTTTGCTATTATCGCAGCAGGAGTAACTGAAGATGTATAAGGGCTTGATGATGGACTGAGTATGGTCACAACAGGTTTAGGCAAAGCAGCAACCGGCTGATAAATGATAGTTTGCGACTTCGCATCTGATCCGGAAGAGTTGGTTGCGGAAATGTTCAGAATGTTTGCACCGGGAATCAAAGCTGGGCTCATTGTTAACTGATGACTTGCTGCATTAAAACTAAATGCGCTGGTTGTTGCTCCGTTTAATGTCACTGAAATTTGTGAGGAAGATGTAATGTTCAGAATGGTTGCTGAAATGTTTGCACTTGCCATTGCACTGGTGAAAGGATTTGAAGCCGGGATGGAAATCGTAACCACTGGCTTAGGAGCAGATGAAACAGATGTTAAAATAACTGTCTGCGTTTTCGAATCGCTTCCTCCGGCATTGCTGGCTGAGATAGAAATTGAATTGTTCCCCGGGATCAGAGAAGGACTCAGGCTCACTTTTTTTGAAGCAGCGTTAAAACTAAATGCAGTAGTTGCTGAGCCATTTACAGAAACAGAAATTTGAGAAGAAGAAGTTACATTCAGCACAGTTGCATTAACAGTAAGTGATGATGAAGATGTGGTGAACGGATTGGCTGCGGGCAGAGTGATTGTAAC
>JALYRR010000045.1 GCA_030855265.1 Bacteroidota bacterium | reverse complement strand
GTCCAGTAATCATTACAGCTATAATTCTCAATTGCCAGGCTGTATTTATAAGGAAAAATCCCATTGAATTTATCATCAATAGGATTGAAGCCTTTTCCAAAAAGATCGAATTGCAAACCCTTTTCCTGTAAATATGAAAGCAGGCTCATCCGGAGAACGTGCCCGGGCTTATTTGTGTAATTACTTGTTACCCATGAAAGCTCATTCTTCTTTCCACCAAGATCCGATTCTGATAATGCTAAAAGCTCATCATAAGATTTATTGATGTGCCAGGGCAGTGAGGTTTGATCATGTAGTATTCCTGGCTCGTTCCAAAAAGAAAATACTTTATCAAAATGAGGAAAAGAGCGTTTATGCCAAGTATAAAAATCAATAGGTGATTCCTGACTTAAAAGCCATTTCTCACTACACTTGACAGTAAAAGAATAATTAGGGGCATTCAGGACAACGAGAAGATCAACCTCCGCTGCCTTATCTTCGGTAAAAGTTACATTCTCCCATACACCAGTATTCCCGGGCGTTTGCCGGAGGATATCAGGGAAGCGCCAATCTTTTACAATTCTTACAAGCATGTTTTATGGATCAACCTTTATTAAAGAGGCCTGGAATCTCAGGATTCTGAACAGCAAGAATTTCAAATATAAGTTGGCGATGATCCTTCATAAAAGCCTTTCTTTGTTCTTCATATTCATTACTGAGATTTAGAACCCGTGGATCATGCTTAGTTTTTGCCTTTAGTTTTTCTTTTGTCACCTTCGACTGAACCTCTTCCATTTTAGAAGCGTCAAATGTGAGTCCCAGGTGTGTGCAGACTTTTGCAAATTCTGCATTCAGGTTAGTTTTCAGGCCTTCGTATGTCAGCACTGTTTTTTTTGTTGTAAATGAATCTTTAAACAGCCATTTATCAAGATGTTTGGCGTATATCGAGCTCCAATGTTTAATCCGGGCTTTGTCGTTTACGTTTTCGTTATAAAACTTCAGCTGTGAATAGATGGTTGCTGAAGGATCACGAAAAAGGTAAATAACATTTTTCCTTTCCAGTTGGAGGTCCTCATCATGACGGTGATAGCAAGTAAAATCAGTCGCTTCCGGAAAGTAGAATGCTCTCACAAGAGATGGTTTTTCAAAATAAAGTTCCATCATCATCCTCAGCCAATGGCTACCTGTACGCGGAAAGCTTACCAGGAAAGGGAACTCCGGGTCGCTGGTAAATTTGTCCGCGATCTCGTTGCTGATCCTGTAAGAATTTTCATCTGATTCTTCCGACATAAGCTATCTTTTAAAATATTGTTCGTTAAGATATACGGCATCCCCCGCGGTAAGCTGGCCATCCTTCTGTGTATAAAGCTCGTATAGGTTAAGAAGGTAAAAACCTTTGCTCCGTAAATACACATCTATGTCACCGAATAAAGGTTGATCATTGTAAAGAGGTACAAATTCAATTTCTGTTGTGATCACTTTCACCTTTCGGATAAATCCTTCACATCCCTTCAATGCTTCGAGCTCATAGCCTTGAAGATCAAGTTTCATAATATCTACTTCTTTTTCTGTAATAACTTGATCAAGACGTTTTACCTGCACATCTACTTCCTGGCTGGTATTCATTTTATCCTGATGATATTTAAAATTTGTAGCGCTTGGTTTTAAAAGAGAGGAAGAATTCTCATAATTCAGAATATTGAATTTCATGGTTGCATTTTCAGCACCTATCGCAACAGGATGAACATCTACATTTTTTACTGCTCCGAATTTCTCCTGTAACCTACCGGCAAGAGCAGGATGCGGCTCAAAGGCATAGATTTTAGATTTCGGATACATGGAGAGAAACAACTCTGTCATTGTTCCTTTGTTGGCGCCACCATCTATAATAACAGGGCTTTCCGATGTAATGTATTTTTTAATATCAGCAAAACGATCCCTTTGAGCCATTCTTCCAAATGATCTGTCATGGATTGGCGCTGGTTTAGGTTTTGACCTGAAAAAATTTAGCATAGTTGAACTTATTACTTTATAAAATATACCAGATCGCATTCCGGTATTTTGACTAATTCAACTTTATATTTAGCTGCCATTTCATCGATCATTTCTTTCATATCAGATACAGATGGTTTAAAATAATCATCGAACATAATAATCCCACCCTTAATCATTCGAGGAAATGCAAATTCAATATCAACCTTAACACCGTCAGCAGTATGCAGTCCGTCAATAAAAGCAAATGCGAAACGTACGTTTTCCGGCATCAGTTTGTCATCAATGACCTCCTGAGTTGTATTTTTAAGAACCTGCACCCTGGAAATTAAATTGAATTTTTGAACATTCTGTTTGAACTCATCAAAAGAGTTCTGTTCCTCCTTTTTCAGAATGTATGCAATGCCACCAGTATGCGGATCAATTGACCATATTTTTCTGGTTGACGCAAGACCCATCATAACCACACTTCTTCCCCAGGCAGAACCAATCTCGAGGATATCACCATCAAGCGACTTTACAGAGTTTAGCTGATCATACATAAATGACAGCTGCTTATTTGTAGTCCAGCCTTTACAGGTTTGAGCCTTTGCTATAATTTCATTTTTCTTATCCCCAGTGAAAAAATTCAGTAACCCCATTTTGTTTGTATTGTTAGATTTTATTTAACCTCGGAAACATTTGATCGTAACCGTTCAGGAAAGTTCAGGTTCTCTCCAAAAACATACAAAGCCCAGCCCTGCAATGGATGATGCTGAGAAGTCTTTTCAATATAGCCCGGATAAAACAATTGGTAAGACCTGCTACCGATTTCATTTACAATGAATTCATGAGCGCATAACTGTTCTTTGTAACTGTCGTACCGGAACATCTCCTTTCCCGGAACCTTAAAATCATCGATCATCAGGTATGCCTTCTCAAAATTCTCTACCACAAATTTCACTTCCTCTTTTAAAGGCCAGTCAAAACCATGGCTATGCGCATCGAGCCAGAAAATTGTTTTTTTCTTAAACAGATCCGGATGAGAACCTTTTAACATTTTTATAAAATCCTGCGACATCAGGTTGAACACCATAACATTGGAAAACCCGGCAGTATGCTTTGTGGCAAGCTCAAATGCAACAGGATCCGGTTCACAGGAGAAGCATTGAAGATGAGGATATTTTTTTGCAACAAAAGATAAGGTTGTTGCGACATTTGTTCCAGTTTCAATAAAAATTTCAGTTCCATTATTTGCCAAGAATTCAACAACCTCAAGGAGATATCTGTCACCATGAAATCCTGTATCCACATATTTATATGATGAACTTGCACGCTCGCTACCTGGCTTTTTTTTGAAAAAATCTAATATTCCCATTCTGCCAGTTTATTACTTACCTTTAAAAACATCTTTAAGATTATTCCAGAAACTTTTTTGAGTAGGTGCTTTAGTTACGGCCCTTGTATCAATATTAATTATTAGCTCCTTATCACCTCCTTCATCCAAATGATGTTTCGTGTGAACTAACCTGACATTCTCAAAAATCTTATCTGTGATTGAATTTTTCAGGTTCGGGTCAATTGAGTAATAAAGGTTTCCGCCGAAATCGAGGATAAGCTGATATCCAGCAGGAAGAAGTTTTTTTTCAATTCCTTGCTTATGTTCATCACTATCAGATTCGATAAGAATTATTGTGGGCTTGTGCTTTAACAAGTCTAAACCCTGAAGCGCCTCTACTTCGTAACCCTCAATATCAATAGAAATAAAATCAATCTGTTGAATTTTTAATTGATCGAAAACACTGGAAAGGGTTCGTTTCTCTACTTTTTGTTCCTCAAACCCGGAAAAATATTGCTTATAGTCACGTTTCCAACGCTCCTCGGTCGATTTATCTAAAGAAGACAAACTCCCTCTAGCATTTGCATAAAAAGTTACCACCCCTTCATCCTTCTCACCAATAGCGCAATGTACGACTTCGCTTCCCGGCCTGTTTGTTTTAATTCGCTCAATGTAATCAGAATGAGCTTCAATACAGATACCTTTCCACCCTTGCTCTTCAAAAAACAAAGTGTTGCTAAACCTTCTCCCGTCTATACATCCTACCTCCACAAAAAAACCATCAGTCTTATTAAAAACTTTGTTGAGCAAAAAATCCTCTCCGTGCTGACTATAATACTGTTCCTTCATAGATTAAATTTATCAAATATACTAAACACTTATTATTTTCTACTCAAGTTTATTCCATATTGTATTAGACTTAACCAAACCAAATAATCCGCGGTATTCAAGTTTATTGTCTTGAGAAGTAACTTCGTAAATCTTTATGGTCTTAACATTCCTAATTAAATCAAGTGGCTTATTGTTCGCTCTTGCTCCTATTCTCAGTGAATAATTTCCTTTATTTAAAGTTAAATCCTGAAAAAAAACATTCACTTTTAGGGTGTCACCTTTTTTAACATTGTAGAAAATCCCTTGTTCCTCGCTACCAGTAGTACAAATAACATCATTATATTGAGTGTCGATGCCTACAATAATAGAGACATCTTCAATATTTTCAAGTGCTTGAGCAGTTACTTCAACACCGATTTTTTCACCAAGTTTATAACTCTTAACCGAGGTTCCATTCTCTTGTATCAAAGATGCTGAGGTAAATTTAAACTTTGAACCAAAATCAACTCGTTCCCTTTCCACTTCTGAGAGATCAACAACAAGGGAATCGTTTTCATCCACTCGATTCAGGTAACGAGTAATCGTGTCCTCTATGTTCCCTGCAAAATCAACCTGCCCATCTTTTAATAACAATCCATTATTGCAAAGCTTCTGAATACTTGCGATATTATGACTAACAAAAAGTACGGTCCTGCCCTGCCCTTTACTAACCTCCTGCATTTTGCCAATCGCTTTTTTTTGAAACTCAGCATCCCCAACCGCCAGCACCTCATCCACGACCAAGATTTCAGGGTCAAGATGGGCAGCCACTGCAAACGCCAGTCTTACATACATTCCACTGCTGTATCTCTTTACAGGTGTATCCAAATAACGACCTATGCCACTGAATTCTACTATCTCATCAAACTTGCTTTTGATCTCCCATTTGGTCATTCCCAGAATAGCACCATTAAGAAAAATATTATCCCTACCACTCAACTCCGGATGAAATCCGGTCCCAACTTCCAGAAGTGAAGCAATTCGACCTTTTACTTTAATAGAACCTACTGTAGGGGTTGTAACCTGAGAAAGAATTTTTAATAAAGTAGATTTACCGGCACCATTCTTTCCAATGATCCCTAAAACTTCACCTTCCTTTACTTCAAAATTTATATCTTTCAGCGCCCATACCAAATCACTTCCACTCAAGGCTCTGTTATTTGTTTCTCCTAGTTTCAGATATGGATCTTCCTTCCCTCGCATTTTTTGCCATGACCGGTTTATGTCGTGTACAAGCGTTCCTGTACTTACAACACCTAAACGGTATTGCTTTCCAACACCCTCGACTTTAATTACAGTTTTTGTCATAGCGATTTAATCAAACAATTATCTGGATTCTTGAATTCTCAGTAAGATTTCTTCAGCCTGCTCCCTAATTTCACGCAAAGCTGTTGTTTCCCATAAAACCGCTTTCCGCATAGGACCAATACACCATAAACCTGGAACCGGATTACTATTTTGATCAAGTAAATTCCCATCTTCCATGCACAATATACCCAGACCTAAAGAATCCGGAACGACTTTTCCCTTTTCCATAAGGCTTTGAATGATGGGGAATTTCACTTTTCTGTAATTACTTTCCGGCCCTGTACAATTAATGATACTATGAAATGAGGTTATTTCCTCCGTTTTATCATTAGCAAATGTAGTTATAATGCTTTCTGACGTTTCGTGCACATGCAGAATTTTTCCTTTTAATACTCTTAACTTGCCTGATCTGCTAAGGTCCTCAAGTATTCTGGAAGAAGCAGGTGGGATCCGATGTCGGGCAACCTCCCATAAAGGACGGTAGCGTTTCATGAATTCTTTTTTTTCATCAACTGACCAGTGCTTCCAAATCCCCTGAACGAAAGGTCTTAGACTGTCAACAATAAGTGTCCATGAAACTGAAGGATTTGCTTTTATTTTCTTTCTGATTAATTTAAACAATGCAGCAGGGGGTAATAGGTAATCATCTTCCCAGAGAAATTTTTCTGAACTTATCAAATGAGGAAGCGGGAGCCGACCTCTTCGCGATAGCATGGTGATTCTACCTTTAAAATTCCTTAAATGCAAGCCCAGTACCACATCCACTGCTGTAAGTCCTGTACCGATCAAAAGAATTTCTTCATTCCCCTGAATGTTCTGATAGATCTTATCTGTCCAGGGAATAGTAAAATACCGGGCATTCTTAATCGTGTTTCCCTGGGGCAAAACATCTGAAGGAGGGAAATTTCCTAAAGCAAGAATTACATGATCCGCTTCCAGTATCTGGCCTGAAGCTAAAGTTACTTTATGTGTTAAATTATCTTGATTCACAGAAACAGCTTCTTCAATACGAATCTGAAAGTGATCCCCTCCTTTATCATGAGCCTCTTTAAGCCTTTCAACAAGATAATCACCAAATATTTTACGCGGAATGAAGGAATTTTTGTCTACAGACAGGATCAAATGATTGTAACGAAAGGAGTTGGTTTGTAACCAATCAAGAAAGTCGGATGGCCTATCAGTATAAATGCTCATTCCACTGGCAATCACATTTAAGGGTTGATGAGTAAATTCCTGTTGGTAGGCTACACCTCTTCCAAGCTTTTCCGGATCTTTTTCAAGAAGTATTATTTCCAGGCTTTTATCGCTATTTGCTAATTGTATTGCCACAAGGACACCTGAAAGTCCGGAACCAATTATAATTATTTTCTTTCTTGGTTTCATCGACTATACGGTGTCCATAAAGCTTCTTTCCACTTTGTTGAACACCAGCATACCCAGAAAAAGCAGTAAGCATAACAAAAGAAAGTTTAACAGCAAATAAAAAGGTTCATGAACGCCTTGCCCCAATACACTATATTTAAAAGTTTCAATAATGCTTGTCATTGGATTCAACATGAGCATCCAATGATATTGCTCGGGCACTTTTGACAGTGGATAAACTACAGGTGAAGCATACATGAGTAACTGGATCCCAAACTGAATTAGAAATTTAAGGTCCCTGTATTTGGTTGTCATAGAGGAGATAATTATACCCAATGCAAGTCCATGTCCAGCCATTAATAATATCAGAAAAGGCAATAGCAATACAGTACTATTGATATGAATATTTGCACCATCAATATAAAAGTAAATCCAGAAACATGTAAAAAGTAACAATTGAATAAGCAGTCTGACTAAATTTGAAATGACAATTGAAATTGGAACAATTAATCTGGGAAAATAAACTTTCCCAAACATTCCTTTGTTTGAAACAAAAGTGTCTGAAGTTTTAACCAGGCATTCGGCATAATAATTCCAAAGAACTATTCCCGACATAAAAAAAAGAATAGCAGGAAGATCCTGAGGGGCTGTTTTTGCTATTCTTCCAAAAATTACAAGAAAAGTAATTGTCGTTAAAATTGGTTGAATTAGAAACCACAATGGCCCTAATACAGTTTGCTTGTATGAAGATTTAAAATCCCTTTTTACAAAAAGAACCAATAGATCACGATATTTCCATAAAGCTTTTAAATCTAAGGAAAATATTGATTTTTTAGGCTCAATTACCAGATCCCAACCTTCCTCCTCAATTGAAGGAATTTTACTTTTTATCATTTCCTCCATAGCCGTATCGGTTTCCATAGCCATAGCCGTAGCCATAACCGTAACCATAATTATAATAATATTTTGACCGGCTGCGTTTCACGCCGTTCAGGATAAATCCGAAATTCTTAATTTTATTATTTGCAACCATTTCCTGGCAATCTCTACTACCTGGCGCTTGGCGTATTTGGCATTCAGAACAAATAAGGAAATGTCAGTATATTTCATGATCACCAGGGCATCGGTGATTAAACCCACTGGTGGAGTATCGATGATCACATAATCATAATTCAATCGTGCATAATCAAAAACTTCCTTCATCTGGTTGCTCAAAATGATCTCAGAAGCGTTAGGAGGAGTAGGTCCCGACAGAATTGCATCGAGTCCTTCAATCTCTGTTTTCTGAATAGATTCACTAACAGATGACTTTCCGATCAGGATGGTGCTGATGCCTAAGTCAGAACTCATTCCAAGGGCTTTCTGAACTTTGGGTTTATGAAGATCCAACTCCACAGCAAGCACTTTTTTGCTAGCTTTAGCAAAAATGGCTGCCAGATTTACAGAACAGAATGTTTTTCCTTCACCGGGGTTATAGGAAGTTATCAGAATCACTTTGGAAGAGACCTCACTGGCCATGTATTCCAGGTTTGTCCGAATGGCTCTAAAGCTTTCTGTGACAGGAGCTTTAGGATCTTTGTTTACAATAAGATAGTTGTCCGATTCTGTTGATAACATAATCTCTCCAAGAACAGGCAAGGTAGTTAAGGCCTTCAGCTCTTTCATGTTTTCAATTCGCGAGAAGAAAATAGTTCGGATAAAGATCACGATACTAGCAAGAACGAAAGAGATCAAAAGGAAATAATACGTTACTTTTTGTTTATTGGGCTTCACAATACCAACATTGTGCGCCGACTCTATTACGCGAGTCTGTGGCAAGATCCCGGCACGTGCAATCACCGTATTTGCTCTTTTCTCTAACAGATACACATACATTTTCTCATTCACATCTACTTTCCGCTGAATGGAATTCAAGCCTCTTTCTGTTCGAGGCAGGGCCTTTATAATTTTTGTATAATCCTGGATTTGACTCTCTATATCAGCTATTTTTTGATCTAATCCTTTTTTTGAATTTGTGATATATGTCAATATATTCTTTTTCAGGAGAATTATCGTTTGATCCAACTGTTCAATGCTGTTATTCGATTCGGTTGCCCCGAACAATGCCCTATTCCTTGTCATTTGCATGGAATAAAGCTCGTTTATTGCCACTTTCAAATAATCGTCGTTGTCCCCTATATAAAAGGAAGGCGGCAACAACTTATCTTCTTTACTGTTCCCAATTTCCAGAATATATTTCTCAAGGTTTTCAAGAGATTGAAGCCACAATTGCGTATTTCTCTTTCTGGAATCGTAGCTTATCAACTGATCAAAATAATTATCCTCCTGACGGGGAAGGTCAAGTACTGCTTTATCCGATTTGTAATTTTCAAGCTCGTCTTCAATTGTATCCACAGTATCACTCACACCTGCTAATTGCTTATTGATATTCTGAAGCGTGTTTTCATTAATTACATATTGTGCTTCCGCAGTATAGTCAATATAAACCTTGGATAAAGTATCCAGGAAGGTTACAGCTCTGTATGGAATTTCATCTTCAAGTGTCAATTCGAGAATTGTTGTATTCTCAACATTTTCGATTGAGAGAGCATACTTGAATTTATTTACCAGATTATTGAGGCTGTGAATCTGAACGAGATAATCAATTTCCTTTAGACTAAGAATACTTTTCGTATTGATATTGCTGTTCTTATTCACTGACATGATGAAGTCGGTGTCTGTAACCTCAGAATCAAAAGGAAAAGTTTTTATCATTTCATTGTCACCTTTTTTATAAGTAACCTGATATTCCTTTTCGTTAAGGATCTTAAACTTCATTTTTTGTTCATAAAGCCCGGGATTAATATACTTGATCACGAAATCAAAAGGCATAGACTCATACACCTCCGTTGTTTTAAGACGACCAACTATAAAATAAGAAACCTCGAAATTAAGTTTGGAAAGTGCAGTTTTGATCAGGTCATTTGAGGTGATCACTCTCATTTGGTTGGTATTGTCCTGATAGGCCTGATAATACCCAAGTCCTTTAAACAATGAAGTTTGATAATCGTACGTTTCGTCAGACTTTAATAGAATCTGAGATTTAGCAGCATAAATATCAGGAAGCTTATACGTATAAAAATAGGCGAAAATGACAGACGCGATAGCGAAAACGACAACAATGTACCAGTTCTTTGTAAATATTTTCCAAAACATCGCCAGGTCTTCAGACTCGATGATGGAACTTTTTTTCTTTACAGGCATATTTTACTCTGAGAATTTGCCAAATATAAGGAATTAAAATATATAATAAACCCGATGTCTTGAAACAAAATAGGCTGTAATCACGTAGAGAAGATGTAAAATCGTATATTTGTTATCACACAATTTTAAACTATTATAAATGAGAATAATTCTATCCTTCGCACTCTTCATTTTAACATCCACGTTTGCCTCCGCTATCAATCGCGTTCCTGCATCAGCCGGAACCGCCAGCTGGACAAATCCTGCAACCTGGAGTCCGGCCGGAATTCCCACCTCTGCTGACAATGTAACTATTACCTCAGGAAGTACTATAACCCTTGGCACCACCGCTCAGTGTGTGAATTTGATTATTGATGCTGGTGGGGTTTTCAGCGGATCCTCCTTTTCAGCGGTTCTTAGTATCAGTGGTAATTATACAAATAATGGCACAGAATCAGGGATTGCGCAATTCGCCTTTTTCGGTACTGGGTTACCAGCTCGTACCATAGGCGGAACAGGTGCTTTTAGTGCCAATATTGCATGGGCATTTAATAAAAGCAGGACAATCCTTAGCAATGTGAATTATTCCAGAAATGCAAACACAAAAATTTATGGAGGCTCTGTAGTTACCAACCTTGGGACTTTAACTCTAAATACCACTACAATTCTCACCGGCTCCTCCTGGATACAGGGAATAAATTCCAACCTTACAATCAGACAGAATGCATTCTTCGCGGGGACAACATTATCTGCAGGCACGTTAGACTGCAGTGCTATTGGTAATTCTGTAACATTAACTTATACAACCGGAGATATTCCCAATTCTCCAACAGGTTTTAACAATCTTACACTTGCCGGCACAATCGCTGGATCAAAAACGATGAGATCTAATCTTATTGTATTAAATAATCTTGTTATTAACAACCTAAACACACTCAATTCAAATAATTTCAATCTTTCAATTGGAGGAAATTTTACAAAGAATGGCGTCTTCACCTCCAGTCTTAGCCGTACTGTTACGATGAATGGATCCGGAGGATCTCAAAGTTTCTCTGCTTCCAGCGCTACCATTTTTACTGGTCTGACAATTAATAATTCAGCCGGTGTAAATGTAATTACAGGTGCAATCACACTTACTGAAGTTCTTACAGTATCCAACGGAACATTCAATACATTTGGAAATCCTTTTACAATGACTTCAACAGCAGCAAAAACTGCCAGAATTGCACCAATCGGCCCAAGCGGCGGAATCAACGGTTCATTTACCATTCAGCGGTTCATCGGAACAAGGGATTCAACATTTGCCGATCTTTCATCTCCGGTTCAGAATTCGACCTTCCTGGACTGGGATAATGAATTACCAAGTATCAGTTATTTATCTTCACCTCCTACAGCTCAGAGCTCAGCTCATACCTATGACGAGATTGGAGATGTATATGTTCCTGTAACTTCATCAGGGCAAGCTCTAACTCCGGGACAAGGGTTTGAAGTTTTTTTAACCGGTTCATTTGACTTTACTGTTCCGTTTCCAAATACAATTTTAACCACTGTTGGTACTCCTAATCAGGGTGACCAGAATTTCACCTCATTGGTTAGTTCCACTGCACAGAGCTGGAATCTAGTAGGAAATCCGTTTGCATCAAATATACACTGGTCTGATATTTATACGGCCTCTGGAGCTGCAAGCAGCGGATTATTCGATTTTTATGAAATGTACGACTACACTATCGAAGACTGGAATGGCTTTACTTCAGCTGATGCTCAGGAAATTCCTTCCACTCAAGGTTTTTGGGTGTATGGTGATTTTTCGGCAGCTCCTACTTTGATCATTCCTGAGTCTTCTAAGAGAACAACAATGGTTAGTGATATAAAAAGCAGCACTTCCCAAAAGTATTTCACTTTAAAGATTTCAAATGCTGATAAAAACATCCGGAATGCTCACTCCTTTAAAATTGCAGCCAATTCCTCTGCAGCCAATGCATTTGTTGCCGGAGAGGACATCCCTTTCAGAAAAAGCCCGAATGCCTCAACACCAGCTTTGTATACAATGATCGATGGAAAGAAAGTGAACATAAACACATTCAACTCTTCAACTGATAATTACTCTATTGCTCTTCGCAGCGAAGCGAAAATTTCCGGAGATTATACAATTGAAGCTGCTGGTTTTGATTTTGTTTCTGATTATTCCTGTGTAAAACTTGAAGATACGAAGCTGAATAAGGTCATTGACCTGAATGTGGAAAATGTTTATACATTCCACTTGAATTCCGGTGATGATGTGAATCGCTTCATCGTTCACTTCAGCAAAGACGGGAACTGTAAAACGCCTTCTTTCAACACGATCGCCGATGCCTTCTCTAATGAAATTGAAGTGCTTACCGCTCAGGATGGAAACATAATCAATTTCAATTTCACGGAAGTAACACCTTCCATCGTTACTGTTACAAACATTCTTGGCCAGAACATCATCAACACACAATCGGTTGAAGCCTCTAACCAATCCATGAAAATCAACTTACCTTCTGATTTCTCAGGGATGTACATTATCAGCATCGAGTCCGCTAAAGGAAAAGTGACCAAAAAATTTGTGAGAAAATAACAGGGATTATTAATTTATAATAACTTTGCTTCAGAAATAAAAACAATGACTAAGAATCTTTTCAAAACAGCAGTTATTTTCCTTTTCGTTCTCTCACCGGCTTTTATCAGCGAAACATTTGCTGTAGGTATGGGAATGGGTATGGGTATGGGACCACCAATTCCCTGCGGAGGACCTTTTCCTCCCTGCCCTATTCCACTTGACGGAGGAGTTACACTTCTTCTGATAGCAGGAGCTGCATACGGAGGTAAAAAATTATACGACTCAACAAAAAAGAATCCCGCTTAACGGGATTCTTTTATTTTCATTCTATATGAGATTCGCTTCCCTGAAAAATCCGATCGTCCGTTTCCTGGTCATCATTTTTTTTCTCTTTCTCGCCTGGTATCTTCTTTATGAACTTTGGATTCATCCCGCAGGACAACTGGATATGCTGGTAATTGATTTCACCATCACTATCAGCAAATGGATCCTGGAGGCAGCAGGATATGTTGTGTTTACTGGTTCGGAAAGAGTTATTGGCGTGGATGGAACGGGAGGACTCTGGATCGGAGACAGCTGCAATGCTATGGCGCTTTTTGCCTTATTCGCCGCTTTCATCATCGCATACAAAGGAAAAGCCTCACACAAATTTCTGTATATACTATTCGGGATCATTTCAATACAATTGCTGAATGTCTTGCGTGTAGTTGGCCTCGCAATTCTCGACACTCATTCCCGTGCCTGGACAGAATTCAATCATACTTACACCTTTAATATTATCATCTATGCCTGGATATTCATTCTCTGGATGACATGGGTGAATAAATATTCACATAAAGGAACAATCGTTAAAACATCATGAAGTTTTTCAGTAAAAAGAATTTCCTGCTTTCACTGATCATTCTGCTCCTCTTGATTTTGGGGTATTACCGGGATTTCCTTTTCAAGCAAATCAACGCGATGCTTAAAGCATGGGATTTTGAAATGGATTACGCAATGCCTTTCCCATGGCGCTTCCTGGAAAATTATTATTACGATACAATTGTTAATTTTAAATGGTTGCTCACCATCGTCTTTACCATTTTGTTCCTCCTCGTTTCCATGCTGGCGATTCATCTAATCTTCCGGAACAAAAAATTCCTCCGCATCACCGTCTTAAGTTATGTTGCCGTTACTGTCATTTCCGCCCTATTTGCTGGAATAGGTATCCTATCGGAAAGTAGTTCTGTAAAGATGTATGAACTCGCCCGTTACCTGATGGGAATGGCTCAATCGCCGGTGATCCTGATGATCCTCATTCCTGCATTTAAATTATCCTCCAGGGAACAACCAAACATTGAAAACTAAATTCTATTTTTGCATCTGATAATTCTGACCTATAAACCATACCTATGAAAAAAGATACCGCCATTTTTGACCTGATTGCTGAAGAGAAAAAACGCCAGACTGTTGGACTTGAGCTCATCGCTTCCGAAAATTATGTGAGCGAAAGCGTGATGAAAGCAATGGGCTCTGTCCTTACAAACAAGTATGCAGAAGGACTTCCGGGAAAAAGATATTATGGTGGATGTGAAGTGGTGGATAAAGTAGAACAGCTTGCCATTGACCGCGCAAAACAATTATTCAACGCTGAATGGGTAAATGTACAGCCACATTCGGGAGCGCAGGCAAATGCAGCAGTAATGCTGGCCGTATTAAAGCCGGGTGATAAAATTCTTGGCTTCGACCTTTCACATGGCGGACACTTAACGCATGGTTCTCCCGTAAATTTTTCCGGAAAATTATATGTTCCGAGTTTTTATGGTGTAGAAGAAAAAACAGGAAAAGTTGATTTTAATAAGATTGAAGCGATCGCGATAAAAGAAAAACCAAAATTGATCATCTGCGGCGCTTCTTCCTATTCCCGCGACTGGGACTATAAAAAACTGCGTAAAGTAGCTGACAAAGTTGGTGCGTTGCTTATGGCTGATATTTCTCATCCATCCGGACTTATCGCAAGAGGATTAATGAACGATCCTTTGCCGTATTGCCATATAGTTACCACCACTACTCATAAAACATTGAGAGGGCCACGCGGAGGAATGATCATGATGGGTAAAGATTTTCCAAATCCTTTCGGAGAAAAAACCCTAAAAGGAGAGATCAAGATGATGTCGCAATTACTTGATGGCGCTGTATTTCCTGGAACACAAGGCGGACCGCTTGAGCATGTAATTGCAGCCAAGGCTGTAGCCTTCGGAGAAGCACTTGAAGAAAGCTACATGAAATATTGTATTCAGTTGATGAAGAATGCTAAGCTTATGGCGGAGTGTTTTGTTAAGAAAGGATATAAAGTTATTTCAGGAGGAACTGATAATCATTGTATGCTGATTGACTTACGTTCTAAAAACCTAACAGGAAAGCTTGCTGAAAATACTCTTGTAAAGGCTGACATTACTGTGAATAAAAACATGGTTCCGTTTGATGATAAGTCACCGTTTGTAACTTCAGGAATCCGTGTTGGAACTGCTGCTATCACCACCCGTGGGATCAAAGAAAAACAAATCCCTAAGATTGTTGATCTGATTGATAAAGTTCTGATGAATCCGGAGAATGAAAAGGTGATCCTGGAAGTTCGTAAGGAAGTAAATAAGTTGATGAAGGATTATCCTTTGTTTGCGTAAGACCTCAGCCCAGCCCCTCTCCATGCGCCTTCGCTGATGATTCAGCGAAAGAGTAAGGAGAGGGCTTACCATCATTCCGCTTCGGTCGTACTAAGTGTTTTTTATTAGCACAATCATCCTGAATTAACATATCAATCAATATTATAATTCAAAGAACGATACGGTTAAATTTTACGTTTTTGATCTTAATCAGCGATAGCGGGAAAGAATCGCTTGCCGTATTAAAATTGAAAACAGAAAAGATATTTATTGATTAAAAATGCTGCGTTAATAAAACTGGCGATTCTTTAACCGCGATTGTAGCGAGCGATAGCAGAGCTTCAAATAGCCTTTTAAGATCAAAAGGGTTTTTGTTACTTTTTGACCACCAAAAAGTATAAACAAAAAGGAATTCTATTAACCTGTCTTTCTTTTTGTCTTAACACAAAAAGAAACAAAAAGGTCAAGGCTAAAGAATATTTCTCAAAAAATCTACAGATCATCACACTGGTTCTGTAAACTCGCCTGAAAGATCATATGAACATATAGATTAGGTTAGGCTCAAACACTACAGCCCCTTGCACCAGCCTCCCCTTGTTCTGATCCTTGATTTCTTTGAGAAATCTTCTTAGGCCAGTCTTTGCGCTTCGGTCGTACTAAGTGTTTTTTATTACATTGTATCATCGTGAATTGTCAAACGAGACAATTATATAATTCTATGCGATACTGCTCAATGGACGGAGCGTCACTCCGGGCTTGACCCAGTTCTCTATAATATTTCGACTGTTTAAAATGCGAGATTTCGGATCACTCCGGAATGACGGTGCGATCATGAACTTCCTTCGAGCGCAGAAGCACCCACTGTCAGTTCGAGCGGAGTCGAGAACAAAGTGCCGAATGCCAAAACCCGGCATTCGTTGGATTCTTCCATTTACTTTTTGGGGGCCAAAAAGTAAATGAAAAACAAAGAACTTCTCTTACTCTCTTACTTTTTGTCTTGATACAAAAAGTAACAAAAAGATCAAGGCTGAAGAATAATTCTTAGAAAATCTACATATCATCGCTCTGGTTCTGAAAACTCGCCAGAATGATTTCTGAAAACTTATGAATTCGTTCAGGCTCAAACAGTTCAGAACCTTGCGCAAACGCCCGCGCTTGCTCTGCTATTTGATTTTCATAAAAATTATTCTAAGGCCACCAGGCATTCCGCTTCGGTACTGCGGTGTACTATAGAATTCATATCGCCTTGAATGTTTCTTTCTCCTGGGAAAATAATTTCTGACGATACTGCTCAAATGTTACGTTTTTGATCTTAAGCAGCGATAGCGGAAAATGTTCAGCTGCGAAATTTGAATCGCAAAACAAAAACGTATAGCTAAGGGAAATGCTGGGAGAATGAGAATGCTGAACATTTAACCGCGGTTGCAGCTAGCGACAGCAGAGCGGCAAAACGCCTTTTAAGATCAAAAGGCTTTTTTGTTACTTTTTGGCCGCCAAAAAGTAATTGAAAAAACAAAAGAACTGCTTTTTTACTTTTTTCTTTTTGTTTTGATACAAACAAACAAACCTGCCGGCAGGCAGGTAGGCAGGTATGGGGGACGTGAGATTCCGGATCATACCGGAATGACCGCAGGATCATGCACTGTCATTCGAGCGCTCTATTTCCTCACAAAGGGAATAAACTTGTGAAACTCCGGAACAATCCGCAGCGCGTATGTCATACCGAAAAAAACAATCGTGACTGCTGCAGAACGAACCAGCATACTGAGGATCGCATTGCTAAAAGAGGGGCATAGCAATCCAACTCCTAACGACAGAAAGATCACCATTAGTGTTTTCAAACTGGAGCTGTTATATGGTTGCATCTTGAAATGCTTCAGGATCAGAAAATACTTCAGCACATTGTAAATGACAGAAGCAAGCATCGTTGCGACAGCGGCGCCTTCGATACCATACGCAGGGATCAGCAGCTGGTTAAGGCTTACAACCATTACCAGCAAAAGAACGAGCAGCATAACCCCGTATTTGTATTTATCCGATGTAAATAAAATGGAGGTATTCATTCCTGTCGCAATGTTCAGGAATGCACCCGTACAGGCGATCACCGTAACCGTATCACCCTGCTGATACACCTCCGGCAAAAGACTCAGAAGATCAGTAACATTCACAATGATTCCTACAGTGAGAAAACCACCTCCCAGCATAAGGTATTTCACTGACTGCGAATAGATCCTCCTGATACTTTCAATATCATTATTCGCCCATCCCTGAGATACTTTTGCATGAGAAACCCTTTCCAGTGAAGCGAGCGGAATCTCAATCACATAGGCAATGTACGATGCAACGGCAAAGATCCCAACAGCATTCAGATCTATGTATTTCGCAATCATGACGGCATCGAGATGACGGAGACTTAAGGAAGAAACATTTGTAAGCGCGAAGAGCAATCCAAATGTGATCAGTTTGGAAACCCCTACCGAAGCGAGATGTGCTCTGTCGATTTTAAAGGAAGGTTTATCAATGATCCGAAGAAAGATCATCATTGATATCATTTGCAATAGATAAATACACACGAAGAGGTAGACGAACTGTTCCAATGTTACAACTTCATAGAAGTACAAAAAGATAATGAGAATAAACAAAAGGCGCGTTACGACACCTTCGAAAAGGCTGATGATGACAGTCCGGTATAAAGAAGAACAATACGAGTTCAACACCATGTTCATCGCCATGAGCAATGCAAGAGGAAGTAACACATGAAAGAACTGAGTAAACAAAGGTGATTGTTTTACATATTGAGCCATGATCAGGTCACTGAATAAAAAGATCAGGCCTCCGCAGATCAACGTTCCAACCAGCGGAAACAAAAGCATAAAACCGAAATAGCCGTAATGCCGTTTCTCCGGATTTCTGAAATAAGGAAAAAATTTAGTGGTGACACTTCCCGCCCCCATCGGGACAATGGTGGCAATGAGAGTAGCAGCGGCAATCAAAATACGTGTAAGCCCTAATTCCTCTGCCGTTAGAAAATTCGGTTGAATGAACATCAGACTCACAAAGCCAATGAGAACACCAGTGTATGTGATCAGTGCATTTTGTATTCCCTGTTTCTGAATAAAGCCCATGCAAAAATTTTAAATTGATGATCTAGCTAACGAAATTACAATTCCGGTATTGCTTAGGTCATGGATTTCCGGGTAAGCCAGTGAATGGGAAACCTCAGTAAAATAAACAGATGATAAATAAGTGTCATGAAATATCCATAATGTTTGTTCATGATCTCAAAACGCTCCAGTAATGCACGAATTCGCCGTTTATTAGAAGTCCCACCTTCAAGAAATTTCGATATGCAAATCTTTGTATGAACCACCTTTTTCGATTGTTTCAGAACACTGATCACCCAGTCAATATCCGCGCTTATTTCATAAGTAGTATCATACGGCCCGCAAAGAGATTTTCTTGCAATGAATGACTGATGAGAAACACACATTCCAAAACGCAAACTTTTCCAGTTCAGGTTCTCAGGTGGTTGTAACCTTCGTTCGCCCAGCCTCTCCCCTTTTTCATTCACAACTTCTGTAAGACCATAGTAAACATCGGCATCACGGGAGTTTTCGAAAATTCGTTTTAGGGTATCTGTATTATAGAATTCATCACCGGCATTTAAAAACAAAACATAATCACCCGTGGCATGTTTAAGTCCTTTATTCATTGCATCATAGATCCCATTGTCCTTACCGGATTGAATGAGTGCGATCTGCGACTGATACTGTTCTGCCAGTTCCAGCGTTCCATCTGATGAAGCGCCATCGATGATGATGTATTCAATGTTGATATAGGATTGTGAGATCACACTGAGAATGGTTCTTTCCAACAATGCGTGTGCATTGTAGACGACAGTGATCACACTTATTTTAGGTAAAATCTCCATTAATCCTTAAAGAAAATTCCGTTGCATTGAAGCACCTTTCCTGTTTTGTTATCGGTGAAAGCCGGAACAATACTGCAGAGTGTAAAGCCCAAACGACTCATGTATTCCAGAATCTGTGGGAGCAACCAGGTTTGTCCCTGATATAAAGGAATGAGCGAGATCTCCATTTCAACTCCCTTTGCTGTATTTAATATTTGCTGAGCACCTTTCAATACTTCTTCCTCAAATCCCTGCACATCGATCTTCAAAAAAATATTTTTAGCGTTGCCGGTATATTGCGAAGAGATCTCATCGAGCGGAAAAACCTTTACGGATTCTTTACCAATGATCTTGGATTCGGGAGCGCCTTCAATATGAGAATCCAGCATATTGAGAAGCGTCGAGCTCACTGAATTTGCGGAAATATTGATTTCGATCTGTTCATTTTTTGCACCGATGGCACATCGCGGGGCGACAGTCCATTGGGAATGTTTGCGGCTCTCTGCATCTATGATCCCATGTACGGAAGAGAGCGGCTCAAAAGAAACAATGCGATTGGTATAACCGGCGTCAATGATCCCGGTAGCATATTGTCCTTTGTTGGCGCCAATATCGAAAACCAGGTCGATGTTGTAATGCTGCAAAAGACGAATCCTTCTCAGATCTTCGCTTGTGGCCGGATTGTATTTCCTGATCAGTATCCCAAAACGCTGAAATATATTTTTGGTAACTCGTTCAAAACTGTTCATTGCTGCTTCTTTGGAGTACAATAATAATGAATTTTAACAAGGATTCCTTCAGCGCTAAACAGCATTATTT
>JALYRR010000225.1 GCA_030855265.1 Bacteroidota bacterium | reverse complement strand
ATCATACAGCGGGCTTTGATGATATCCGCGCCTTCAATTTTATTCAACGGAAGAAAATGGATGTGTATGCCAGCAAAGCTGTTCAGGAGGCGATCCGCAGAGAATATGCCTATATCTTCAGCGATTTTAAATATCCCGGGATCCCGGAAATTAATCTTCATCTGATGGAAAATAAAGTCATCAACATTGAGGGGATAGATGTACTTCCGATTGAAGTAATGCATTATAAATTGCCGGTACTAGGATTCAGGATCGGCGACTTCACCTATATCACGGATGCGAACCACATTTCCGAAGAAGAAAAAGATAAGATCAGGGGAACAAAAATTTTAGTGCTGAATGCGCTTCGCAGAGAATCCCATATTTCACATTTTACATTTGATGAAGCCACTGCGCTCGTCAATGAATTAAAGCCTGAAAAAGCTTATTTTACTCATATCAGCCATCAGCTCGGACTTCACAAAGAAGTGAGTGCGGAACTTCCGTCCTATATCGAGCTGGCTTTCGATGGCTTAAAGATCAATCTTTGATGACACAAATTGTCCCGGTACATTCACTTACTGAAAACGAGGAGAGTTCCTGCAAAATCCTCCGATTGAATAAGCCTTCCGGTGAAACCGAAGAGGTAGAAGCTCATCGTCATAATTATTTTGAGATCCTCTTTTTTCAAAATGGAGGAGGAGATCACATGATCGATTTTGACGTGCATCAAATTAATTCAACAAGTCTGCATTTTGTATCACCCGGACAAATCCATGCCCTGAATCGTGACGTTGATGTGGAAGGGTATGTGTTAATCTTTACAAAAGAATTCATGTTGCTGAACGGAGGGAATATGTCTTCATTGAATGATTTTCCGGCTTTCAGTAAAATAGTGTTTCCTGTGTTAAAAGTTACGGAAGACGATTTTAAAGAATTAATTTCGATGGTTGAGCAAATGAAAGTGGAGGCAGGAAAGTTTTCTGAATTAAGAGGATCTGTTCTTGCGGCCTATATCAACCTAATGCTTGTCAAATGTAAAGCATTGCTGGTCAATAGTCCGGACTATAAACGGAACGATGAATCTACTATGCAGCTGATGCAACGATTCAATGCTCTTCTAGAAGAACATTTTATTACGCTTCATAAGGTGAACGAGTATGCTGAAAAACTGAATGTGACTCCTAATCATTTAAGCGATACGATCAAAAAAAATACGGGTCATACGGCGGGAGAAATGATCCATCAGCGATTGATTCTTGAAGCGAAACGATTATTGCTTCATTCCACTATCTCAGCAAAAGAGGTGGCCTATTCTTTGAATTTTAATGATCCTTCTTACTTCAGCCGTTTCTTCAAAACCAATACAGGTTTTTCTCCGGAAGGCTTCCGCAAAGAAATCCGTAAAAAGTACCAACATTAATTGAATTTGTCTATTCTCAGCGGTCTTCCGTCGGACTAACTTTGTTTCATTCAATTAAATTTATATTTTGCATTAATTATTGAGAATTATGAAAACAAGAAACAGTATTGTAATTGCGGTTGTAGCTTTATCCATATCAACAATCCTTATATCAGGTTATTTCATGCCGGTGAGCGGAAACACCTCTGCAGCACCTGCAGCGCGCACAGGCTCACCCGGCGATGGATTGAGCTGTACTTCCTGCCATGCCGGATCGGCAACTACACAGGCCGGACTAATCACTTCAGATATTCCAGCTACGGGTTATTTACCCGGAGAAACTTACAACATCACAGCAACGGTAACCATGGCCGGTAAAACGAAATTCGGTTTCCAGGTTTCCCCTCAGAATATCAGCGGGACTAAATTGGGAACTCTCAATTTGACAAGCCCTACCACAACCACGCTTGTTGGAACGGGAAAATACATCACTCATAAATCTGCCGGAACATCATTTCCTTCCGGAACTGCAACCTGGAGTTTTACCTGGACAGCCCCAGCTTTAGGAACCGGACCTGTAACTTTCTATGGCGCATTTAATATTACAAATTCCAATGGAACCAGTAGTGGTGATATTATTAAGTTGTCGACGCTGGATGTTACAGAAGATCCCACAACCTATGTGGAAGAAAATGAACTTTCCTCTTCGATCAATATTTATCCGAATCCTGCAGAAGACCAGTTAACTATTGTAAGCAAGGATATTCTCACTTCGGAGCCTGTAACAATAAGTATATATTCCATTGATGGAAGAATGATGAAACAGATTCAGGATTTCCAAATGAATTCATCTTTATCGTTGAATGAATTGAATCCCGGGTATTACATGTTAAAGCTGGAAACAAAATCCGGACTTGCATTAAAGAAATTTATTAAAAAGTAAGATGAAAAAAATAGTAACTGTTTTTGTTTGTTCCACTGTTTTTGTTTTGAATTCCTGTATGTCGGAAAAAGGAATGCCTATTCCCAAAGGCATTGTATGCGACTCAGTGATTTCATATTCAACATCTATTGCTCCGCTTGTTGCTTTACAATGCGAACCATGTCACTCCGGTTCAAGTCCGGCTGGTGGCTATGACTTCAGTACCTACGAAACAGTAAAGGCGAAGGCAGATGATGGCAGGTTACAAGCAACGGTAGTGGACAATAAAACTATGCCTCAGCCCGGTTCTGGCTATGATCTCACGGAAGAAGAACGTTTGAAATTTGCCTGCTGGATCAGTCAGGGTGCCCCGAACAATTAATTTCCAACACATGCTTTAATCGGTTGAAAATTGTTTTGATTTTTAACCGATTTTTTGTTTCTTTATAATTCAACAAATACAAATGCTACATGAATATTAAATTATACGCAGCAGCCCTTTTAATTCTGGCATCGCCGGGAATGAACGCTTCCGACGGAGGTGTAAAAAGTAATTCCAACAAAACGGAAATACGTTATATAAAAAACAACAAGCGGCTTCCGGATAAAGCATATCAACAGGAACTCCGTGAACGGGATGCTTGGCAGAATTTCCTTGCGGCTCATGGAACCTGGTACGTTGTATTTAACGAAGAAAATGCAAAGCCTCATCGCGCATTTGGTAAACCTATCCCTGTTTTTGGAATGGATCCTTCTACTAAAGCACTCAACTTTATCAACTCTCAGCTGGGAGCTTTTAATATCCCGGTAGCTGACCTTATTTTGTCGGGAGCAGGTGTTACTGAAAGTTATCAGTATGTTCATTTTCATCAGAAATTCCACGGCATCCGTGTATTGAATTCAGATGTGTACGTAAAGTTGACCCCTTCAGGAAATGTAACGACGTTTGGTTGTGATGTATTCAATGATATTGATGTCTCCACTTCTCCATCCATTTCTACTGCCGCAGCGATCGCTTCTGCGCAGACAGGAATTTCTGACGTTATTCTTTCTTCTAGTATCAATCCGGAATTGTTTGTATTACCGATTCCTGAATTCAAGCAAAACATTTATAAACTCGTTTACGAAGTAACCGTTTCAACGAAAGATGCTTCAGGTGTTCCCGCTATTTACCTGACACTGGTTGATGCAGAAACGGGAACCATTATTTCAAGAGACAATCAGGTAAAACACAGCGGTCCGGAAAAACCACACACTGCGGCAGCAGCAGCAACTGATATAACCGTGACAGGAATTGTTTATCCGACAAATCCTTATGATCCATCCGCAATAAGACCATTAACAAACCTTGAAATAGAAGAATCATCCGTGATCTACAATACGGATGGTCTTGGTTATGTAGGATTAACAGCTGCAACACCAACCTCCGTAAATTTAAAACTGCAGGGATTGTGGTCGCAGGTATTTACCGGCGGCGTTACACCTACATTCACTGCAACAGTGAACCCGGGAACTAATTCATTGAACTTCAATACTGATGCAAACATCCGTGAGCGATCGGCTTATTATCATGTGAACATTGTGCATGATTATATGAAAACAAAATTCCCGACGTTCACCGATATGGATTCACCATTGCCTACAAACGTTGATGAAGCAGGCACATGCAATGCATTCTACAATGGAACATCCATTAATTTTTATGCAACCGGAGGCGGATGCAATTCACTTGCGCAGGTAGGTGATGTGGTTTATCACGAGTACGGACATGGAATCAATGACAAGTTTTATCAGAGCCAGGGAGCATTTTTTACAAATGGTGCCATGGGTGAAGGGTATGCTGACCTTTGGGCAATGGGAATTACAACCAACCCTTTGGTGGGCGTTGGTTTTGATGATGTTGATCCTACTGTTGTGATCCGCAGATATGACATTGATAAAAAAGTATATCCTCAGGATCTTGTTGGAGAAGTTCATGCCGATGGAGAGATCATAGCGGGATGCTGGTGGGATACCGGACTCAATTTCGGAAACCTTCAGCAGATGATGGATCTTTATAAAGAAACATTTTATGCAGTAGTGGCTGGTCCGAATGGCTCCGAAGGGACCGTATTCGTTGATGTTTTAATAGAAGCACTGAGTGCGGATGATGTTCCTGCAAACGGTGGGGACAATGATATTACCAACGGAACACCGAATGACAATGCGATCGTAGATGCATTCGACCTTCATGGGATTTCTTTACTTTCTAATGCGATTGTTACGCATGTGCCTGTAACAGCATCTCCTGCAGTTACCAACATTAGTATCAACGCCAACATTACAGTTACCTATGCATGGGCACTCGCTGATGCGAAAGTGTTTTATAAGTTAAATCGTACAGGACCATGGACAGGTATAGCGATGACCAATACTTCCGGAACCGCTTATACTGCTACTATTCCAGCACAGCCTTCAGGTACGGTGATCGCATATTATCTGGGGTTAGAAAGTACAACAGGATCATTGAGCGCTGTTCAACCGATAGCTGCTGACGAGTTAAATCCGAATCTGCCACATTATATTCTGAATGGAGTAACCTTGATGACAGAAGAAGATTTTGATGTAAATTTTGGAGCATGGGTGGCCGGAGATGCCGGAGATGATGCAACTACCGGAATCTGGGCGATTGATGCACCTGTGGGATCGTATTCAACACCTGGTGATGCTTCCACTGTTGTTCAGCCAGGCTTTCAGCATACCGCCGGAGGAACCTATTGTGCTGTGACTGGAAATGCTCCGGGAACAACGGATGCCCTTGGATTGAATGATGTGGATGCCGGACATACCACGCTTTTATCCCCAATTTATAATTTAACTTCTTACACAAATCCAATCTTTGCTTATTACCGCTGGTATATAAATAATCCGCCGACGGGAGCTAATCCTCAGAACGATTTCTGGGAGGTTGAGATTTCCAATGACGGAACAAACTGGGTGTATGTAGAACGAACGAATGTTTCTGACAAAAGCTGGAGAAGAAAAGCGATTCGTGTAACGGATTATGTTCCTCTGAGTTCTAATGTTCAATTCAGATTCATTGCTGATGACAGTTTGATTTCTGGTGCAACGCTGAATGGCGGAAGTATTGTGGAAGCAGCGGTGGATGATTTTTATCTGTATGAGCAGAGTGTAGTAGGAGTGGAGGAAAATAATTCATTGCTTTCTGTGAATGTTTATCCAAATCCGGCCAAGGATTATGTTACTGTGAGCTATGAACTAATCAGCAATGAAAATGTTCAGGTTATATTGTTGAATACGATCGGTCAAGTGGTGTTTACACAATCACTAAAAGATCAAAGCGGCAAGCATACATTCAGGATTGAAACTTCGGAATTAAGCCAGGGATTGTATATGCTAAACTTGAAAACGGAGAAGGAGAATTATTTACAGAAGGTTTCTGTTGTGAGGTAGGTGTAATTACAAAATCACATAGATTTTAATGAAATTCTAATAAATTAACCTTTCAAAAAAGAAGCATCCGAAAAGGATGCTTCTTTTTTTTATAAAATTACGCGGCAACCCTTTGCAGGATCACTTTACAAGGATGGTCTGAGGTTACTGTTACGTGA
>JALYRR010000224.1 GCA_030855265.1 Bacteroidota bacterium | reverse complement strand
AAGCAAATCGTTTTATCATTATAACAAAGACGAGCTTGTTGATAAGCTGATGCTCATTCAGGATTTTGATGGACTGGATGAAGAAGCGCAATACGCCTTCAGGGAACTGCAAAGCGCAGGAAATATTTCTTCCTCTACCACTTATAAAGACCGTTCAGGAAATATTATCTCGGCAGTAAAAGTAGTAAGGAGCCATTTTGCTTCGCTGCTTGCAACAACCAAAGCGGAGATCTATTATGATAATATGAGCCGATCCCTGATCATTGGCGTAGATGAATCAGATGCCCAAACGCAAAAAATCATCGAGCATCAGAATAGACGCTTGGCGGGACTGATCGATATCAGGGAAGAGCAGAAAGCAAAAGAATTTATGCAGCACTGCATGCGCTGTATAAAGCCAATGGATGTGGTGAACACTTATGCTGATAAAATCGCCCTGCCGATAGAAGCCAAAATGTTAAGAAGGCTAAATAATCATTATCAGGGCTTTGTAAAACAGGTAACGATTCTGCATCAGCACCAACGACAAAAAGATGAGCGGGGTCGTTTAATTGCCGAGCCAAAGGACTTAAAACTGGCCTGCGATATTTTATTCGATGCCATTATGCTCAAGGTGGATGATCTTGATAGCTCGCTACGCCAATTTTTTGACCGCATGAAAGCTCACGTAATGGAGATCAGCAAACAAACCGGCAAAGCCCAAACCGAAGCGGTATTCACGCAAAGAGAAATCCGGTTTGCGCTGAACGCCAGTAAAAGCATGTGTTTCCGTTTCATGGAAGACTTGGAGCAAATGGAATACGTGCAGAAAACAGGCGGTTACGCCAACAGGGGCTTTAAGTATAAAATTGTGTTTTGGGATAATATGGAATCGGTACGTGAAAAAATTAAAACGGATTTATATAAGCAATTGGAAAAGCTCAATAAAACTGATGAGTCCGGGGTGGTTCTTGGCGGTTCAAAGGCCTTGAACCACCAGAACCCAGAACAGTAGGGGAACACAGGCGGGTGGTTCATCAGTTCAGGACTGCGCAGTATAGGGCGTCAAAGACGCTTTTTAATTCGAAATAAAAATAACTTAAAGTAACAGAAAGCGAAATTACAAAAATGAAGCACTTACCCATACATAATCAGCAGTTCGAACAGCTCTTTAAAGAGTTCGATACTTTCATCACAATGAAAGGGTATGGCAATGGCAAGGCTGTTTCCTACCAAAGCAATGTGAGGGAGTTTTTATTCTTTATAGAAAACAAAGGCTTTACTGAAATAACACAAATCAAAGCAAGCGAGATTGTTGGCTATTATGAATACATCAGCCAGCGTCCGAACCAACGAAGAGAAGGCGGGCTTTCTGATTCCATGATAAGAGGGCATTTGTTTGCGCTCCGTTTGTTTTTTGATTACCTCTTGGAAACAGAACAGATACAAAGCTCTCCGGCAAGGCTGCCGAAATTCCAAATAGGAAAATACAAAGAACGAAACATGTGCAGCCTTGAAGAGATAAAGGCGTTGTACAAAGCCTGCGAAAATAAGAGAGATAAAGCTCTGCTTGGGATCGCCTATGGTTGTGGACTTCGCAGAACTGAAATCCAAAATCTGAATACTAACGATGTGCAATTGCATAAAGGAACTTTAGTAGTGAGAGAAGGCAAAGGAAATAAATCACGCACCGTTCCTTTAGCGGATAATGTGATCGGGGATTTAAGAGAGTACATTGTATATGAACGCACAAAATATTTTTCTCAAAACAACTTCGAAGGTTCGCCTTCCTTTTTTATCAGCAACAAGGGATTACGCATGAGCGGTCAAGCCCTGAATGATAATCTAAAAGAAATCATACAGCGCACAGAAGATCCTGAACTATTAAGAAAAGAGATCACTCTGCATTGCCTGCGCCACTCAATTGCAACGCATTTAATTGATAAAGGAGCAAGCATTGAATTCGTGCAAGGTCTGTTAGGGCATTCCCTGATCGATACAGCACATCTTTATTCTAAGCGTAGGAAGCAACAATTAAAAATAAGAAGTCAAATACAATAAGCCATGAACGAATCGATCACCTTTGAAAATTACCTTTATAAAATGGGACATACCATAAGCACTGTTAAAAGCTATTTGTTCGCTAACAAAGTTTTTTTGCTTGACAATCCCAGAGCAGAGAATTTTACTTACAAGGATGTTGTCAATTACCTGAGTGAAAAAGCCCAGGATTACGACAATGGAAATACCAAAGTATATCTGCTGAATGGTATGAAAAAGTATTTTGATTACTTGGTGGAAATTGGCAGCCGGGATGATCACCCTTGTAAAAGCCTTCAGCTAAGAAACCTGAGAAAAAGGGAAGTGATCCATCAGGATTTGTTTTCTTCGGCAGAACTGGAACTTCTTATTGAAAGAGAAGAACGTTATGTTGATCTAAAGCTAAAAAATCAGGTGATCGTTTCCTTGCTGATCTATCAGGGATTAAACTCCGCTGAGATAGCTGCTCTTAATACGAGCCATATTGATTTAGACCGGGGAACTGTTTTCGTGAAGGCTTCCAAAAAGATCAGCCAACGCCATTTGGAGCTAAATAACCGCCAATACAGGCTCTTTGAACGCTATTTGAATGAAGGCCGGAAGAACCTGCTTAGAGAGGAAACAAATGCCCTTGTTTTAGGCAAGCTGGGTAGCCGGATAACCGTGGATGACATTCATTACCTTGTTTCCACCTTTAAGAGTTTGTTTCCTGACAGAAATCTCACTCCTGCTAATATCCGGCAATCGGTGATCGCTAATTGGTTAAATGAGAAGAAGATCCCTTTGGAGCAGGTCCAGCTGATGGCGGGACAGAAGTGGATTTCAACAACTATTAAGTACCGACAGGTGGATCAAAAGGAGCAAAGGGAAATGATGAATAAGTGGTTCCCGTTAGGGTAAAAAAGTTAGATTTGTAAGTGATAATAGTAATAAGGTTTAAGGTGCCAATTTAGCTCCTTTAAAAGCTAAACAAAAGAGTAAAACTTGAGGTGCCAAATTGGCTCCTCAAAATATGAGAATAAAATGGCTAAAAAAGAAACTCGATTAGTTGTCCCTGATGAGATCGTGATGAATAAAATATATTTCATCCGAGGACATAAAGTTATGCTTGATAGTGATCTTGCTGAATTATATAACGTGGAAACAAAGCAGTTAAAGCGACAAGTAAATAGAAATATAGATCGTTTTCCTAAAGATTTTATGTTTGAATTAACTCAGGCTGAATTTGATAACTTGAGGAGCCAAACTGGTACCTCAAATTGGGGAGGAACAAGATACCTGCCTATGGTTTTTACAGAGCATGGAGTACTGATGTTATCAAGTGTTTTGAATAGTAAACAGGCCATTCAGGTAAACATTCAAATAATGCGGGTCTTTACGCAGGTTCGGCAAATGCTATTGGACAATACAGAGTTGCGCTTAGCAATAGAAGAAATAAAAAAGAAGATGGAGAATAACACGAAGAATATTGAGGTGGTCTTTCAATATCTCGATGAACTGATCGAAAAAAAGGAAACACCGAAGCCCCGCAAAGCAATCGGATATAAAATTCCAAAGAAGAAAAAGTAGTTATTATGAGAACAGGAAAAATAATTTTAGAAGGTATCACCTTTATTATTCACTTGCATTCTGAGGAAGATAAGCAACAGTTGCTCTTGGAAGCAAAGACCAAAGGAACGCACCTTGACTTAATGCATTGTATTCCTCATAATCTTTAAACAATGATTCATATAGATCAATTGCTTTTTTATCAATTTCATTAAAAACATTAAATACTTTGCTCATAGGATGGCTTTTGTTAGCTCCTGCATGACCAACTATCATAGCATAAATAGTTGGATACTCATTCCAGCCTGTTTTTACAATTAAATTTGCACTTGTCCCAATCGCAGTAGCAACAGCTACAAGAGTCGAGGTTGCCGTATAATCAATCGGAAAGTTCAAAGATTGTTTGCATTCAATTGCTAAATTGTTGAAGGGTTCGGGCAACACCCAGACTGGAAATGGATTCCCAGCTTGGACCGTTTTTTCTTCAAATAGTTCATTGAGGTCTTCTCCGGGCTGAATATTAATTTCCATGCTGCAGCCTCCCCTCATTCCCTTTTCTGTTGCGAACATCCACAGCCATTTTAGCAATCTCTATGAGTGCCTTTGTGTTTCCCCATTGGGACTTGTGAAACAGCAAGGTAATAACCCGGTTGTCAAAATAAATTTTCATTAATGGCACCATCTGTCCAATAAGGTCACATTCGATAATTAGTTTTACTTCTCTTTCCATAGCATTGATTTTAATGTCAATGCTCACGCCATGTGAATATTAATAGTATCTTTGTTGTGCGGAACAAAATACAATAAGACCCAGTACAGCGTGAGCTGACTGGGTTTTGTTATTTTTTATGATTTTCCAGGTAGGATTTAATTGAAGCTAAACTGTAAAAGATCGGGCGAGTACCTGAATAAACTAATTCACCGGCCATTCTCAATTTGTACAGTGTTGTTTTTTTCTTTTGAGAAAGTTCAATGGCCCTTTGTTCCGTAATCCAATCCCCAAGCGGAGCAGAGTTTTCTTGCTTGCCTAAAAGGAGTTTTTTAATTTCAGAAATATCTGCGCAGTTCGCTTCAATTCTTTTTAATCTTTCAGCCGTGTCAAGATCGACAATGACATGCTTTGTTGTTTCATTTTCCTTCATCTTTTTTTTAGTTTAAAAATTATGAAGCAAAAGTGCACCAAAATGCTAAAAGTAGATGAATGTGAAAAGAGACAAACAAATTGTTTATCTGTTAAAAACCCAAATATGTTTTTAAGATGGCGTGCTGTTCTTTTTTTAGCATGTTTTGATCTTCTGGATCTTTATAAATCATCTCAATTTGCTCAAATTTCGCCATTTTATCCGGCATGATTAATTTAAACAACTCATACACCTTTTTAGACTTGACCTCTGACGGAAGAGGACAGGCGGCATCAATTAGGACAGAATTATATAAATCTTTCAGAATGTTTTTTTCTGTTTGCCCCTTAAACAGTTTCTTATCGCTCTTACTAATTGAGATTTTCTTGTTTCTACTCATTCGATGAATCCCTTGATAAAAATTGTTATAAGCGTCTTCTCCCTTTTTTTTTCTTATTTCCAAACCTGATTGTCCCAGCAATAAAAGAAGTTCATCGAGGAGCTTGAACTTTAAATGCTCGTTGATATAGTATAATGCCAGATACTTTGGCAAATAAGCTCCTTCGCAACTATTGATTTTATCAATTTCAGCTGTTATTTTGTCAACAGGAATAAACCATTTTAAAATCTGCTTTAATCCAACTTCAGGAAATGTATCTTTAATGTTTTCCTTTGGAAAAAACACTAAATCTTGAAAGTTAAATAATAGATCGAAGCTTATATTTTTACCTTTTTCTTCATTTATATCTAACCCATCGAGTGCTTGAACAGATTCGTTGATTTTCTTTCTTAATTGAATAATAAATTTCTCGGCTTGTTCATCCTGGTTTGCAACATATTTTCTTAATACCTCATTAAAAAGGGAAATTAATTTAGTTTCCTCAACTTTCTTTTGATCTTCATTAATAATATTATCCTGAAATAAAAATATTCTCAGAAGTTCTTTATTTAAATTTGTTGCAAATTCATTGCGATTATTGATTTTAGAGCGGGTCCACGTTTTCAAATCCTCTATTTTCACTATATCCTTTATCATTTCCCTTCAAATAAATTGGTTAAAAAAGTTTGATACGAATGTTTAGCTTCAAGTAATTGCTGTTCTCTAACTTCATTATAAATTCCATCAATATCGCGTTGCAAACTATGGCCCATCATTGTTTTTCTTACTGACGCATCCGTAATATTCGCCTCATTCAACATCACTCGGAATGTATGCCTAGCTGTATGTGTGGTTATGTTAAAATTGATT
>JALYRR010000223.1 GCA_030855265.1 Bacteroidota bacterium | reverse complement strand
CCCATCATGGAACTCATGCCCGACTCACAACGCTATTTTGATTATCACCACACTTCGATCGATATTTTTGAGGCGGTGAATAAGCGGGAGCTTGAATTAGGCGGTGCCACCATGGCTGCCATGATCTGGATGATCTCACAATATGGATTATAAAAAGGAAAATGACTACAAAAACAGTTTCAACCATCCTTGCAATTACAGCACTTATTTTCGGGATTTCCTGGTATATTAAAACATATAAAATGACTCCTGCTCTTCCTTCTTATGAGCAGGCGCTTTTTAATTCTCAGGGAGTTCCTGTAAAGGTTTCTGACCTGAAAGGAAAGTTTGTCCTGATAAGCTATTTTCAGACCTGGTGTGCGGATTGTATCCGTGAGATTCCATCGATGGAAAAACTTCAGCAAAGTGTGAGATCTCAAAAGCTGGTGATATTGCTCGTTTCGGATGAAAGTCAGAATAAGTTGCTTCGGTTTAAGGAGAATCACGCTGGATCACTTGATGTTTACAGTTCAGCCCTAACGCTGAAAGAGCAAGGCATTCATGTTTTTCCGACCAGCTATCTGCTAAATGAAAACGGACAAGTGATCATGAGTCAGCTGCAGGGCTTCGATTGGAACAGCGTGGAAGTCAGGAATCTGATCAAATAAGTTTTACAATTCATTCAAGAGCAATCTTCTTCCTAAGCCTCATTGAGAGCAACAATTCCGAAATAGATTCCGAAACCGATAGCGATCCCCAACAGAGATGCAAGAACAATTTTGATCACACTATAAGGCCGTTCACCCTGAACTTCACCTGTACGACCATTGATCATAAAGCGGTAAACGATCTCTTTGTATTTGTAGGCACTCAGCCAGACAGGCAATAAAATGTGTTTAAATGAAATATCATTGTAACGCGTATCCACCGAATTGATACGTTGATGATCTCCTCCGATATCCTGATGAATAGAGGTTTTGATGCCGTTGTCCATCACCACCTTGGCTTTTTCAAATCCTGTCTTCACATCCACCTGATAACTCTCAGTTCGAAATCCGCTTAAAAATTTCTCATTGAATCCTGTAAGATTTTCCATGTCCCAGGGCTCAAGTGCATTGGTGTAATTTTCCGGCAGTGAGTTGCTGGCAAGGATTAGTACATCATCAAACTTGTTGTACACATGACCGCTTGCATAGCTCCAGCGGATCTTTGTGACAGTCCGGGTACGTGATACCGATTTCCCATTTTCAATCGTTGTATAGCTTTCGGTAGTGGTATAATTATCTCCACGCTGTCCGGTGTAATCACTCTCAGTATTGGAATCATAGGTCCAGTACGGAATGTACATACCGTTTAATTTTTCGGCGTTGTCAACATATTTTTTAAGATCATTCGGAGCAAACCATAAACTGCTTACCCATTTCTTAAATTCAGCGAAGGCTGCTTTTTGTTCGATCTTAAAAGGCAATAAATATTTCGGCTTTATCAGGCTGCAGGATGTTCCGCTGCTTACTACAATTGGTGAAGAACAGAACGGACAACTATCGGAAGTGATATTGGGTTTGAGAGTGCTTGCTGCTCCGCAATTGCCACACTTTACTGTGATCACTTCCTGCTTTTCTACGGAAGGAGAATTCTCATTCAGAAATTTTTCAAAATCGATCTCTTCGACAACTGCCGGTTTAGCTGCTTCTTTAATTTCGTTCGCGGCTCCGCAATATTCACATTTTAAATGCGGTGTTACGGGTGCATACTTCAATAAAGCTCCGCACTCGTGGCAGTCGAGTTCATTGCTGATCTCTTTTGTTTTTTCTGTGAATGACATGTTATCTTTTTTATGCGTGACTCTACCTGTTGAATCTTCTTTTTCGAAATTACATCGGCGGAGGCAATGGAGGAGGAACAGCCGTGAACAGTTTCGCCAGTTCTGCAACTTGTTCTGCAGAGGCCCATGCAGCCATTCCGTTCTTCCAGACCATAGAATCCTTTTTCAGCGAACCTTGTTGTACCATCTGAGCCATCACTTGTTCACTAAAAGGGCCTGTTTGCTGACCGTTTACTGCAACAAAATATTGTGCTACCGGAGGAGGCGGCGGTGGCGTGTTTTGATTTTGATTGCCATTGAACTGGGTTTGATTGAACATATTTCCCATTTGATTGGCCATGCCGAAACCCATGCCCATTCCTACTCCTGCACCCATGATGCTGTTCCCGTTCTCGGCTGCTTTTTCCATGGAATTGGCCGCCTGAAATTGTGTATACGCACCCAGGTTTCCGATTATTCCCATGCTACTTCGTTTATCAAGAGCAGCTTCAACTTCAGGTGGTAATGAAATATTTTCGATGAGTAATTTTGTAAGCTCTACTCCTAATTCGTTGAATTCAGGATTGATCTTCGCATGAACAAATTTTGAAAGCTCATCGTAATTGGAAGCAAGATCGAGAATAGGAATTTTACTTTCCGCCACAGCATCTGAAAAGCGAGTGACCACCAGATTTTTTAATTGTTCGGTTACTTCTTCTGTGGTAAAGTGAGCATCGGTACCGGCTATCTCTTTGAGGAACAGTTTCGCATCTTTGATCCGCAACGCATAAGTCCCGAATGCACGGATACGAACAGGGCCGAATTCTGCATCACGAAGCATGATTGGGTTTTTCGTCCCCCACTTCTGATTCGTGAATTGTTTTGTATTGATGAAATAAACTTCTGCTTTGAACGGGCTGTTAAATCCATATTTCCAACCTTTCAATGTTGTCATGATCGGCATGTTCTGCGTCTGAAGCTCAAACATTCCGGGCTTATACTCGTCTGCCATCTGACCTTCATTCACAAAGATCGCAACCTGAGATTCCCTCACTGTCAGCTTTGCCCCCATCTTGATCTCATTCTGGTAGCGTGGAAATCGCCATACCATTGTATCACTGGAACTGTCGGTCCACTCGATAATGTCTACAAATTCCCCGCGTATTTTGTCAAATAATCCCATTGTTGTTGTTTTTTAATAATCGTTATTTCTGTTTATCAAACTTAAGCCTTTGAATGATTCTTTCAAACTTTTTCACCGAATGTTCCTAACTTTTAGACTTTTAAACTTTGAACTTTAAACTAACTTAATCTTCCGCAAGCACAATCAGTTTATCCTCTTCCGTAAATTTCAATATCGTCGATTTTACAGGGTTCACAACCACTCCGTAGGCTTTGCTTCCATCCTGAGAATTTGACGCTATTCTGTAACCGATAGCAGTTTCTCCCTTGCGCTTCGCACTTTCCATTACCGTATAGAAATTAACCTGTTCCCCCGGTCGGATATAATCCTTCATCGGCTTCAGGTAGATCTCACTTCCATCCGAATCGAAAAGATCTTCGAAAACACGCATCAGGAATTTGTTTTCAGAAACCTGTGACATCAATAAACTGATCAACTTATCACTCACAATAAAGTCATCGGCTTTTGTTACCTCTGCAAGATCACGGTTTCGGAGGTCAAGCATCTCGCTGACGATCTTAATATCTTTCCCTGTTTCCTCCATGATCCGGCGAATGTGTAAGAGAGAGATCAATGTTTGTGCATCTGCATCCTGAATATCCATTTCCTCTTTGTAACACAATAGCTGAACACTGTTATACGATGTGACATCCAGGTTATCAATGATCTGCCTTGCGGTAGTATCCGCAAACATAAATTCAAGACGGATGTTTTTTAATTTTTTTGCAGCAGATAAAACTTCCTCCGCATGATCAAATGATGAAACTACTTTCATGTATGATCCGCTTCCCACGTAGTTGTCCATTTCGCGGATGATAGTGATAGCTCTTTTGTTCCATCCCAATAACAAGATCCGTTCAGATTCCGTTTTATCGGAGCTGAAATTCACAATCGCCTTTTCATTTAAATTTCGTTCTTTTCCTTTTGAAACCACCAGCGTATCATCATCCTCAGTGATCGCAATCACCTTGTCACCTTTTTGGATCACATGATCCATTGGAGGATTCACTTTCACCGAACCATCTGCATATTGCAAACCGATCACCGCCGAATCCTCGTAGGCATTCACCGAGTCCCAATATGTTTTACCAACCAGTTCTTTTTCTTCATTGAAATAAATCTCAGCTCCATCGAAATCCATCAATTCCGTGTAAACGATGCTGAGTCCGCTCTGACGGGATGTTTGAACCATAATGCGGGCAATAACATCATCAGTAAGAACAAGTTCCACTTCATCCTTGCCCACCATTTTTGCCACTTCAAGATTTTTTTCATCCTTGATCTCAGCTACAATGTGATAAGGCTCTTCTCTTCTATCCGGATTGTTAGTGATGGCCAGAATGGTTTTTATCGTCAGCGGATCCGGATTTCCTTCTTCCGGCGCAAGTACGATGATAGAACGTGTTGCCTGCGGATTCACAATTGCCAAATCAACAAGATCATTCGGACTTCCGCTTCTGCATATAACACGAGTGTTTTTCATGTCGCCGATCTTATCACGTACTTCATCTTCCATCTCTACTTTATCTTTATCTGCAAGAATCACAATGCGCGGACGTTTTTGATTTTCATTTGCAATAACCAGCTCGGAAATAATTGTGAATACTTTTGAAGACCAACCTAAAATCAAGGTGTGGTCTTTTTCAATCACAAAGCTTCTTCCTTTTCTTAGATCATCGAGCTTACCTTCTATTCCGCTACCCAGCACTCCGATCAAAGTGGAAATGATAAATATACCTCCGAGTGTAACAAGAAAAGCAATGATCCGGAATCCCCAGCCCATATCGCCACCCATGGTTCCTGAATCCAGGGTTCTCATCAAACTCTGCCAAGCGCTTTCCATAAAATTCATGGGTTCAGCTCCCTCTGGAGTAATATCAAACATGGTAAGTACAATTCCTGCTATGACTACAACCAGCAATGACATAAGTGCAAGTAATGCGATCATCGCAACTGGCCCTTTACTCATTAAGTTATCGAATTTGTACCTGAATTTTTCTGAACTGGAAATTTTTCTCATAAATGTTTTTTTTGATTTAAACAGGTCTCAAATATATACCAAAAATAACTATACTTACAAAAAATTAATGGGATGGATGTGATCGTTATCGGCGGCGGAGCTGCTGGATTTTTTGCAGCGATCAATGCAGCAGATTTTCATAAAAACAGTAAAGTAACATTACTTGAAAAAAGTTCTAAACTTCTTTCTAAAGTTCGTGTGTCCGGAGGTGGAAGATGCAATGTCACACATGCATGTTACGACAATGCACAATTGATCAAAAATTATCCCCGCGGGGAAAAAGAGCTGCGGAATGCATTTAGCCGGTTCAGCACTGCTGATACAGTCAGATGGTTTAAAGAACATGGAGTGGAATTAAAAACCGAAACAGATGGAAGAATGTTTCCGACAACGGATAACTCAGCAACGATTATTCAGTGTTTAATGCAAGCGGCTGAAATTTCTGGCGTTGGGATCAAGCTGAATGTTGATATTACAGCGATTTCAAAAATACCTGATGGAAAGTTTCTATTAAATGCTGTCGGTGGGGGAATTTTCACCTGTGATAACGTGATCATTGCCACCGGAGGAAATTCAAAAGATGCAGCTTATAACTGGCTGCGCGAACTCGGACATACCATTCAGCAACCCGTGCCCTCTTTGTTTACTTTTAACATTCCTGACAACAAGGTTACTGAACTAATGGGAGTAGCGGTACCACTTGCAAAGGTGAAAATTGCAGGGACAAAACTCGAGACGGAAGGCCCTTTGCTCATTACACATTGGGGCTTGAGCGGGCCTGCTATTTTGAAAGCATCTTCATGGGGAGCACGCCTCCTTAGTGAAAAAAATTATACATTCAGCGCATTGATCAACTGGCTGCCAAAACATACAGAGGAGAAACTCCGGATCGAATTCGCCAATCTTAAAGAAGAAAGCGCCTCAAGAACCTTATCCGGAAATTGTCCTTTTGAATTACCGAAACGACTTTGGGAATAC
>JALYRR010000044.1 GCA_030855265.1 Bacteroidota bacterium | reverse complement strand
ACATCAGAGTTTCCGGGTTCTATTTATTTTTATATCTTTGCACCCTTGAAATACTGCCCTTTGCAATAATGATTAAATTGTTTGTACTGCAGATAAATTAGATCATTACAATCGGAGGTTTTAACATTTTGTTTCTGTTTAACAAGAAAACTCAACAAAATTGAAAGTAAAGACAATACTCGTTACTCAACCGAAGCCTGAAGGTGATAAATCACCTTATTTCGATCTTGCTAAAAAGTGCAATGTAAAGATCGACTTCAGACCTTTCATTCATATTGAAGGTGTTCCGGCTCAGGATTTCAGAAAAGATAAAATCAATATTCTCGATCATTCTGCAGTAATCATGACCAGCCGAAGTGCAGTGGATCATTATTTCAGAATGTGCCAGGAAATGAGAGCAGTAGTTCCGGAAACAATGAAATACTTCTGTATTTCCGAATCCACAGCTTATTACCTTCAGAAATACGTGTTGTACCGCAAACGCAAGATCTTCCATGGGAAACAAACCCTGAACGATCTGATGGATGTGATCAAAAAACACAAAACAGAAAACTTCCTTTTGCCTTGTTCGGATATTCATAAGGAGGAAATCGCAGACCGCCTGGAAGAACAAAAGATAAAATATACAAAGGCTGTTATGTACAGAACCGTTGCAAGTGATCTGAGCGACCTTGCCAATGTGAATTATGATGTGCTGGTTTTCTTCAGTCCTTCTGCAATTACTTCCCTGTTTAAGAATTTCCCAAAATTCAAACAGAATAAAACCCGCATTGCATGTTTCGGACCCAGCACCGCATTAACAGTTAAAGACGCAGGTCTGAAGCTAGATATTCATGCTCCGAATCCAAAATCCCCTTCCATGACCATGGCGCTTGAGCAATACATTGTGGCTGCAAATAAAGCTGCCAAATAACTCAGGCCTTAACCGTTCGGACTTTCCAGATTGCGTCCATCACTATTTTATTGTCTTCGATATTTTTTAACCCTACCTTTATATAAGAATGCAAACATTTACTAAGTCCGAGCGTTTATGCAGCAGGATATTGATCGATGGACTGATGGCAAAAGGGCGTTCTTTTAATCAGTCACCTTTCAGAGTTACCTGGCAAAAGGTCGAGGCGGGCGATGTTCCTGTTCAGGTTGTGATCAGTGTTCCGAAAAGGATCTTTAAACGAGCGGTTGACAGAAACAAACTCAAACGAAGAATCAGAGAAGCTTACCGAAAGAACAAAAACAGTCTGTATCAGGAATTAAATGAAACAAAACTACTGGCAATGTTCGTTTACAACCAAAAAACCATTGCAGCTTACAGCGAAATTGAAGAAAAAATAAAACTGGCCATGGAGCGTTTAATCAAAGAAATCAAGTGAAAATGATCACCACACCACTTAGCTATTTGTTTATCGGCCTGATAAAATTGTATCAGTACTCTGTGTCGCCCTTGCTGGGACCGGCCTGCAGATTCGAACCTTCCTGCTCACAATACGGTGTGGAAGCTTTCAAAAAGCATGGATTCTTCAGAGGATTTTACCTGACCATAAAACGAATTTCGAAATGTCATCCTTGGGGCGGACACGGACATGACCCTGTTCCTTAATCCTGTCACAATTATTGCTATAGAAACTGGTTCTCTCATTCTACATTAAATCAACACACATGAAAGCAAGCATTAAGAAATTCAAACTCCTCATCGTAACCATGATGTTAGGTGGTTATGCATTGGTGTCGTACAGCTTTGTCGATAATTATTTCGAAGTATCCAAGAACCTGGACATCTTCGCCACTCTTTTCCGTGAGCTCAACATTTATTATGTGGATGAAACCAATCCCGGAGAGCTGATGAAAAAAGGGATTGATGATATGCTTGGATCTCTGGATCCCTACACCAATTTTATTCCTGAATCAGAAATAGAAGATTACCGTTACATGACTACCGGTCAATACGGAGGAATAGGCGCATTGATCCGTCAACAAGGTGATTACGTTGTGATCTCGGAGCCCTATGAAGGATTTCCAGCCCAGAAAGCGGATCTTCGTGCGGGCGATAAAATTCTCCGCATCAATGATGTGGATGCGAAAGGAAAAAAAACGGATGATATCAGTAAGTTCTTAAAAGGACAAGCCAGCACAACCATCACACTTCTGATCGAGCGGGAAGGTGAAAAGAAACCGATCGAGAAGATTATTAACCGCGAAGAGATCAAAATAAAAAGTGTTCCTTATTCCGGAATGCTGAATGAAAGTGTAGGATATATCAAACTCACAGGCTTTACAGAGAATGCTGCGAATGAAGTGAAAGCCGCTCTGATCGATTTGAAAAAGAATCCCGCGCTGAAATCAATTGTTCTTGACTTAAGAGGAAATCCGGGTGGACTACTGAAAGAAGCTGTGGAGATCGTAAATATATTTACAGAAAAAGGAACCGGCGTTGTAAGCACCCGTGGGAAAGTAAAAGAATGGGATCAGGTGCATTATGGGAAAAACAATCCGGTTGACCTTGCTATTCCGATCGCTGTTCTTGTCGACAGAGGTTCTGCCTCCGCTTCGGAAATTGTTTCCGGTTCCCTTCAGGATCTTGACAGAGGAGTTGTAGTTGGTCAGCGTTCCTACGGAAAAGGCCTTGTTCAACAAACGCGTCCATTGAGCTACAATGCGCAGTTGAAAGTTACGGTAGCGAAGTATTACACGCCGAGCGGTCGTTGTATCCAGGCCCTGGATTATTCTCACAGGAACGAAGATGGAAGCGTAGCCAAAGTGCCTGATTCATTGATCTCCGCATTCAAAACCAAAAACGGAAGAATTGTTTACGATGGAGGAGGAGTTGCTCCGGATGTAAGTGTTGAGGCACAAAAATACAGTAACATTCTTGCTAGTCTCGTAACGAAGAATCTCATTTTTGATTATGCGACGAAGTACAGAACTTTGCATGAAACTCTTCCTGCAGCAAAAGGGTTTCGTCTGAACGATGCTGAATACGATGAGTTTGTTACTTTCCTGAACAGCAAAGAATACGACTACACCACCAAAACAGAAAAGACCCTTGAAGAATTAAAAACCAACGCTAAGGATGAGAAAACAATTGATGCAATCAGTGCAGATATCGAAGCGCTGAAGATCAAGATCACGCATAATAAAAAAGAAGATTTAGTGAAATTCAAACCTGAGATCAAACAATTTCTGGAAGAGGAGATCGCTTCACGTTATTACTTTCAGAATGGCCGACTCGAGGCTTCTTTAAAAGATGATAAGGAACTTGCGGAAGCATTGAGCTTATTGAAGGATGAAGGAAAATATAAGAGTATTCTGACCACGATCGAGAAACCTGACAAACCTTTCAATCTTGAAAAGGACAAACAGAAGAACCTGAAAAACAACAAAGCAGGAACCCAGGAAAATTAATTTGAATGATAAAATAGAAAATGAGCAGGCATAATCGCCGGCTCATTTTTTTTGCAATAATAATAAGGGCCACAGATTCACAGATTTTAAAAGCAAAAAATAAATTTCCAGGGAATATTTTTTGGCCATCTTCTTAGTTCGGAATTCAGAATAATTGGAATTCATCCAAATCTATAAATAGCCCCATATTTTAAATCCGTTTATAAAAATAATCTGTGAATCCGTGGCATTTCCTTTTATTAATGAATGTGGAATAATCTTTTTCTCAGGAATGAATAGAATAAGCAATTTTATTGCAACATTTGCGTTCTGATTCAGCAATTCATCCCCTGTATATGAGGTCACTTTTACCTGAAAAGTACCATTATTACGTTTATATTTTTGCCCTGGTCCTGCTGGTGGTTGGCTTACCCTTATCGAAATTCCTGATGAGCCTTTCCCAGATCATCCTTGCCGTCAACTGGCTCCTGGAAGGAAATCTCAAATCAAAATTCAAGTTCTTTTTCAAAAATAAACCAGCGCTCATTCTCAGTTCGCTGCTGCTGCTGCATTTTGTTGGACTTCTCTGGACTTCCGATTTTGGATATGCCGCCAGTGATATCCGGATCAAAGCTCCGTTGTTTGTTCTTCCCTTGATCTTATGCACGTCAAAACCATTAACACGAAAGTCATTTGATATGGTGCTTCAGCTGTTTGTGGTGGCTATTATTATTGCCAGCGCCATCAGCACGCTTATCCTGAGTGATGTGATCCATCGTGAAGTAGTAGATATCCGGAAGATCTCCATCTTCATTTCTCACATCCGTTTCTCGCTCTTGATTTGTATGGCCGTTTTTATTTCCGGCTTTTATTTTATGAAAGCAGCCGCAGGATGGAAAAGAATTGCCTGGAGCCTGGTGATCGCCTGGCTGCTGATATTTTTGGCCCTGATGGAATCGCTAACTGGTATTATGACGCTTGGGTTTTGTGTTTTTATTCTTTGCATTTATCAGATTACCCATTCAGAAAACAAATGGCTGAAAATCGGCGGGCCTGTATTTTTACTATGCAGTCTTGTCGTCGTTTTTCTTTATATCCGCGGTATTGCGAAAGAAGCACTAGTTCAGCCGAGACTCGATGTTTCCAGCCTGGAACGTGTAACGGCTAAAGGAAATCGATATTCCCAGAGCATGGTGAATATGCAATCGGAAAATGGAAATTATGTCTGGGTGAATTACAATATGGACGAGATGGAAGAGTCATGGAACAAACGCAGTGAAATAAAATTCCTTGAACGCGACCTCAAGAGCAATGAGATTCGATTTACCCTTGTTCGTTTCCTTGCATCAAAAGGATGGAAGAAAGATGGGGAAGCAGTTGAAAAACTCTCTGCCGAAGAGATCAATGCGATTCAGCGCGGTGTGGTGAATGTGAAGTTTCAGAATGTAAGCAGTCTCCGGGGAAGGATTCATGAAGTTTGCTGGGAGATCGATCAGTACAGAAAAAACGGGATCCCGAATGGCCACTCCATCACTCAGCGCTTCGAATATTGGAAAACAGCCGGGAGGATCATCAGAGATAATTTTCTGATCGGAGTTGGAACAGGTGATGTTCAAAAAGCATTTGAGGAACAGTATGAAAAAGATCATTCCAGGTTATTAAAAGAATGGAGATTACGCGCACACAATCAATACCTGACCTTTGCTGTCACCTTCGGCATTTTCGGATTTCTGTTGTTTGTCTGGACACTTATCTTCCCTGTGATCAGGAAAAAAGTGAGGACAAATTATTTATACATCTGTTTTTTCCTGATCGCGGTGGTTTCTTTCTTAACCGAGGATACATTAGAAACGCAGGCCGGTGTTACCTTTTTTGCCTTCTTCAATTCATTCCTTTTGTTTGTTCAACCTGATCTCAGAAAACGTCGGTGAAGATCCTCGAAATAAATACAGAGCGCTCCTGGCGTGGAGGTGAGCGGCAAACGCTATTTAATATCAGAGGCCTGAAAGCTTGTGGGAGTGAGGTTGAGCTGCTGTGCAGGAAAGATTTTCCTTTATCTCAGAAAGCAAAACAGGAGAACATCCGTACGCACGAAATTAAAGGAGCCAATGATGCGATCACATTTTTAATGGCACATGGAAGCAAGTACGACATTCTGCATGCTCAAACTGCAAAAGCACAATTTTACGCAGTTATAACAAAACCTTTTCACCGCCGGCCTGTGATTTATTCAAGGCGGGTGGATTTTGTTCAGAAAGGACCTTTGACGAAGTGGAAGTATTTGCTTACAGATAAAACGATTGCCATTTCCGAAGCGATCAAAACCATTCTTACTTCCTTTGGTGTCAGAAACGTAGAGGTGATCAGTGATGCGGCGGAACCCGTAAGCTTGAATGCAGCCAGGGCAAAAATGATCATTGCTGAAAACGGACTATTAGGAAAAAAATTAATCGGAACCACGGCAGCTCTTGTTCAGCATAAAGATCCGCTTACGATGGTTCGGGCCATTGCTGAGCTTGCCGACAAAAGAAAAGATTTTGTGTTCCTTCATTATGGTGATGGTGTTTTAAAGGAGCAGGTTCAGAACGAAATAAATAAACTCGGGATTCAGGAGCAGTATAGCCTGATGGGTTTTATTGATCAGGTGGAAGATCTGTTTTCCCTTTTTGAAGTTTTCGTCATGAGTTCAGAAGAAGAAGGCCTTGGAAGCAGTGTGCTGGATGCTTTCCTGTATAAAGTTCCTGTTGCTTCAACAGATGCAGGCGGATTAAAAGAAGTGGTGCAGCACCACGGATTGATCTGTAAAGTAAAAGATCATGTGATGCTTGCCGACAATATCGACACGTTGATGAACGATGAGAAATTAAAAGAGACGTTAACTGAAAAGGCTCACAGCTATGTATTGAGAGAGCATTCCATTGAAAAGATCGCAAAGGAATATCAAGCTCTTTTTCTTCGTTTGAGAAAATAGACGTTAAGCGTTCTGAAGTTTTTTCAGCTTCGCATATTTCAGGTAGGTTGCTTTTGCAGAGATCCGGCAAACAATAAAACCATAATAGCCATCCAGGAATCCCATCTTAAGAAAATAATCGCGGATGAATTTTACGGCGGGACTGATCGTCAAATGCAGGAGGTTCGCTCTCTTGCCTTTTTCAAACAAAGCTTTCGAGGAAATATCAGTGAAGTAGTCCACTTGTTTTTTGTGTTGGTCAATTGTATAAAAACTATAATGAAGGATGTCGCCCTGCAAATGGCCTGTGTTCTTATCCCCTTCTGTCAGCTCATACTTATCATGAGGGTTAATACCACCCCAGCTGCCTTTGCGGGAATCCCAGAGACGTAATTTTTTATCAGGATACCAGCCGCAATGTCGAATCCACGTTCCGCAATAATTGGTAAGCCGGTTCATGTAATAACCATCGTGTTTCCAGTTGTTCTTTACTTCGAGAATGGATTTTTTAAGATCCTCATCCAGCGCTTCATCCGCATCCAGCGAAAGAACATAAGGGAATTTTGCGTGAGTGATCGCCCTGTTTTTTTGTTGAATGTGTCCGTCAAAAGCATGTTGAATAAAACGCACACCTTTTTCATTGCAGATGTCTTCTGTACGGTCTTTTGAAAAGGAATCAAGCACCACAATATCATCTGCGATCCCGGCTACTGAATCCAGGCAGCGGGCAATGTTCTTCTCTTCGTTAAAGGTGATGATGACAACAGAAAGCTGAGGCATTGAAGGATCGATTGTTCTGACAAAAGTAGTAAAATGAGCGCAACCTTCTGTGATTATCTGATTATCGCATTATCTGTTTATCTTTGCTTTACATGTCGGCAGAACTACTCATAAAGCAACTTCAGGAAGGTGATAAGAAAGCGCTCGCGCGATGCATCACCATTGTGGAGAATGAGCTGGAAGGATATGAGCAGATTCTAACTTCCCTGAAATTTAGTTCTGAAGTTCCTGTTACCGGCATCACCGGACCTCCCGGAGCAGGGAAAAGCACACTGATCAATGCCGTGATCAAAAAACTTACAGCCAGCAATAAAAAAGTCGGCATCCTTGCCATTGATCCAACATCTCCTTTTAATTATGGATCCTTGTTGGGTGATCGCCTCCGGATGGCGGAACATTTTACGAATGAGAATGTCTTCATTCGTTCCATTGCAACACGTGGTTCCTTAGGTGGCTTGTCGGCGAAGACGATTGAGATCGTTGATGTGATGCGCGCTTCGGATTTCGATCACATCATCGTTGAAACGGTGGGTGTAGGACAAAGTGAAGTGGAGATCGTCGGACTTGCAGACACAACCGTTCTGGTGCTTGTACCCGAAGGTGGTGACGATGTGCAGGCGATTAAATCAGGTGTGATGGAGATCGCGGATATTTTTGTCGTGAATAAATCCGATCGTGACGGAGCAAATAGTTTCATAAAGAACATTGTTCAACTTGTACATTCAAAAGCTCACTCCGAATGGAGCATTCCGGTTATCAAAGGAGTTGCGACAAAAGGCGAAGGAGTTGACGAATTAATTGATGCGATTGACAGACATCGTGCTGTTGGATTGAATAGCAAACGATCCTACCTCCTTGCGGAAAAAGCATACCGCTTGATTCAGAACAGCAAAATGAAAGGAGTTTCTAAAAGTGCACTGCGTGATCAGATTGAGATTGAATTGCAGAAGAAGGATTTTAACCTTTATCGGTTTGTGAGGGAGTTGTTTAATTAGGACAGGCTCAGAACACACCCGCGTCATTTCGAGTTCGACCAGAGGGAGAGTATCGAGAAAAAGCAGGAGTGGAATTTGATTTGGATATCTAACCGTATACAATTTCTAAATTTAAAGATCTCTCGGCTCCGCTCGAGATGACCGTGCACGGACGGTTAGTCAGGAATTGTTTTTGCACAGCTCAGAACAAACCGCGAATTTTTAAAAACCAACCACACGTTCTCGATAATATTTCGCAGAAAAAGCGAAATCACTCGAACTGACATCGCGCAGGAAATTTGAGAATAATTTTTTCCCGGCGCCTTTGCGTCTTCGCGGTAAAAAATCACTCCTGGTAATAAACTCTCTTCACCCTTCGAGAAACATTCGTTAGCACTTCATATGGAATGGTTCCAATGTCTTTTGCGACCTCAGTAATTGAATTGGCATCTCCAAAAACAATCACTTCGTCATTTTCATTCGCTTTGATATCTGTGATGTCGATCATGCACATGTCCATGCACACATTTCCAACGATGGGAGCCGCTTGTCCTTTCACCATCATCTTTCCTTTGCCATTGCTTAGCTTACGACTCAGTCCATCCGCATATCCGATCGGAACAGTTGCAATCTGCATGTCGCGGGTAGCAACACCTTTGCGGCTGTACCCGATTGTTTCGTTGGCTGGAATATTTTTGATCTGGGAGATGCTCGTTTTTAATGTGCTTACATTTTGCAACAAGGCTTGTTCTGCTGCATTCGCACCTATCCCATAAAGCCCGATCCCTAAACGCACCATTTCAAATTGAGCATCCGGGAAGCGTGAAATGCCGGCTGAGTTCAGAATATGTTTAAGGAACGGATAGTCGAAATGAGACTTGATGTCTTCACTCATTGCAGTAAATTTTTTGATCTGCAGCCAAGTGAAATCATCGTGTTCTGCTTCATCGCTCGCTGCAAGATGAGAAAAAACGGAGCGGATACGGAGGTTTTTATTGTTCTTTATTTTTACGATCAGTTCATTGATATCCGCTTCCTCAAAACCCAGTCTTCTCATTCCTGTGTCCAGCTTGATGTGAATAGAGATGGGCTGACTCAGGCTGCGGTCGCTGCGTTTCAGCGTCTCTTCAAAAAGTCCAAGTACACGGAAACTGTAGATCTCCGGCTCCAGGTTATACTGGATCATGGAGTCATAACTTTGCTCCTCCGGATTCATTACCATGATTGGCATTGTGATCCCGGCCTTTCTCAATTCAATTCCTTCATCGGCATACGCCACAGCCAGATAATCCACCCGGTGGAATTGTAAAATGTTGGCGATCTCAAAACTTCCGCTTCCGTATGAAAATGCTTTTACCATCGCCATGATCTTTGTATCAGCCCTTGTTTTTGAGCGGAAATAATTCAGGTTATGAACGATTGAATTCAGATTTATTTCAAGAACTGTTTCATGTGCTTTTTGTTGAATGACTTTGCTGATGGTTTCGAAGCTGAATGTACGTGCACCTTTCAGCAGAATCGTTTCATCACGGAAAAGTGAATTGTTGTACTGTTGCAAAAAATCGGCAGTGGAAGGATAAAAGCTTTTTTCGATATTGAATTGATCCTGTTGTCCTGAGATCGCTGGTCCGATACCGATCAGGCGCGAAACACCTTTGCGTTGAATCAGGTCAGCCACTTCTTTGTAAAGTGATTCATCATTCTGTCCGCTTTGGAGAATGTCTGAAAGTATGACTGTCCTTTTCGGATGTTGTTTTTGCTGATTTAAAAAATCAAGTGCGATAGCGAGTGAACCAAGATCCGAGTTATAACTATCGTTGATGATTGAACAGTTGTTGATCCCTTCTTTTAATTCAAGCCTCATGGCTACCGGGCTCAGGAAGCGCATTCGTTCTGCGATCACATCATTTTCATAACCCATGTAAAGCATCATCGCCCAGCAATGGATTGCATTTTCAATGCTTGCTTCATCGCTGAAAGGAATTTGAATTCGAATGAAATCGTTTTTATAAATTCCCTGGATCTCTGTATCGGAAGTGGATTTGGTGATTCTTCCGACGAGAAGATGTGCCCTTTGTTTTTTCGACCAGCTGAATACATTGGTTTCGTTGAAGGCAGGATCGGTGCTGATCTCATTGTGAATAGGCAGGTAATCCTTGCAGTAAACAATGACTTCTGCCTTTCGGAATAAATTTAATTTTTCTTTGACCTTATGTTCTAGATTTTCAAAATTCTCATCATGTGCCTGACCGATGTTCGTAAACAAACCGATGGTTGGTTGAATGATGTCTTCAAGGAAAGTCATTTCTGCCGGCATAGAAATTCCGGCTTCAAATATTCCAAGGTTATGTGTTTCGTTCAGTTGCCAGACAGAAAGAGGAACACCCACCTGGGAGTTAAAACTCTTCGGGCTCCTGACAATATTTTTGTCCTCCCGCATAAGCTGATACAGCCACTCTTTCACAATTGTTTTTCCATTGCTTCCCGTGATCGCGATCACAGGAATATGGAATAGAGTGCGATGATGCGCCGCCAGTTGCTGAAGCGCGAGAAGAGTGTCCTTTACTAGCAAAAAAGTAGCAGAAGGAAATTCCTCTTGCGGTAATGCAGATACTACGAAATGCCGGACACCTTTATCATAGAGGTCGCCAAGGTAAGTATGTCCGTTATGCCTGTCGCCTTTAAGAGCGAAGAACAAGGAAGTTTCCGCATTGGAAAGTTTACGGCTATCGATGAGCAGGTGATTGATCTCCGCAGATTGTTCATGGTTGCCTTTGATGGTGGCATGAATGATAGAAGAAACAGAGGAGATGGTATAGTTCATTTAGCTGATTGCTTGAGTAAAACAATCACGACAAAGAGGCTCGTAATTGGAAGTTTCGCCCAAAAGGACGAGCGTGGATTCTTCCGTGATCCGGTGAGAGTGGTTAGCGAGATTACCGCAGCGCATGCAAATCGCATGGACCTTGGTAACATATTCAGCGATGGATAATAATCCCGGAACAGGTCCGAAAGGCTTGCCCAGGTAGTCCATATCGAGTCCGGCTACGATCACGCGCACGCCGCTGTTGGCGAGTTGATTGCAAACATCGATCAGGCCGAGATCAAAAAATTGCGCTTCGTCTATTCCGACAACATCTACATCCGTTGCAAGCAGAAGAATATTTGAAGAAGCGGGAACGGGGGTGGAGTGAATAGAAGTGCTGTTGTGAGAAACTACCTTTACCTCGTCATACCTCGTATCAATAGCTGGGTTAAAGATCTCTACTTTTTGTTTTGCAAACTGGGCGCGGCGCATTCTCCTGATCAGTTCTTCGGTTTTGCCCGAGAACATGGATCCGCAGATGACTTCAATGCAGCCTTTTCGTTTGTAGGGATGTATGGTATTTTCGAGGAACATTTATTAAAAATCCAAAAAAAATTATGTATTTTTATATCTGAAGCAGGCAATAAATTTCATTGAAAATGATTGTTTCGGCTTACAACAAAACTAATCAAAAAAGCGTTGATTTTTTAAATGATATAAATAATCTTCTATGGATAAGGGCAGCATCAGAAAAGAAATCGCGGCATTGATCAACAGTATCAAAGAGCATTCGGATAATATAGGGGATAAACAGCATATTCCTCAGTTGGAACTTGAACTGATCCTTCACAAAATCGAAAAGCTTTATCAGAAATCCATTGTTTTCAATCACCTGAATACTCAGCCTGCTGTGCAGTTTAATAAACCCAGTTCTGAACCCAAAGCTGAAGAACAGAAGCAGGAGATTGTGCAGAGTATCAAAAACCCAGCTGAGAAACCGATTGATTTGTTTGGTTCTGAATTGCCCCCGGCGCCTGAAAAGATAAAGGCTGAAAAGAAGGTGGAGAAAAAGGAAGAGAAGAAAGAAGAAAAGAAAGAAATCAGAAAAGAAGAACCTCCTGTACAAAGCAGAGCAAAAATAAATTCCATTCCGGATCTAAAAGCCGCGATCGGGATCAATGATAAATTTCAATTTGCAAATGAACTCTTTGCAGGGAATATGCAGGAATATACGATTGCGATTCATCAGCTCAATTCATCTGAATCACTGGAGTCGGCCATGTTTTATCTTGAAAGTATTCATCAGTTGTATGACTGGGATGCTGAGAATGAAACCGTGAAAAGGTTGGTAGCTTTGGTTGACAGAAGGTATAGTTAATCAGTATTTGGTATCAGGTATTTAGTATCAGGTATCAGGAAGTGAGAATTTAATTTTTTTTTGCCTGCATGGTGTTGAGATAATTTATATGAATAAGCAAACCTTCCTTTTTTTAATCCTCTTCCATTTTTTTTCAACCGCTGTTTTTAGCCAAAGTCCAAAGGGCGAAGTGTATGCATATGGCCGGAAGATAGTTGATACTATGGCTTCAGCTTCCATGCACGGAAGAGGGTATGTGCAGGGCGGAGACAGTATCGCAGCTCTTTACCTCAGATCTGAATTTGAAAAGATCGGTTTAAAATACCTGGCTGCTGAGCCTTATCAACGATTTAGTTTTCCGATCAATACATTTCCAGGGATCGTGTCGGCGAAGCTGGATGATAAAGTCTTAGTACCCGGTGGAGATTTTATTGTGTACGCACATTCATCCGGCTCAGCGGGAACATACCCTGTTGTGGTTGCAGATGATAAACTGGTGGAGCAAAAAACGAAATTCAAAAAATTTTTAAAACAGAATTTCAGAAAAAAGGTGCTTCTTATAAATGATACAGGCAAAGTCACAAAAGAACTTCAGGATCTTTTAGGGAATGCTGTTCGGGCGAAAGCTGTTGTTTCATTAAAAGACAAGCTCACATTAAGCATGGCGCAGGAAACATCCGGTTATCTTTTGCTGGAAGTTCTCAGGACATCTTATCATGGTGAAAAGGAAATGACATTTGATGTGCAGAATCAACTTATACCGGATCATAAAACACAGAACGTGATCGGTTGTATCCGCGGATCTGAGTATCCGGATTCTTTTATTGTTTTCTCCGCTCATTATGATCATCTCGGACATATGGGTAAAGATGCCTACTTCCCGGGTGCAAATGATAATGCAAGCGGATGTGCAATGTTGCTGAATCTTGCGAGGCATTATTCAAAACCAGAAAACCAGCCTAAATATTCCATTGCCTTTATGGCATTTGCCGGTGAGGAAGTTGGTTTGCTTGGTTCAAAGTTTTATACAGAGAATCCGCTTTTCTCGTTAAAAAACATTAAATTTTTACTGAACATGGATATCATGGGAACTGGCGAAGAAGGGATCACGGTTGTGAATGGATCGGTTTTCAAAACACAATTTGAACAGTTGAAAAAGATCAATGCTGATAATAAGTTTATAAAAGATGTCAAGATTCGCGGGAAAGCTGCCAACAGCGATCATTATTTTTTCTCGGAGAAAGGCGTTCCTGCATTTTTTATTTATACGATGGGCGGAATTAAAGCCTATCACGATATTTATGACAAACCGGAAACATTACCATTGAATGAATTTGAAAACCTTTTTAAACTGATTGTCAAATTCGGAGATTTTTTGCAGATGGAAAATTAATAACGATTTTTTATTTTTACATTTTTACTTTATCACTTCATCACTTTTTACCTTTTGCCTTTTACCTTTTACCTTTTACCTTTTACCTTTTACCTTTTTACCTTTTACCTTTTTACTTTATCACGTCATCACTTTTTACCTTTTACCTTTTTACTTTATTACTTCATCACCTATTTACTTTTAACTTTCAACTGTGAAACTATATATCGTCCCCACTCCAATCGGCAACCTCGAAGACATTACACTTCGCGCTATTCGTATTCTGAAGGAAGTGGATCTTATCCTTGCTGAGGATACCCGTAAATCAGGATCCCTATTGAAGCACCTGGGAATTGAAAAAAAAATGTATGCACATCATCAGCACAATGAACATAAAACAGTGACGATGATCGCGGAAAAAATCGCGGCGGGTGAAAAGATCGCATTGATCACTGATGCCGGTACTCCCGGAATTTCTGATCCAGGATTTCTTCTCATTCGTGAATGCATCGCAAAAGGTGTAGAGGTTGAATGTTTGCCAGGCGCAACCGCATTCGTTCCTGCTCTTGTAAATTCCGGATTGCCTTGTGATTCATTTTGTTTTGAAGGTTTTTTGCCGCAGAAAAAAGGCAGGCAAACAAAAATCAAATCTCTTGTGAATGAAACCCGAACCATTGTGTTGTATGAATCGCCGCACAGATTGATCAAAGCACTGGAGCAATTCATTGAATTTTTCGGGCCTGAGAGAAGAGTTTCAGTTTCAAGAGAGCTTAGCAAAATGTTTGAAGAAAATAAACGAGGAACGTTGCAGGAAGTCCTGGAGCATTTCAAAGCAAAAACTATCAAAGGGGAGATCGTGATCGTACTGGAGGGAAAAAAGATAGATAAGAAAAATGCGGATGTGGTTTTAGAAGACGAGACAGATTAAAAAATTTAAGAAATAATTCCGGCAAATTAATATATGATTGAATTAAAGAATAAAGCAGGTGCACCTCCCGGAACTATTGTGTATTACGGAGTTGAGCGCACCGAACGCGTTAAGATCACGCTTATTGAATACAATGAAACCGAATTCATTGAAAAAGATTTTTATGATCTTTCTGACTGCCTTGAACATTTAAATCCTGCAATGGTGAAATGGATCAACGTGGATGGAATTCACAATGTTGATTTTATCGCGGCCATCGGTAAGAAATTCGATATCCATCCCCTCACATTGGAGGACATTGTAAATACCAATCAGCGACCCAAGTTCGAGGATTATGATAATTACGTGGTGTCCATCATGAAAATGTTGTACTACAATTCTAAATTACATTCAGAACAATTATCGGTTGTGTTGCTGAAAGGTGATCTGGTGATTTCTTTTCAGGAAGTGCATGGCGGTGATGCATTTGATTTGATCAGGGCAAGGATCCGGCAGAATAAAGGCAGGATAAGGAAAATGAAAGCGGATTACCTCGCGTATGCTTTGCATGATGCAGTTGTGGATTGTTATTTTACAATTCTTGAACAAATTGGCGACAGAATTGGAGTTCTCGAAGAAGATCTGATCGAGGAACCTACCCAGGATACTATGCATAAGCTTCATCATTTGAAAAGGGAAATGATCTTCATCAGGAAAGCAGTGTGGCCAATGCGGGACCTTATCAACAATATGCAGAGAAGCGAAACCAACCTGATCCTCGATTCTACAGATCTTTATTTACGCGATGTTCATGATCATACTATTCGGGTAATAGATACAGTGGAAACGTATCGTGATCTTCTTTCAGGAATGATGGATATTTATCTTTCCAGCGTAAGCAACAGAATGAACCAGGTCATGAAAGTCCTGACCATCATCACAACGATATTTGTTCCTGTTACATTTATTGCGGGAGTATGGGGAATGAATTTCAAATACATGCCCGAACTGGAATGGAAACTGGGATACCCAATGGCATGGGGTATTATGCTTACCATCATCATTTCACTTCTGATTTGGTTCAGAAGGCAAAAGTGGCTTTAAGGTTTCGTCAATATGAAAAAATCAATCTTTTTATTTCTTCTCCTGATTGTTTCCGTTTCCGGAAGTGCGATTGTTTCTGATACCAACAGGACAGATGACAACGGTAAGAAAACTGGCATCTGGAAGGAAAAGAAAGGGAGTCTTGACTTTTACGGAAATTACTTAAACGACCAGAAAGATGGGTTGTGGGTTTCTTATCATATCAATGGCATCGCTTCGAATATTGTTGAATACCGAAACGGTAAAAAAAACGGATACAGTTTTCTCGTCGACCAAACAGGAATGTATTATCAGAAAGATTATTTCCTGAATGATTCACTCAACGGCATGAGCCTTTGTTATTATCCGGGAGCAAAGATCAAGTCGGAGATCGAATACAAAATGGGTGTTCTGCATGGTTTACGCCGCACCTTTTACAATGATGGAAAAATTCAGGAAGAAGGAAGATTTCTGAACGGTGTTCGTCATGGAAATAATAAATGGTTTTATCCGGAAGGTGCATTGAGTATCGAGTACAATTATAAGAACGGAAATCTGGATGGAATTCAACGATCCTACCACCGCAATGGAAATCTAAATTCCGAAGGAAGATCCGTTAATAACAGTGAAGAAGGTGATTACCTTGAATACTTTGATAGCGGAAAGTTAAAGGTGAGCGGGAAATACCTAAGCGGCAAGCAACATGGGATCTGGAAAGAATTTGATGCTGAGGGCAAACTTCTGAAAACAGAGATCTATAAAAACGGCGAATTGAAAAAGTAGGCGGGTTTTGTTTTATAGATACTCAGGAATTCATCGGGCAACGCTTGCAACGTTTTTCCTTTTTATAATTTTTACAGCATTTTTTTTTCAGCTTTTTGCATTCCATACTTTCCGGGTAAAAACTCCAGAGGCTGCAGGCCGTTTGCTCAGTAATTGCGGGTAGAATGGATGTAGCTGTTTTCATGTATTACAAAGATCATAATACCCTGATCCATTGCCAATACCATAAACTAGGTATTTTAATCCATCTTCGTGATCTTTTTCAGGACCGTTCCCGCTGAGGAACTGAGCTTTAGCAGGTAGATCCCGGCAGGAGCAGATTCCGGCAATGAAACCGGGATAATGTTATTTCCCTGTAAATATTCCTTTGGCTCAAGCTGTTTAATACTCCGTCCAAGCATATCTGTGATCTCCAAGCCCAGCTCCGAATTGGAAGGAAGATAAAAATTCACATTGATTCCCGAATTGAATGGATTTGGATAAACTGTTACATTGTTTTCAGTCAGCGTTAACTCATTAACATTCACATTACAGATTCCCGGTAGATTTGCATCCATCCATGTTACCCTGTTCTGAATCCAGTCTTTCATCGCGGTGATCTCCCCGGCATAATCTGCCGGAAGCGGTGAAGGGTTAGGCCATGTATACACACCAAGAAGCGGCCAGGCGGTGAAATGTCTTCCCTGCGCTTCGTTAAGGTAATTAGCGGTGGAGTCGATGTAATTGTTTAGCGCAGGTAAGCTGAGTGAAGTCAGACGTAATTCATTCCAACGGCAGCGTAATTGCGCCGTGTAAGATGGATCCTGCAACAGGCGATCCCACCAAAACGGAAGCTGCCAGCCATCACCCGGACAAACTGTATGAAATTGATAGGCCCATCCGGTACTAAGTTCTCCTTCACAATAATTGGCATTCCACCAGCCAAGGTTAAAGTCCCATGCCGGGCCTGCTTTTAATTTTCCTCCGTCACTTTGTTTGTCCTTGAAAAAGAAAGAACTCAACCTGTAGCCATCAACATTTTTACTTATCTCATTTAAAATAAAATAGTCAATGAATGAATTCACACCAAGATATTTTCTGTAACCAGTAAGAGGATCCATGAATCCGGGACCATTCAATACATTTTCAAGTGTATCCACATAGGATTGAATGTAGGCGCGTTGTTGCGGTGCAAGGTCACCATTCTTCGGATATACATGTACGAAGTTGATTGGTGTGCCTGCAGCAGAAGGATAGGGCGAGGTCCAGTAACTTCCCGGTCCGTCGTCTCTGTCCACTTTAATGATATATCCGCCGGTGAGATCATCTCCGGTTATTTCTGTAGGAAGCAATTTAGAAACATCTACCCTGTTGGTATCACGTTTTATTTTTTCCATCAACACATAAATTCCCTGGTATTGTCCATTCAGCATCACTTCACAAAATTCGGTGCGGGATGCATAATGACCTGTTTTATTGGCGATGTCATAACTGAGCACATTGCGCATGCACGTTTTGTCATTGTATGGGGCTGTAAGGATCCAATCGTGTTCTTCCGGCATTCCAAGAACTACCGTGTCCTTTTTAATTCCATTGATATCGCGTGTTTCAAATCCATATGATTTTTGAGGGAACCCCATTGAACTGGAACCTCTCAACTCAATTCCGATCTTATTATTGTAGTTATTAAATGGATCTGTGAGGTAATTTCTGACTCCCGTGCCATTGAAAATAATTCCCATTTGTGCAGCCAGTTTCGGTTCATTCGGGATGGCCTGATTAAATGTGTTTATGACAACAATCGGTAAATTGGATGAAACGAAATTAAATGGCTTCGCAGGCGTATTTCCGAAGGTGATGTTCCAGTTATTGAGTGTTCCTGCATCAGCCCCGTATGTATCCTGAACGTGAAGTGTCCAGGTTCCGTTTCCGGTTTGCCCGTTATTCACGATACCCATGAAGCCCTGTGGACGGTAAGTTCCAGCGAATGGTCCCCAGCCTGTAACAATTGAGTTAGTTGAAAATCCGTTGAAGCAGGTATTTTGATAGTCGTCACTATCGCCGCCGTTTCCTATAGAAAGATCAAAGATGGTTCCGTCAGGCGACTCTAACGAAATATTCAAATCCGCATTCCAAGGATGCGTTATGTCAACGCAAACAGTTTCGAGTCCGAATATGGTATCGATGGAAGTGGGTGAAAGACCTGAAACTGTGATCGGAAATGATACCATCGGACCTCCGTCAGGAATGCCGCCGCCCGTTCCAGTAAAGGTTTGTGCAGTAGAAAATGCAATTACGAAAAATGCGATTGCGGACAGGATAATTTTTTTCATTCGAGATAAGTTTTACATAAAGATAATTTTTAGTTTCAAATTATCAACATTGACCTGTAGAATCTGTAAATGTTTAATTTTACCGGAGATATTAAACCAAAACCATTCCTTGTAGATCTTTTGGTTGATGGAAATTTTTGATTTTGTGTCCCGGCTCTCCTTAAATCATGCGATTCTCTTCAAAACCAGAAAAGGCTATTTGAAGATATGTGATAATTTTTTAATTAAATCTGTGAATCTGTGGCTCAAATTGCTGTAGCAAAAATTATATGGAAAAGCGTTGGAAAGTAAAGTCCGTAGAGAACCCGGAAATCGTAATCAAATTATCCGAAGAACTTAAAATTGATAAAATTCTTGCCTCATTGCTGGTGCAGCGAGGGATAACCGATTATGCCGGAGCAAAGAATTTTTTTCGCCCGCAGTTAAAAGATTTACATGATCCTTTCCTGATGAAGGACATGGATAAAGCTATCGTAAGACTGGAAACTGCCATTCAAAAAAACGAAAAAATTCTTGTGTATGGTGATTATGATGTAGACGGAACCACCGCTGTTTCTCTCGTATACTCCTTTCTTAAAAGTCTTCCACAGTGCGCTGCCGGGCAGATCAGTTATTATATTCCTGACCGTTATGCAGAAGGTTATGGCATTTCGTTTACCGGAATTGATTTTGCAAAGGACAATAATTTTTCCCTGATCATTGCCCTGGATTGCGGAATTAAATCGATTGATAAAGTAAGCTATGCCAGTGAGCGCAACATTGATTTTATAATTTGTGATCACCATCGTCCGGGCGACACATTGCCTGATGCTGTGGCCGTCTTAGACCCGAAGAGAGATGATTGTTCCTACCCTTTTGATGAGTTATGCGGATGCGGAGTAGGATTTAAACTTGTTCAGGCCTATGCACAAAAGAACTACATTCCCTTTGAGCAACTTTCCGAATACCTTGATCTTACTGCCATCTCCATTGCTTCTGACCTTGTTCCCATCGTAGGCGAAAACAGGATCCTTTGCTATTTCGGATTGGAGCAGATCAATAAATCTCCGCGAAGAGGAATCAAAGCGATTTTGGAACTTGCCAATATAAAAAAGGAAGTAACCATCAATGAACTGGTGTTTACAATCGGTCCGCGTATCAATGCGGCTGGAAGAATAGAAACAGGCAGGAACGCGGTTGAATTGCTTGTGTCAGAAACGCTGGATCATGCACAGACTTCCGGAAGGAACATAAATATCACAAATACAGAACGCCGTTCACTTGATCTAACGATCACTCAGCATGCCTTGAGCATGATCGACAATGATCCCGAACTCATCAAAAGAAAATCAACCGTTCTGTTTCACAATGAGTGGCACAAGGGCGTGATTGGAATTGTAGCTTCACGACTCACTGAAAAATATTACCGTCCGACCATCGTGTTGACAGAATCGAATGGAAAAGCAACAGGCTCTGCACGCTCGGTAAAAGATTTTGATGTATATGATGCGATTGAAGCCTGTTCGGATCTTCTCGAACAATTTGGCGGTCATAAATACGCTGCCGGGTTAACACTCAAACTTGAAAACCTGGAGGCATTCCAAAAACGTTTTGAAGAAGTGGTGTCGAATACGATTCTTGACCATATGCTCATTCCTGAAATTGAAATTGATGCGGAGCTCGATCTCTGCAATATATCGCCGAAATTTTTTCGCATACTCAAACAGTTTTCTCCATTTGGACCCGGAAACCCTTCTCCGGTTTTTAT
>JALYRR010000222.1 GCA_030855265.1 Bacteroidota bacterium | reverse complement strand
GTGCAGGTGCAACGGATATTGTCAACTGGACCGACAATGGTACATCCTCTTTTATCACACGTACCGGTCTTTCATTGGCGACCAATCAGAATTACTATTTCAATGTACAATCACAAAACGGAGCGGGATTACTTTCAACAGTAACAAGTTCTGATGCCCAGATGGTCGTTCTGGCAACAGGTGTAACAGAAAGCGAAAATCCGGAAGGCTGGTCGGCTTATCCGAATCCTTTTTCAGAAGATGTAACGATTGCTTATACATTGACGACAGATGCACTTGTAGAGATCAGTCTGATCGATGTCCTTGGAAAACAAATCTCTGTTTATTCGGGAAGAACAAGTGCCGGCAGTCATCAGATAATTATTAGCAAAAGCGAAATGAACCTTTCAAAAGGAATGTATATGCTAAAAGTAAGTGCTGGTGAAAAGTTTTCTTTCATTAAACTGATGCTGAAATAGTGAAGAAAAATTTTACACTGCTGTTTTCTGCTTTTCTTATTTTTTCCCTGACTGGATATTCCCAGGAAGAAAAAGATCCATTTGATAAATATGGTCCGCCGGTGGAAACCTTTACCACGCTGAAAGACGCATTAAAGGACCCGAAATCGGTTTACAAGCTGAAGTTGGATCATCAGCCTATTGAACCAAAATTATTGCCTAAAATGGGCAAGCTGACCAATGTACAGGCTTTGCAAATGACATCCAATGGCCTGACACAACTGCCTGCAGAATTTAAGGAAATGACCAGCCTCGTTTATTTTGCCTGTATTGCCAATGCAATTACTACCCTGCCGGCAGGTTTTGGAAATTTAACAGAACTTACTGAACTAAAGTTTCACAGTACGAAGCTGGATTCTCTTCCTTATGAAATGGCTTACCTGGGAAGATTAAAATCAATTGAGATCCAGAACAACAAAGCCGATACATTCTATTTTCCGAATTCGATCGGATACTTGGCCAACCTGAATACTATTCTTTTGTTCAATTCTGTGATCGATACACTTCCCTCCACTTTTGGTGAATGTAAAAAATTAAAAAGCCTTACCATTGCGATGTGCGGATTAAGAAAAGTCCCGAAAGAAATTGGAAAGATTAAAACGCTTGAGGCGCTGGTTCTTGATAAGAATCAGTTAACGGAATTGCCGAAGAGTATTTACCGTCTGAAAAATTTAAAATATTTATCATTACAGAACAATAAACTCACAAGTATTTCCGACTTTGCATCCCAGTTAACCAATCTGGAGGTTCTTGATCTCCGTGGAAATATTTTTACAGAGTATGATCTGGCCATATTAAAAGCCCTGCTTCCAAAATGCCGGATCCTGCATTAAACAATGTTTATGAAATTCATCAAAACACTTCATCCTCTTCTTCAATTCCTCCTTACACTACCGTTAACTTCTCAAAATCTTAATTTGAATTTCTCTAATTAAAAAAACTCTACTGCTCTCGGGTGGGAAATCAGTTATTAAAAATCTTATGAAAAGACTTCTTATCTTTTTTTCTATATTAAATATTTCAACTTCATGTGCACAAAATCTGGATTATAGAAATTACAATTATGAATGGAAAGAAAAGGAAATGGCACCACTTCATGTTAAAATGGCATTCAAAGATAATGATGCTGTTATCCTTCAAAACTTTCTGGCAATAAGAGCTGAATCTGAAGCATTTTCCAATCGTTGGAGTTGGCCTGAACTCAATACAAATACTGTCACAAAAAAAACAAGGGTAAAGATTCAAACAAGAGAAGGAAGAAAGAAATTTTTAAAAATCCATTTGCCAGAAAGCTTAAATCCGGAATTCGACTATTCGGAACAAAGGTGGGAAGATCCGGAAGAGCTAATGGGTGTTGAGGTCTTTGATTATAAACTCATCTATTTTGCAGCACGTATTCTAAAACCTGATGGAAGGATCTTCCCGGTTAAAAATAAGGACTTAATTATTACAAAAAAAAGCCGCCAAAGGCCTCATTGGAACAAAAAACATGAAGCCTCCTTCTACACATTCGAAATTGCTTCTCTTGATATCGGCGATGAACTTGAATACACCTACAAAATATCCTATCCCCCTTTTACATTTCTTTCTTTTAATGCGATTTATTTCAGATCCAGATTTCCAATTCAGGAATCCGAGCTTGAATTTAATTATAGCCCTTCTAATCACTTCATTTTCCAGAATAACTACAAAGAAGGGATTAGTATGGACTCTTCACTTACTGAAATATCAGATAAAGAATATATTCGAAAAGTATGGAAAGGCAAGGATTTAAAGGCAATGGATTATTTCGGGGGCCAAAAGAACTATCTGAATCAGCCAAACGTGGCTTTCTATTATCATCACAATGAATATATTCCTAAAGACAAAAAAGACAAGAAAGATCAGAATTCCAATGTCCAACCATACTCCTGGACAGACCGTTATTATTTTATTGCAGCAAATCGGGTTCACTACAGGCAATCCTATGAAAACAAAGGATATTTATCAATGACAAAATTATATGAACGAATCACGAATGAGATTAATGATGAAACTGGCTTATTGCAATTTAAAGCAATTAACGACACATTAAGCTCTTACCAATTCATTCCACAGTTGTCAATAGATCCTAAACTACCAGACAAAACATTCCAGGAGTACATCAAAAATAAAAGCATGGGACAATTTGATGTCATGTACTTCTATTATGAAATGCTGGATCGACTTAAAAAACCGTATTTCTATTGTTTTATTGCGGACAATCGCTATTCCGCAATTAATCCTGAACAATACTGGCCTTTATTGTATGGGGACGACTTAATGTGTATTCAGTATAAGGATTCTTACGTATATGTATTACCTAAATGGTTTCAAAGCGGTTATAAAATCGGGGAGCTGCCATTTTATTTTGAAAATACCAAAGCGGTACTCCTTCCTCAAACTATGAAAGACAAAAGAAGTGAAGGGCCAAATCAAGGGGTAGATATAAAATTCATTACTACACCTGGAAGTACGGAAAAAGAAAATTATCGGATAACCAATTCAAGTGCAAAGATTTTAATCGACTCTTCACTTGCAAGATTCACAACCAAAGTCACACTCTCCGGCCAATACTCTACCCTCACGCGTGGATTTTACGAAAGCCGCTCAATGGACACAACAGTGAATCCTTTGTACTTTAAAGATTTTACAGACATTGGGTATGGCACAAAAATAAGTTCTCCAATTATTAATGGTAAGGTTGCAGAAAACTTTCCATTTAAAGTAAACCTCAATGCTGCTTATGAAAATTCCAAAATCATTCAAAAATCCGAATCTGACGGAATCTTGATTAATTTGGCAAACCTGACTAAACATGTATATCTCAAAAACTATAGATTCAAGGGGCGTTCCGGAGCTTTCTATTCGGATTTTCTGGGCTCAGACAAGTATCGGTATTTAATCACTTTCGATAAGCCTGTCAGTGTCCTGAATGAACAGGAAGTGGTTATAGAAATAACAAACAAGTTAGGAACCTACAGAAGAAGCATTCAAAAGATCGATGATAAAACATTCCTGTTCGAATCCTCTTTTATTACGACAGCCGAATTGATTGACGAAGCCGACCTTGCACAGGTGGAAGAAATTTACAAAGCCATTGAGAAAAGCAAGGATTTGAAACTAAAAGTAAAAGTGATCAATTAAGAACGTTTCTTTTTCTTTACCGGTTCTTTTTCTTCAGGCTCTTCATATTTCAAAACACCGCCCCAGAGCTGCATCTGACGGTTCACCCAAACCTGTCGCCTTTGTATATAAGCGCTTGGATTCTTAGCTGAAAATTTCCTTGGATTCGGAAGTACGGCAGCTATCAGTCCTGCCTCCCGCTTCGAAAGTTCGTCGGCATCTTTTATGAAGAATTCTTTTGCAGCAGCCTGTGCACCATATACTCCATTGCCCATTTCAATCACATTCAGGTACACTTCCATGATGCGCTCCTTACTCCAGAATGTTTCTATCAGGAAAGTAAAGTACACTTCAAATCCTTTTCGGATCCAGCTTCGACCGGGCCATAGGAAAACGTTTTTAGCCGTTTGCTGGCTGATGGTACTTGCTCCCCGCTGTTTCTTATGATTCTCATTGTATTCCAACGCTTTATCAATGGCTTCGAAATCAAAACCATTGTGCTTAATAAAATTCTGATCCTCGGAGCAAACCACAGCGAGCTGCAGATCCGGAGAAATATGTTCAAGGGAAACCCAATCCTTTCGGAGCTTCATTTCTTTCCCATCCATCTTCTGCTCCATGCATCTAATAAGCATCAGTGGAGTTACAGGAATTGGGACCCAACGGAAAATGAGCACTGAAACGATACTGATAATGAAGAACCACATGGTTGCCTTCCATGCGAAACGCCAGAGTTTTAATAGAAATTCTTTCACGGGGTAAAAATAGGAAAAAACAAAGACTGATTGCAGGGAATCGGTCAAGCCTCTTTTTGAGCAACAAGGCGATATTATCTACAAGTACTGGTCTGATAATAATTCCTTGTTTCTGATAAGCAACAAAAACTTACCATGAGTTGCAAAAAATAAATCAGTAATTCATGCAGCGCGTAGTAATCACCCTAAAGGGTAAGTTCAGAACGTGGAAAAATCGCGGTCTCAAAAAACACACATGTTTTTATGAACGAAGTTCCACTTTGATTATCAGATCATTAACGTTATTAAAAAGCAATTTAAGTATGCCTAAGCCTTACACAGGGCATTCCGAGATGTTTTTTAACTATCTTCGGCCCTCAATTAAAAAAAACTATTATGAAACTCAAAATTCTTCTCCCAGCTTTTTTACTGATGTTATCCTCATTATTAATGGCACAATCTGAAGCTCCTGCCAATTGGCAAAGTGCGGGTTCAGACAAAAATATCAATGTTTTTACAAGCTTGGGCAGCTGCCTAAACAAGGATATTGTATTTCTGAAATTAGAAAACAACAACTCTTATGATGTGCGGGTGATAATTTCTTTATGGAAAGAGGAAAAGAAGGAAATTATTTTAAAAGCAAATCAAGTGGTATCCGGATCTTGTGCTATGACGACAGCACTCTATACTTCATCCGTTCCTGAAGGGAAAAATGTTGCAGACATGCATCTGACTTTTACCAGTGAAATACAGAAGAAATAAAATAGTTGAGATCGTCATCAGGCCTCATACGTTTGTAACATCTTACTCCTACCCATTGAAATTTATCAATTAACATCCAATAAGACCAAACATGAAAAAAATTTACTCCTTATGTCTGCTTGCTCTACTCATGCTTACAACAAGCTTAATTTCCCAGACTGTTTACACTTTTAACAATGCAAGCGCAAGTGGGAATAATGGGCCTACGCTGGCCCAGACCAATGCTGCTTATGTCTCTACGACTTTGGCCGGTGCAGTAACTGTTTCAGGAAATGGAATCCAACACTGGACAGTCCCTGTTACAGGAAATTACAGTATTGAAGGCTACGGCGCACAGGGTGGCGATGCCATTGGCTTTTCCTTATTAGGTGGAAAAGGTGCCTATATTAAAGGAACCTTTTTTCTGACTGCAGGAACTGTACTTAATGTTGTAGTAGGTCAGATCGGTGCTGATGCAAGTAGCGGTAGCTCCGGAGGGGGCGGCTCTTTCATATATACTGGAGCTATAGGTGGTGGAGGTCTGATGATCGCTGCTGGTGGTGGCGGCGGAACGGGTCATAATCCCGCTCATGGCGGAAATGGGAGTGCTACCAGTACGCCGGTAAGCAGCGGAACTGGACGTGGTGATGGTGGATTTCAGGGAATTGGTCTTGGAGGAAATGGTGGATCTGGAGTTGGTGGGATGGTTGCTTCATGGAATAGTGCTGCAGCAGGTGGTGCAGGCTGGGGTAGCGATGGTTTAGACGGTTTTTTTGCAGGCGATGCTGCCAACCTGGGCCATAAAGGGACCAGGTTTACTGGTGGTTACTGGGGAACCAGTACATCTTCTTTTCAGGGAGGTTTCGGAGGTGGCGGTGGCTGCGGTGGTAGCGGTTATTC
>JALYRR010000221.1 GCA_030855265.1 Bacteroidota bacterium | reverse complement strand
GCATACAATGTATTCAACGCACTCTTATCTGTTGGTTATGATGTTGTATTTGACAAGGCAAAAAATCATCACCTGGCACTTGGAGTTCAGGGCGGGATCAAACAGAAAAGCATCAACCCGAACAAGCTTACATTTGGAAATCAGTACACGTATGCCAATGAAGGAAGCTTTGATTCCGGCATCGATAACGGAGAAGCATTCAGCAACACCAGCTTTATCATTCCGGGCGTAAATGCAGGATTACTTTATTACTATGCCAAGGAAAATTCAAGGCTGAATCCATTCGTCGGTTTTTCCGCATTCAATCTTACACAGCCTACTGAAACATTTTATTCCACAGATAATAAATTACCGATCCGCTATTATGCACATGGAGGCGTGAAGATCAATGTGAGTGAAAAGATCCAGCTTCTTCCGAAAGTGATCTATATGTCGCAGACAAATGCACAGGAAGTTACAGCCACATTGTTATTGCATTATTTCATGAAAGGATCTGATACTTACCTGATCTTCGGCCCTACATACAGAAATAAAGATGCAGCTATTCTTGAGTTGGGATTAAAGAAAGGAAATTACATTGCGAGAGTAAGTTATGATGTGAATACGTCGAGCTTAAAACAAGCATCGAACAACCGTGGAGGATTTGAGATCTCACTGACGTATATCGCACGCAGAAACAAACCGAACCCGCTTGCCAACTGTCCAAGGTTGTAAGTGAATAATATACTTTAAAAGCAAAGAGTTATTGTATGAAACGTATTGCCGCACTATTATTTCTGTTTGGATTAACCAGCGCTGTATTTGCCCAGAGTAAAAGGGAATGGCTGGAGTATGCTGATGCTGCATTCAAAAACGAAGATTACAAAACAGCGGTTACGTTTTACCTGAAAGTGATCGACCGCGGAACTTCCAACGATATTACCCGTCCGTATGAAGTAAGGCCGTATATGCCACCTCCGAAAAAGAACAAAGACAGTTTATCTTCAGCAAACGACACCACAAAAAAAGAATCCACCTCCGATCCTGTTGAGCAATATGTTGTTCATCAGGTTGCTGAATCCTACCGCCTGAACCGCGACTACGAAAATGCGGAGACATGGTACAAGCGTTCTGTGGATAATAATTCTGAGCAGTTTCCTTACGAACGTTACCGCTATGGTGAAGCATTGATGAAAAATCAGCGCTACCCGAAAGCAGCCATTGAATTTGACAAAGTAATGGGACTTGCAGAGAACAAGGATACCATCATTTTCAAGCAGGCTAAATTAAAGATCGCGGGATGTTACCTGGCAACCGACACCAACAATATTAAAAAAGGACAAGTGGTTTCTATGCTTGACTCCTTATTCAATACCGGAACAGCCAGCTTCGCAGTGAATTATTATGGCGATGCGAATACCATTCAGTTTACATCAGCACGTGAAGGAAGTACCATCACAGATCCTAAAAAACAGAACGCGCAATTCATTGCCGACATCTATACACTCCGTAAAACGGAAAACGGATGGAAGGATCTTAAAAAAGTGGAAGGCCCTGTTGATACGGATACTCATGAAGGCGCAGGATTCCTGACCCTTGACCGAAGCAGTTATTTTTTCACCCGTTGGTCCACAACCAATAAAAACGAATGCGCTATTTATTTGTCGAAATTAATGAACGACAGATGGCTTGCTGCAGAAAAATTAAATGACAATGTAAATCTTGCAGGATATAAGAGCATGCAGCCGGCTTTATCACCGGATGGTGGCATACTTTACTTTTCATCCAATCGTCCAGGAGGTTTTGGGAAAATGGATCTATGGTATGTAAATGTAACAGAAGAAGGATCCATTGCAGGTCCACCCGTTAACATGGGTCCGCAATTCAATACAGCAGAAGATGAAGTAACACCTTTCTTTCATTACTATACATCCACGTTATATTTCAGTTCCGACGGTCATCCCGGTTTCGGAGGATTGGATGTTTTCAAATCATCATACAATTCAGATTCATTGTGGTCAAACCCGAAGAATTTAGGATCACCGATCAACAGCAGCAAGGATGATTCTTATTTTGTACTTGAGCGGAGCCAGCAACATGGTTTCGTGAGTTCAGACAGAAAAGACTGTAAAGATTGTACAGGAGGAGCCTGCCTGAAATTATATTCCATCGATAAAGATCCGAATGTGTATGACTTACGTGGTACCGTTTACAATTCGGAGAACAACCAGGTGATCCCGAATGCATTGTTAACGTTCAAGGATATCCGTGGCGATAAAGAACCATTCTTTTTGATCACCGATTCATTGGGTAACTACTTTACACCGCTGGATGAAGGATTGGAGCTATACATCAAGGCACAGAAAAATAAATTCTTCGGAGATGCAGGAAATATTTCAACGCTGGGTGTAACAGAATCCCAGCATTTTGTGAAAGACTTCTTCCTGTCCTTAATTCCACAAGGAGACATTGTGATCCCGGGAATAGAGTACGATTATGACAAAGCTACGTTACGACCGGCTTCACAAAAGATCCTTGACGATTTAACGGACTTCCTGAACCTGAACAACAACTTAAGTGTAGAGATCAATTCGCATACAGATGAGCGCGGGAGTGATGTTTACAACCAGAAGCTTTCCCAGGAACGTGCAAAGTCCTGCGTTGATTACCTGATCTCAAAAGGAATTGCCCCTGAGAGATTACTAGCCCAGGGATATGGTGAATCCAAGCCATTGTTTTTGAAAGCAAAAACAGAGGAAGAGCATCAGAAAAACAGGCGTACGGCTTTCCGTCCGATAAAAGAGGGAGAGATTCGTTCTACGAAATAAAATTCATTTTATAAATAAACAATCAAAGCACAGAGGACTCTTCTGTGCTTTGTGCTTTAAATTCCATTGGGTTTAAATTGAATTAAGCCTGAAATAGATTAGATTTGAAAAAAATAATACGCGATGTTATAGCGCATATCCTACCACATTTGGTGTGACATGCGCCATAACGTGGCGCATATAAACTAGTTAGCAGCAAACATATAAGACATACAAACAAACATGAGCAAAATAAAGAAAAATGAAAAGAGTCTTGCAGACATCCTCTTTCCGACACTATCTGAAGAAGAGTTAAGTGAATCGATTTTAAATATTCCGCCAGAACAAAGAAGGTTACAAACTGAAACCTTAGACTTTTCTATTTCCACGATATTGGATTCTCTTGAAAAAGGGCACATCTTTATTCCAGAGTTTCAAAGACGATATGTCTGGTCTGTTACTCAAGCCTCGCGATTGATCGAATCACTCATAATTCAATGTCCAATTCCCGTCATTTACCTGAATCAAGAAAAGGATGAAAAATTATCCGTAATAGACGGCAATCAACGTATTATAAGTTTACAAAGGTTTATAAAAAATCAGTTCAAACTTAAAGGACTAACGACATATCCCGAATTAGAAGGATTACATTTTTTTGAACTTGATAGTCGATTTCAGCGACATATTTTGAATAGAACGTTGCGTTGTATTGTCATTACAAAGGATACACATCCACAAATAAAATTTGACGTATTTGAACGTCTTAATTCAGGTGCAGTAAAATTAACGCCTCAGGAATTAAGACATGGGATTTATAATGGGACATTTATGAAATTAGTTGCTGAGCTTGGCAAGAACAAAACATGGAAGTCCTTAATTAATCCCGGAGCTGAAAAACGAATGAAAACCGAAGAATTAATTATTCGCTTTTTTGCGTTTCACTATCATATGCCTCATTACAAACAGCCTTTAGCCAGCTTCCTAAATGAATTTGCAGAACTTAACAGAGAAATATCAGAAGCTAAAAAAATTGAATTAACTATACTATTCAACAATAGCGTGTTGAATCTCGTTAATCTGTATGGCGACCTTGCATTTAAAGTTTTTGATAAAGAATTCAATGCAGTTAACAACTTCAACGCAGCTTTATTTGATGCGGAAATGCTTTCGCTAAGCCACCTTAACAAAGAAATTAAAATAACAGAAAAGCAAAGACATTCGTTTCAGAAAAAATTAGCCGAATTGTTCTACGATGATGATTTCATAAAAACAATAAGTAAATCAACCAGCAACAAAAATCAAATAAAATCTAGAATTAAAACTCTTACGGAATTAGTAAACTCATCAGTTAATGCCGTACAATAAAAGCATTCCCTATCAATCGTTTGCGACAGAAGTTGATTCCATGATTTCTGTAATTAAGTCAACGTACACAAATAAAAGTGTATCATTGGACACCAAGAAATATGTCTTAAGCTGTGGGGTTATGCTATGTTCGGCCAAGATTGAGGTGTATATTGAAGACTTTTTTGATTCATGGATTGACAAAGTTAACGGTGCTGCATTAACATCTGCCTCTTTACCAAATAATTTAAAAACACTGTATTTAAATCAGCCATTTTTAAACAACGCTTATAAAAAATTGATAACCGAAAGCAGTGAATCAAAATTTATTGATTTACTGACTAGTGAATTAGGTAATCAACATTTTAACTTGACCGACCCTGCTAAAACATTGCCAACGCTATATTCAAAGGTTATTTACCAAAACAAAAAATATCCATCTCCTGACAATTTGATTGGATTATATAAACGATTAGGGATAAAAAACATTTTCACTGAAATTAATAAAATTTCGAGATCTGACTTAGAGAACACTTTAGTATCATTTAATAGCATAAGAACAGCGATATCGCATAATGGAATTCCTGTTGGCATTAACGACAAAGACATTATTCGAACACTTAGGGGAGCAAAACGTGTAATATCATATGTTGACAAGGCAATTTACGCCCACATAAAGAAACATTCTGTAATAGCAACTTGGCCTTCTTAATGTATGTCAGCTGCTAATCGAGTAGACGGCTCCGCCAGAACTAACTGACGGAGTGCGCCTCTCACACCACTGAACCCTTCGACTACGCTCTGGGTAAACCAAGCGGTTCTCGTATACAGCGGTTCATTATGTTGTGGAGATACTTTCAAATAATGATCGAGCATTGATTCATACCCTTTCTTTTGCAATCATGCGTAAGGTGCTTCGCGAAATTTCTGGCATTTGCTAATTCCCTTTTGTACTTTTAATCAAGCTTATCGGTAAAGACATAGCTGCAAGCATAAAAAACAACAAGTGAATAATACGAAACAAAAATTAATAGAAGCTGAAGAGAAAGCAATCTTGTTATTCAAAACAATTGAAAACAGAGGGTTAATCATTGAAGGGAAAACAGAAAAACAACTTAATTCCGAAATTTTCAATATAGCATTTGAGCTATTTCACATCAAAAAATATTGGCATAAAAGAATTGTAAGGGCAGGTAAAAACACTCTTCTTCCATATAAAGAAAATCCACCAGATTTAATATTGCGCAAGGAGGACATCATTTTCTTTGATTTCGGACCAGTATTCGAGGAATGGGAAGCTGATTTTGGCAGAACCTATGTTTTAGGTAATGATAAAAATATGAAAAAACTAACAGAAGATGTTCAACAAGCTTGGACGGAAGGAAAGAGCTATTTTGAAAAACATAAGACACATTTAACTGGTGCCGATTTTTATAATTATACGAAAGAGCTAGCAACAAAATATGGTTGGGAATATGGAAATATTCATTGCGGACATTTGATAGGCAACTTCCCTCACGAGATTATTATTGGCGAAGAAAAAATTAATTACATACATCCCGACAACAATCAATTAATGATTGAAAAGGATAAAAACGGAAATGATAGATTTTGGATTTATGAGATACACTTTATTGACAAGAAATTAGAAATCGGAGGTTTTTTTGAACAGCTTTTATCTTAAAAGTAAAAATGCCAGCACCTAACAGCACCAAAAGGCGGGGTTCGTGTTCCAAAGACAGTTTTGTGGTTAATCTTATAAACAAATGAATAATCCGGAATCAGTTTTTCCGTTAATACTTTAAAGTTTTCATCGAATGAAACCTACCCCCGAACACAATGAGCGAATTGCAAAAATGACATTCGCTTCCGTATATCCTCATTATAT
>JALYRR010000220.1 GCA_030855265.1 Bacteroidota bacterium | reverse complement strand
GGCTTGATATTGGACCGGAAACTGAAACGATCTACTCAAAAGTGATTAAAGAATCGAATACAATTTTATGGAACGGGCCCATGGGCGTTTTTGAAATGAGCAGCTTTGAACAAGGAACAAGAAGTGTTGCAGAGGCGATTGTCCGTGCAACATCCAAAGGTGCATTCTCTCTTATTGGGGGTGGCGATTCCGTTGCGGCTATCAATAAATATAAGTTCGCAAAGGATGTTAGCTATGTTTCTACCGGTGGTGGTGCGTTGCTGGAATACATTGAAAGCGGTAGTTTACCGGGTGTTGAGGCTGTTGAAAAGTAGTGATTTACCACTAAGGCACTTAGAAAAGAGAGAAGCACTTAGAAAATATTTTACCACTAAGGGCACTTAGAAAAGAGAGAAACACTTAGAAGGTTTTACCCATTGGAACAACTAGATCTTAGTGCCCTTAGTGCCTTAGTGGTAGCCTTTTTTGACTCCCGGAACACGTAAACCCCAGTGTTCTTAGTGCCTTAGTGGTAAAATATTTTGCAGTTCCTTAATACACCTATCCTCCTCTTTTCTCATTTCTGCTTTAGCATTTTTCGTTTTATCCTTAAAGCCGAGCAAATGGAGCGCTCCATGAATGATAACCCTGTAGAGCTCATCATCAAAGGATTTGCTGAATTTCAACGCGTTCTCTTTTACGCGGTCAATGCTGATAAAAATATCACCACTCACAGGGAGATTCACGTCTTCCTTTGAATAATCAAATGTGATAATGTCTGTGAATGTATCGTGATCCAGGTATTGTTTGTTGACCACCAACAAATATTCATCTGAACAAAAAACATAGCTGATATCGCCGGCTTTTCGCTTCTTTTTTTGAATCGTTTCCCTGATCCATTCTTTTAAAACAGACTTGTTTTTTAATGTGAATTTTATGTCTTCTGAATGAAAGTTGATCATTGTTTTTCCTGATTAATGTTTTTGTTTTTTGCTTCTATCCAGCGCGACATATACTTCGTTCCCGCCATTGTCTGATGCAGCAACATGGCTCCGGTAAAGTTTTCCATGCGATGTTCCTTCAGGTTCAGCATTACAGATTCCATACGTGCAAGCAGCCCTGATTCCACTGCCTCTTTTGCAAAAAATTCATTGATGATCCTTCTACCGTTTTGCTGAGCTTGTTCCCACAGAGATTTGTCGGCATGCAGTTTAATCGCCGCTTCTGCTATGTCTGAGGGCTCGTTTGAAATGATGCCAGACCAATCATAATGTCCGTGCATGCTCTCGGCTCCTATTTCTGTGGTGACGCTGGGTGTTCCGCATTGCATCGCCTCCACCAGCTTTCCTTTTATACCCGCACCAAAACGAAGCGGGGCCAGACAAACACGCCCTTGCGACATTACCTCTGAAGAACTAACAGCTCTTCCTTTAATAAAAAATCCATTCTTTTCATCATTCAGCTCCAGCACTTTCTGTGAGGGATAGGCTCCGTACACATGTAATTCCGCTTCAGGCAAGCGTTTCCGGATCAATGGCCATATTTCTTTTTTTAAATAGATGGCTGCATCCAGGTTGGGCGCATGAAGAAAATTTCCGATGGTAACAAAATGTAAGCGCTCTTCGAATGGCTTCCACTGTTTCATTTCAGAGTCTGTGATTGCTTCCGGCATAAAGGGAAGATAATGAAGAAGTTGTTTGTCAACCTTAAAAACATCCTCCAGAAATTTCATCTCTGCATCGGAAATAATAAAGGAAAGATCTGAACGCGTTATGCTTGCAATTTCTCTTTTTGCAATGTCCGAAAAGAGATCACTGACCTGTAGTGAACGCTTTTCTTTAAGTGCTGTGTGTCTCGCCTGGCGCAGACAATGAAGATCAATGGTGTCTAGAATCCGCAATGCATCCGGACAATTTTCCGCCACCCTCCATCCGAATTGTTCTTCGATAATGAAGCGATCAAACATGACAATTTCAGGCTTTAATTCAATGATAAAATCATCGAAACTGCTGTCGTTGATCTGAATGTTTTTCTTTGAGACTCCTGCTTTTTCCAGGTCGATCATATATTCACTTTCCGCTGCGGCAGAAGCAAATGTTATTTCCCAACCTTTTGAACGGAATAAACTTATGAGTTGACGTGTGCGGCTGCCTGCCGCTGATGACTGAGGTTCCGGCCATACCGATCCGATGATCAGAACGCGTAGTTTCATTTGGTCAGTTAAGATTCTGTCTGTTTTCCTGGTCTGCATCCATTTTTATCCGTTCGATCTGCAGGTGCATTTTGAACTCATTTACGATTTTGTCCATCTCAGCATCTCTTTCCTGCAATTCCTGAAAATCAAGGTCCGATGCTTCAATTACAGGACGTAATTTATCAAGGCTTTCATTGATCTGAATGATCATTCCGGAAGCCTGTTCTTTCAGAGTATCATCCCCATCTTCTTCCAGCATTTTGGCTTCCAGATTGCGGATGAAGCGCTCCATAAACGGAACCAGATCCCAGGGATTATTTGGCCGTGTCCACACAAATTCAATGTTGCACTTACGGCATTTGTATTTGTTGCATTTCCAGCCGTTGTCGGCCGTATCGATACCAACAACCTTCAAGTGTGAATGTGTTTTGCATTTCGGGCATTCCGCGCTGTCTTTGATTATAAATTTCAGGTTTTCGCGCTGACTGAGGATCTCTGCGCGCTTTGATGCATGCAGTTGTACTGTATTGATGAGAGTTTCGCACGTGGTGATAAGCTGGGAATGTTCTTCACCAAGTTTCCCTTCGCTGATCAACTTTTCGGCGCGTTTCTTAAAAAAATTCACCTGCTTGATCAGGGCTCTCTCGTTGTCTTTCAGGTTCTGATTCATGTACCTCTTATGTCTTGTACTTAGCTCTTGGTTCTTGTATCTTGGTTCTTGTATCTTCTCTCTTCTCTCTACTTCAATCCCTTGCGTTCCTTCCAGATCTGATTAAAAGATTTAGGTGTGACTTCCGGAAGTTCTCTTCTTTCTCCCCACTGTTTTTTGAAGAATTGTTTGATCATAAAATTTTTGATCTTCGCTCCACCTTTGTCCATTTTACTGCGTTTCAGCATGGCGCCCTTCCAGAAGAACCATACCCAGTTTTCTGTTTTGGTACTTATTTTTTTATCAATGGATTGTTTTCTGTTCAGCAATAATAATTTGTGAATGTCGATTTTTACAGGACACACCTCCGTGCATTTACCGCATAATGTCGAGGCATAACTCAGGTGTTTGAATTCCTCAAATCCTTTAAAATGAGGTGTAATAATGGATCCGATCGGCCCGCTGTAGGTTGTTCCGTAAGCATGTCCGCCGACAGTCTGGTAAACCGGACATGCGTTGAGGCAGGCTCCGCAGCGTATGCAGGACAAGGCTCTTCTTTGTTCCGTTTCCGCCAGCAGCGTGGTTCTGCCGTTATCAAGCAGGATCACGATCATTTCATCCGGTCCGTCTGTTTCGCCCTGTTGTTTCGGCCCTGAATAAATGGTGTTATATGCTGTAAGCTGTTGCCCGGTTCCGTATGTGGACAACAATGGCCAGAAAAGATCCAGATCGGCAAGAGAAGGAATTACTTTCTCAATCCCGACAATTACAATCTGTACTTTAGGGAATGCAGAAGACATCAATCCGTTTCCTTCATTTTCCGTAACAGCAATGGCGCCTGCATCTGCGATCAGGAAATTGGCTCCGCTCACTCCTACTTCCGCCTTGTTGTAACGGGCGCGCAATTCCATTCTTACGAAGTGGGTAATTTGTTCAGGACTCAGATTCGCTGCTGTACCTTTTTTTTCTTCGAATGTTTTTGCCACCTCTTCTTTTGAAAGATGCATAGCCGGTGTTACAATATGGTAGGGTGGCTCTTTGCGAAGCTGAACAATGTATTCTCCCAAATCCGTCTCGATGCTTTCTATACCTTGTTTTTCCAGCTGTTCATTCAGATCCACTTCTTCGGTGGTCATGGATTTCGCCTTTACAACTGTTTTGGCATTTACCCGCTTCATGATCTGAAGGGCTTCTTTTACCGCTTCTTCCGAATCCTGCGCCCAGATAACCTTTCCGCCCCGACGGATAAAATTGGCTTCAAATTCAATCAGGTACTTTTCAAGATTGTCAATGGATTTTTGTTTGATAGCGGCAGCGCGGGTCTTGGCAAGCTCAAGGTTGGAAAACTGCTCCTTCCCTTCTACCACCTTCTTATCATACTGAGCGATATTATATCGTATCGTATTATAATGCGCCTTATCGAATGATTTTTTTTCTGCAGCGATTAAGAATTCTTCCTGTGCTTTCGACATTCTTTTTTTAAATTAATAGGCTGATGCTGCTTGTTTACTTTTCTTTATTTCTTGCTGGAATCCACAACTATTCTCTCGGTTCTGTTCGCTAAATCCCAGGCCGTGAAGAACACTAGTCTCGTGATCTTTTCCATTTTTATAAAATCGATCTTCTCTACTTCATCGGTTTCCTTGTGATAATCCGCGTGAACACCGTTGAAATAAAAGATGACCGGAATTCCGTTCTTTGCAAAGTTATAATGATCTGAGCGGTAATAAAAACGGTTACGGTCTTTTTCATCATTGTAGGTATAATCCAGCTCCAGTTTGGAATAGGTTTTATTCGCCGTTTCACTGATCCGGTGCAGATCCGAACTCAATTTATCCGAACCGATCAGGTAGACATAATCACCATTCTTGTGTCGTTCATCAATCCGTCCTATCATATCAATGTTCAGGTTACAAACAGTGCTTTTTAAAGGAAAAACTGCATGATCTACATAATAGGAGGATCCCAGCAAGCCTTTTTCTTCTCCGGCTACGGCCATGAAAAGTATACTTCTGCGTGGGCCTTTTCCTTCTTTCTTTGCCAATGCAAATGTCTTTGCCAATTCAATCACAGCCACTGTTCCCGAGCCATCATCATCCGCTCCGTTATAAACCACATCTCCTTCTTTTCCGAGGTGGTCATAGTGTGCAGTAATCACAATCAGCTCATCTTTCAGGTCGCTTCCTTCCACATAACCCAGCACGTTTTCAGACTGAATAATCTCGGCGCTGTTCTTTATATTGATATCCAGCTTCGCCTTTATGACCTGGCTTCTTGGTTTTCCGCTATCGGAAATAGATTTCCTGAGTTTTTCAAGCCCTTGATTCTGCAGGATTTCGTTAGCCATTGATGCAGATATATAGATCACCGGCATCTCTTTTTTGTTTAAATCGAGCTTCATTGATGTGGATTCCAGCTTGTGTTTATTCGCTTCCATGTTTTTATCAACATCATCTACCACAAAGAGAACCGCAGAAGCTCCACGCTCCCGGGCTTTTTCTGTTTTCACTTTCTGGTAACTGGTCCACAAGGATGACGTCTTTTTCCCTGAAATCAGCGAAACGGAGTCTTTATAGGGTTCTCCCGACAGGATCAGGATAACCTTATCTTTCACATCCATGTCCTTATAGTCATTGTAAGTTGTTTCCTCAATTCCGTATCCCAGGAAGAGGATCTCGCTGGCTTTAACCCGTTGTTCGGTTTGCCCAGGAAAATTGTAGTAATCTTTTCCGCCAACGTACCTCTTTCCTTTCAGGCTCACTTCAGCCATAGAGGGTTGAATTACGTTTAATGGAAATTGCTGATAATAGCTTCCATTAATAGAGGGGATTCCTGCAGCCATAAATTGATTGGCAATGTATTCTGCAGCCATTTTCTGACCCTTTTTACCCGTTTCGCGGCCCTCATACTCATCGGAGGCAAGCACGTGCAGGTTTTTACTCATTCCCCCGGATGTAATTGTTGTGGAATAACGGATCGCTGAGGTATCCTGAGCGCCCACCAGGTTTGGCAGTAAAAGAAATAAACAGACTGTTTTTGTACTTATAGTCATTCTATGTCGGCTTTGGAGAATTTTTTGATCCGGTCTGCATGCCTTCCACCCTCAAAAGCGGTTGTATAAAAAACATCCACACACTTTTTTGCTTCTTCTTCAGTAATATAACGGGCGGGCAAGGTCAATATGTTGGCATCGTTGTG
>JALYRR010000219.1 GCA_030855265.1 Bacteroidota bacterium | reverse complement strand
AACACCACATCCCGCTAGATTTCGTTTATACAGGAAAGATGATGGCAGGTGTTTTTCAACTGATTGAAAACGGCACCTATAAAAAAGGAGAAAGAATTATCGTTGTACATACAGGTGGCTTGCAGGGAAATCCGGGCTATTATGCAGCGCCAGCCAATTAACACTCAGCTGTTGGAAAGTTAATCCGGCACAACCCCTGTTCATGGTTTATTTGTTTATTTTTGAAACAATGAGAAAAGTTTCGCATTTCACTCTCTTCTTTTTAATTCCACTGATTTCTTTCTCTCAGCCTGCTGAAAGGAAGATGTCGGCAAGTCAGTACATCGATAATTTCAAAGATGAAGCGATCAGGGAAATGCTTGCACACGGAGTACCTGCCAGCATTACGCTTGCGCAGGGAATGTTGGAAAGCGGAAACGGGAACAGCGATCTTGCAGTTTATGCCAATAATCATTTTGGGATCAAATGTCACAAAGGATGGGATGGCCCGACGTTTATAAAAGACGATGATGCGAAGGATGAATGCTTCAGAAAATACTCCAATGTTCTTGATTCATATTCTGATCATTCCATGTTTTTAAAAACAAGAGCGCGTTACGCTTCTTTGTTTGAATTAAAATCCACTGATTACAAAGGCTGGGCAAAAGGATTAAAAGAAGCAGGGTATGCCACTGATCCGAAATACACTCAGCGTTTACTCGAAATTATCGAAACGCATAAATTACATGAATTCGACAAGGTGGAAGGACTCCCGAATATTACAGTGCAGGCAGTTACACCGAAACATCCGGAAACCATACAACCCAGAGAGGTTCTGCGTTTCAGGATGATCAAATACATTATTGTAAAGCCAGGAGATAGTTTCTATAAGATCGCACATGATACCGATAAAGATCTCTGGCAGCTTTATAAATTCAATGATATAAAACCGGAGGAAAAATTAATTGCCGGACAAAAACTATATCTGCAGCCGAAAAGGAACAAGGCCAAGGAACCTGTTCACACGGTTAAAAGCGGAGAAACCATGCGCTCAATTTCTCAACTTCATGGGATCAAATTAAAATCGCTTTACAAAAAGAACAACATGAAGCCAGGTGAAGAGCCTGTGATTGGTCAACAACTCCAAATGCGCAGCAGAAAGAAAACCTCATAATTTTGCACCTCTTTTTTTGATATTAAAAAAACGGAAGAAGGAAAAAGAATGTATTCTCATCGGATTTAAATCATTTCCTTTTAAATAATTCATCCGACAGCCCTTTCTGATCCAATATTTCCTTATTTTTATATAAAACAATTACTCCTTGCTCCGCTTCATTTTTTCTTTTGTTTTCATTTTTCATTTCGCTCAGCTTGCAGATGCCCAATCAAACCGGATCGCGCTGCTGGATCTCACCTTACGCAATGCAGAATCAACAGAGGGAAACAAATTTTCCGCTGAGCATCTTTTACAGGTAGCAGGACTCCCCTATTTGGTTACGGAAGACGTAAACCTCGCCACTGAAAGCAATTTTATTCTTTGTACTTCCAACATAGAAACATTCACCTTCACTTCTAACGAACGTGATTCACTCCGTAGCTTTGTTCAGAATGGAGGAATTCTTTTTTCTACTCAGTTAAAAGACACGCTGCTTTATTCTTTATTCGGAGTCAGCGATTATCAATACGATACAAAACGTTACAGTTTTTTCTGGAATGTTGACAACCTGGATCCCTCCTTCCGCTGGATCAATGAGCCCTTTGAATACAATATAAAACTCGGGGATTCAAGTTATACAGATGTAATAGGCAGCCGGAGTTATGTCCTGACAACCGCTTCAAGTGTAGCTAAGTTTGATGATGATTCATGTGCCTTGTCGAGAAATTCTTACGGAAGCGGTTTGGCTTATAACCTTGGCCTCTCCTGGAAAGACTTGTTCCTACGCAACCATGTTTCAAATGATTTTAAAGCATCACGCAGTTTCTCCAATTCGTTTGAACCCGGTAGTGATGTGTTCATTTTGTTTATGCGCGCCCTTTATTGCAAACACAATCCCTATGCTGTTTGGAAACATACGAGCGGATTAAACTCTGCATCAACAGTAGTTGTAACGCATGATGTAGATGCCACCTCAGCTATACAGGAACTCATGAACAGCTTTGCGAGCTATGAAGAGCAGAATCATATCAAAGCAACTTATTTTATCACTACTCATTATGTTCATGACGAAGTCGCGAAGGATTTCTGGCATGGATACGAGGATGATGTAAGAAGAGTAAAATCAAAAGGGCATGAATTGGCAAGCCACTCTGTAAGCCATGTTCCGGACTTCGACATAGAAAGTACTGTTCCGGAAGGAGGTTGTGGGAACAATGAATTTACATACAATCCTTATTACAACGGAACCTTCTCCACCGGCGTTTCTGTATGCGGAGAGGTAGAAGTTTCAAAATTACTTTTAGAGCGGGATGCCAATACAAACATCCGTTCATTCCGGGCCGGATACCTCGCTTACAATGAAAAGATCCTGAATGCGCTGGAAAATAATAATTACGATTTTAATTCAACTCACAGTGCGAACAATGTAATGACCGCTTTTCCTTTTCGCGGACATAAGGATCTTTCTATGTCTGGGGACCTGAGTAGTGTGTACGAACTCCCGAATATGATCTCGGATGTATTTTCAAGCGACCCTATTACAGAAGAGAATTACAATGCTAAAGTAGCAACCTGGGTGGATGTGGTCATGAAAAACAAGGCCAACAATGCCCCCAACATTCTGATGATACATCCAAACAGAATATATAAAATTCTGGCGCTTCAGAATTTCATAAAACAACTTAGTCCGGATATCCGAATTGTCCCATTTGAACATTTTGGTGATTATTGGAAATCCCGCGAGAGCTGCGAATTCGATTACACGCTGGAGAATGATTCTACCTTATTGATCACCGTGAAAAATTATTCCCTTCCCTTGCATCACGACCTTAGTTTTATCGTTGACAATGGAATGCTGCTGGATTCAATACGTGTGGAAGATGAATCTCAAAATCCGATTCCTATGATTCAGTCGCCCTGGGAAAATCAGGGCAAAATCCTGCATTCGGAGCGGTTCAGCGAAAGCTATACCGGTTTTCAGTATGTGCCGGAAGCTGAAGCTCTGGTTACTTCGGTATTTCCTAATCCCTTCAGTACCACAACTACTTTTCGTTTCGAACTAATGGAAACATCCATCGTTTCATTAAAGATCTTCGATGTAAGCGGGCGCCTGATTGAAAACCCTATCCAGCAAGCGTTTGAATTGGGACTCTACGAATACAATTATGAAAACACAAAGCTTCGCGACGGGTTGTATTTTTACGAATTCCGATTCAACGAGCAAAAACCTGTCAGGTATAAAATGATAGTCGCCGGCAAAAAATAGCCTTCCCCTTTTGGCAAAAATTAACGAATCACCTGATTTTTTTAACAAAAAGCCGCCCCTTCCTCATCTTTTATTTCTACTTTTGGGACTCGGATTCAGAACCATTAGTTAACTAAAAATCAGCATTTATATGGGCTTTATAGCAAGTGTTCAGGCAAGACAGATCCTTGATTCAAGGGGAAACCCGACAATTGAAGTAGATGTAATCACAGATCAGGGGATCATGGGCAGAGCAGCAGTTCCATCCGGTGCATCAACCGGGATCCATGAGGCTGTTGAACTTCGTGATGGTGATATGGATTACTATCTCGGAAAAGGAGTTCTGAAAGCAGTGAACAATGTAAATACCGCTATCCGTGAAGAGCTGAACGGGGTTTATGTATTCGACCAGAACACCATCGATAAAAAGATGATCGCACTGGACGGCACCGAAAACAAAGGAAGTTTAGGTGCTAATGCCATCCTGGGAGTTTCACTTGCCTGTGCAAAAGCAGCTGCTGAAGCGGCCAGACAACCACTTTACCGCTATGTGGGCGGAGTAAATGCCAATCTATTACCGATCCCGATGATGAATATCATCAACGGTGGTTCACATGCAGATAACAGCATCGATTTCCAGGAATTTATGATCATGCCGGTTGGTGCTACCAACTTCTCCGACGCTATCCGTATGGGAACAGAAGTATTTCACCACCTGAAAAAAGTATTAAAAGATAAAAATTATTCCACCAATGTGGGAGATGAAGGTGGCTTTGCGCCGAATCTCAAATCAAATGAGGAGGCGATAGAGTGCGTTCTGACAGCCATTGAAAAAGCGGGTTACAAACCGGGAGATGACATGTTCATCGCCATGGATGCCGCTTCTTCTGAGTTTTATATTGAAAAAGAGAATGTTTATCATTTCAAAAAATCCAGCGGGGATAAGCTGACACCGGCTCAAATGGTTGATTTCTGGGCGGATTGGTCAAAAAAATACCCTATACTTTCTATTGAAGACGGTCTTGCTGAAGATGACTGGGCAGGATGGAAAATGTTAAGTGATAAGATCGGTTCAAAAGTGCAGTTGGTGGGAGATGATTTGTTTGTAACCAATGTGAACAGGCTGCAAAAAGGAATTGATTCCGGAACCGCCAATTCCATCCTGGTAAAGGTGAACCAGATCGGATCTTTATCAGAAACGATTGATGCTGTTCAACTGGCACAGAATAACTCATACACATCTGTAATGAGCCACAGGTCAGGAGAAACAGAAGATTCTACGATAGCGGACCTTGCTGTGGCGCTTAATTGCGGACAAATCAAAACAGGATCGGCATCCCGCTCCGACAGGATGGCGAAATACAACCAATTATTGCGTATTGAGGAGCAATTAGGAGAAGCAGCCCGTTATTTAGGAAAGGATTTTAAATACGTTAAGAACAGATAAAATTTTTAACCGGACTTTTTAATACGGATAAATCCTTTTATCTTTCGGAAATAGAGTACAAAGACAACATAATTCATAGGAAACATGGATAGCTTAAAAGAAAAATTTGCTGCAAAAGCCGGCCCGATGGCCGCAGAAGTAAAGACACTTATCAAAGAAAAAGGTGATCTTAAACTGGGAGAATACACGGTTGCACAAGTGTATCAGGGAATGAAAGGCATTGTAGGCCTTGTAACAGAAACATCAAAGCTGGATCCTGAAGAAGGAATCCGGTTCAGAGGATATACAATTCCCGAGCTTCGTGAAAAGCTTCCGAAAGCTCCGGGTGGTACAGAACCGTTGCCGGAAGGAATTTTTTACCTGATGCTATTAGGTGAACTTCCAACTCAGGATGATGTTCTGAATCTGGGTAATATGTGGGCACGCAGAGCCATTGTTCCGAAACACGTTTTTGATGTGCTCGATAAAATGCCGGCATCTACACATCCGATGACTCAATTTGTAATGGCAGTTATGGCAATGCAGACTGAGTCTGTTTTTGCAGCAGCCTACAAAAAAGGAATCAGCAAAAAAGATTACTGGGATTATGTGTACGAAGATTCAATGAATCTTATCGCGCGCTTACCACGTGTTGCGGCATACATCTACCGCAGAAAATATAAGAACGGAGAACACATCGAACCGGATCCGAAACTGGACTGGGCAGCGAATCTTGCTCACATGCTTGGATATGAATCATTCGACATGAAACGTTTGATGCGTATGTATATGACCATTCACGTGGATCATGAAGGAGGAAATGTTTCAGCACACACAACACATCTTGTCGGCTCAGCCTTAAGTGACCCATATCTTGCTTTCGCAGCGGGAATGAACGGACTTGCAGGACCTTTACACGGATTAGCGAACCAGGAAGTGTTAAGCTGGATCCTTGAATTGCGCGAAGAACTGGGTGGAGGATTACCAACAGAAAAACAAATCGAAGACTACATTAAGAAAACACTTGCTGACGGAAAAGTTGTTCCGGGTTATGGCCATGCAGTGTTACGCAAGACCGATCCACGATTCACTGCTCAGCAGGATTTCTATACCCGTTACATCAAGCCTCAGGGTGCGGATGATCTTTGTGAGATCGTTCAGATGGTTTACAAAGTGGCTCCTCCTATCCTGGAGAGCACAGGTAAAATCAAAAATCCATGGCCAAATG
>JALYRR010000043.1:10667-20458 GCA_030855265.1 Bacteroidota bacterium | reverse complement strand
GGTTATTTAGTCTTTAGTCTTTAGTCTTTGAGTCTTTGAGTCTTGAGTCTTGTGTCTTTAGTCTTGATTCTTGTGTCTTGTCACTTGCGTCTTGCGTCTTGCGTCTTGTCTCTTGCGTCTTGTCTCTTTTCTTTCTTCCCTTGCGGGGCAAATTTAATTATAAAAATGGATTATGAAATTCAGGAAGATTGAATTCATGTGGATTAGTGTTAAAACAAAAAAGCATCCCGGAAAACCGGAATGCCTTAATAAACTAATGTTTAACCCTTATATTAACCTTATTAGTTTTCCAGATAAGCAGGCAATTTTCCTTCAGAGATCAATTGCTGGCTTTTTAATTTATGCTCTTCGTAATTACCGAAGCACAATGCATCAAGTACATCTTCTTTTGTCATTAGCGGACTGTTCAATTGAGATTTGATCTCTTTTTCACAACGGTCAACGTATTTAACAAAACGCTCAGGTGCCCAGATGTATTGTTTTTTATGCCAGTCAGGTTGACTTCTGTCAACATTGAATTCTGTTGGCATATCATCATTTAGTTTAATATTGGTTTTGATGTCCAAACCTTCAAACTTCTTAGGAAGCAATCGGTTGTCAAATACCAGCGGTCGGCTGATCTTGATTACATGCTTCTTTTTCTTCACATCAACCATCGCCAATCCTTCAATTGTCAACCCTTTTTTCTTCAGGTGGCCATACTTCGATTCAAAACTTTTTAGTATCTCAAACATGATTTTTATATATTGATGGGAGAGTAAAGGTACGAATAAATTACTAACAAAAACATATTTATCGCATTGATTTTCAATATTCTACGACTGTTGAAAAAATGTAGACGAATACACGATTTTCTCAGCCAAACTTCTTAGCATGAAGGACGAATGAAAATTTAATCCGTAAATTGTTGGTTATCAATTAAATGCATAAATTTAGGTGCTATTATATTGAAAATTAAATAGTTAAAAATGAAGCGGATTTAGAATCTGACTCCCATTAATAATATATCATCCACTTGTTCCAGGCCTGATTTCCAATTTTCAAGAGTGAAGTCCAATAAATTCAATTGGTTGGAGGTTTCCATCGAGGTTAATTGCGATAAAGTTTCCTTTAGATGGGCGTATTTGAATTTTTTCCCCTTTGGTCCACCAAACTGGTCGGAAAAACCATCAGTAAAAAGGTAAATGAGGTCATCCTTCTGAAGTGAAATGTTATGTGTTCGAAAATCACTGTAATTATCTGTTTTCCCGATAGGCTGTTTGTCGCCCTTGAATTCTGTTAGTTCTCCTTTCCGATAGAGCAGCAGTGGATTATTCGCCCCCGACCATAATAAGGTATTGTCTGTTTTATTATAACAGCACAGTGAAATGTCCATCCCGTCTTTCACTTCACTCTCACTTCTTTCAAACGTTTCTATCACCAGGTTTCGCACTTTGTCAAGGATCTTTCCCGGCTCGGTTATGTTAAATTCTTTGATGGCTCTGTTTAACGCGTTGCTGCAGATAACGCTGACCATTGCCCCCGGAACTCCATGCCCTGTGCAATCACATACGGCAAATAGCAACAAGTCATCTTTTTTCTCCATCCAGTAAAAGTCTCCGGCTACAATGTCCTTCGGTTTATAGAGTATGAATGAATCAGGCAGATGCTGTTCAATGAATTTTTGGGAAGGCAGGATTGCATCCTGTAAACGTTTGGCGTAAGTGATCGAATCAGTGATGTCCTTGCTTTTCTCTTCAATGATCTCTTTTTGAAGCAACACCTTTTCCTGAAATTCCAGGTTGTCATTCTTGAAAAAGAAAACGAAAATACAGATGATAATAAACAGTATAAGGAGATTTACATAGGTCACTACATTTTGTACTTTCATCATTTCTTCAGTAAGCGGCATGGAACCCGGTTGTCCGTGAAGGAACCAGAGCAAACCAAAAAAGGTAAGAATTGCCAGAACGATGTATCCTTTGATGATGAGATGATTATCAAAAAGAACCACAACGATCATACACATCACCAGTAGAAAAAAATGAAGATTGGACTGCAGACCGTAAAACTTGGAGGCGAAAATAAAATAGACAAATCCAAAAGTGGTTGAGATATAAAAAGCCGGGTAATGTTTTCTTCTTGATTGCAGAAAGAATTGCAATAAAGAAATTGCGATAAAACTGAAATTGAGGATCAGGTCACCGGGGTAGCAAAAGTAGAGTGTGAGAGGAAGATAGATGAACATAACAATAATCGTGATCATCGCGATAAGGTTCGCTATCCGAATCTTCCTGTTAAGAATCTCACTATTTTCCGGGAAATTCCCTGTATTTAAAATCTTTTTTATCATTGTTTCCTGAAGCCGAGTATGCTGGTGGTAATCAATACAGGTAATTTATTTGCTCTATAAGTTATTATACTTTTACTGCGATCAGCAGAATATCATCCACCTGCTCCAGATTGCCTTTCCAATTTCCAAGTGTACTTTCAATAATTATTTTTTGTTCTGAAAGTGGTTTTGATGAACAGTCGAGCAAAAGTTCCTTGAGCTGCTTGTATTTAAATTTCTTTCCTTTTTCTCCTCCAAACTGATCGGCATATCCATCGGTAAATGTATATATAATATCTCCTTTTAGAAGTGGAATGTTATGCTGACTGAAAGGCTTGGTGGTTGTGCCCGAAATACCTACAGGGATCTTGTCTGCTTTGAATTCAAGTAAGGCCGGGAATTCTCCTTCTCCGTTTCTGATGATCCACAAAGGATTATTTGCAGCGGAGTAGGTGAGGATCATTTTTTCTTTATCAACAGAGCCGAGTACAATATCCATCCCGTCTTTGGCTGTGCTTACACTTGTGTTTTGTTTCAATGCATTGATTACTTTTTTCCGAAGCTTACTCAAAACAAGTGAAGGCTCTGTAATTCCATGATCGTTGACCAGCTCATTTAGCAAGGCTATTCCCAGCATGCTCATAAACCCTCCGGGAACGCCATGCCCTGTACAATCGGCAGTTGCAAATATGATTTTTCCATCAACGGAAGTGATCCAGTAAAAATCACCGCTGATAATATCCTTTGGTTTAAAAACGATCAGGCTTTCCTCAAAAAAATTATTGTAATCCGAAGCGGAGGGCATAAGAGCCGACTGAATGTTCTGTGCGTAATAAATACTATCCGTGATCTCTTTGTTCTTTACTTCAATGATCTCATGTTGTCGATGAATCTCTTTGTTCCGGTTTTCAAGAACATTTTTTTGCTCATTCAGCTTCGTATTGATTTTATTTTTCTGAACATAAGCCTTGATGATGATGATGGTAAAGAAAATGAACAGGGCTATTGCAATGAGCAGAATGTTGCGGATGAAACGTTCTTTTTCTGCATTCTGTTTTACTTCTGCTGTTTTCTTTTCCTGCTGCAATTGCTGGATCTGTTGCTCTTTGTCAAAAGCAAATTGCATTTCTTTCCTCGTGATTTCTTTCGACTTTTCTTTGCTGTAAAGACTGTCGCGAAGGACAATGAACTGATTGTAATGAAAGAATGCTTTCTCGAAATTTTCAACCTTTGAATAAGAACTGCTTAGGAGATCATGTGCATTGGCAGCAATGGCAGGCGTTTGCATTTTAGTCGCATCTTCAAGTGCATCTTCCGCAAGCCGGATCGCTTTGGTATGATCATTCATGGACTGATACGCTCTTGAATACGTCAGTTTGCAGTTAGCAACTCCTTCTTTGTCGCCTATTTCTTTTCTGATGGCAGCGCTTTCATCCAGGAAAGGAAGAGCCTCCTTTGCTTTCCCGCTAAGAATATTGACCATTGCAATGTTTTCCAGAACAAGAGCGATACGGTTCCTGATATTGATCTTTTTGCTGATCGCTAAAGCCTTGTAATGATATTCTAGTGCTTCAGTGTATTTTCCGAGCTTTTGGTAAATGAAACCGATGTTTGTGAGTCGTCCAGAAACACACTGCTGGTCACCGATGTCGGAACAGATCGCAAGGCTTTTAAATTCCAGTGCAAGCGCCTTTTCAAGATCATCGATCTCGAAATATACTTTGTACAGATTTAGATAAGAATTCGCAAGTCCTCTTTTGTCGCCCAGTTTTTCACGTATGGCGATACTTTTTTGCAGGTATTCAACTGCGATCGGATAATCGCCGAGAAAAGCATGATTCAGTCCCATAAAAGAAAGTGATGCAGCAATTCCCAGTTGGTCGTTTATTTGATTGCGAAGCACAAGACTGGAATCAAGGTTTGTTATAGCCAGTTTATACATTCCTTTATCAGAATAGATAGAACCTTTTACATAATATACATTTGCAATTCCGGCTGTATCATTTACTGAACGCGCCAGCTGATCTGATCGGCGGAGTGTTGAAAGGGCCTTGTCGTACTCATTGAGTGCGGCCATGGATTTGGCTCTGTTGCACAATGCTTTCGCCATGCCGGAAGTATACTTGTTTTTCTCGGCAATGATGAATGCCGTGTCAAGCGTACGAATCGACAACTCATACTTGCTGCTGTAGTAAAGAATCATGCCTTTGAAACAGGTAGCATCTGCAATGGTTTTCTGGTCGTTCCGGGATTCTGCACTCCTCAGGCATTTTTCAATGAGATCAAGTGCAATTGAATATTTTCCGGCAACCTGGTAATTCCTTATGAGCTCAAGTTCTGCCTTGGGTTTATTTTCAGCGGAAAGGGAAGGGAGTACTTTCTCCAACGAATCAATATCCGACTGGATGCCTGATTGAGCATTGGCAAATGCGAAGATGAAAAATAAGAATAAACAACAGACTAGTTGAACAGCCTTTATTCTGATTGTGAACATGATGTAAAGTTAATAAAATCAGCAAAGGAATTCCTCCGGTTATGGACAATCAGAATTCTTATTTACAGCTGGATCCCTATGATAAGAATATCATCCACCTGATCGATCTTCCCTCGCCATTCGACCAGGTTTTTATCAATGGCTTTCATTTGTTCGTCCATCGGAAGATGTACAATCGACAGTATTAATTCTTTCAGGCTGGATAGTTTGAATTTCTTTCCTTTATCTCCACCAAACTGATCTGCATAACCATCCGTGAAAATATAGATCTTATCATTCGGTTCGATCTTTATTTCGTGAGTAATAAAAGGAACCGGATCGTCCACTTTTCCGATCGGCTGCTTGTTAGGTTTGTGTTCAATCAGTTCATTGTTCCTGATTATCCAGAGTGGGTTGTTGGCGCCGCTCCATTTGAGTTCTGATGTTTTACGATTGAGTGAACAGAGGGAAATGTCCATTCCATCCGTCACTTCACTTTCACTTTTCTCAAATGTTGCGATAACCAGGTCTCTCACTTTGTCGAGAATTTTTCCGGGTTCTGTTATTCCAAATTCTTTTACTGTTCTGTTAAGTGCATTTGAGCAAACCACACTTACCATTGCTCCGGGAACACCATGTCCTGTGCAATCTGCAGCAGCAAAGAGGATAATGTCATCCGCCGGTTCCAGCCAGTAAAAATCACCTGCTACAATATCCTTTGGCTTATAATAATACAAGGATTCAGGGAAATAAGTTTTTACAAGTTTCTGTGGAGGAAGGATCGCTTCCTGCAATCTTTTTGCATAAGAAATGGAGGCGAGTATTTCTTTTTGTTTTTCTTCAATGATTGTTTTTTGCACTTCAGTTTCTTTGCTCTTGACTTCGATGATCTGTTTCTGCCGGCTGGTAATACGGAATCGGTTATACATCAGTCCTCCAAAAACAAGGAGTAGGAAAACACCACCGTATAAAGCCCATTTCTGGGTTTTGTCCTGTTCGATCTGTGCATTTTTCGCTAGGATCAACGCATCAGTGACTTTTTTCTCATCCTGAATTCGGACACTGTCTGCAGCTGCTTTTTTCTCATATTCATATTGAAGTTCCTTGTTTGTGATCTCTCTTTGATTTTCTTCTTTAAAAATAGTATCACGAAGTGAGATGAATCGCTCATAATTTAAAAGGGCTTTGCTGTCGTTGCCCATTTTTTTATAGATCTCATACAACATGGAGGCTGCTTCTTTCTCTGCCTGGATATCTTCAGATTCAATGGCAATCGCTTTGGCTTTAGTTGCCATCTCAAGTGCCTGTTCTGTTTTATTCTGCTTCAGGAAGGTTTGGCTGAGGGATGACATAAGAGTTGAGATCCCGTGTTTGTCATTCAGTTCTTTCAGAAGCTCCAATCCTTTATATTGAAATTCAACGGCCTTAGTGTACTCATTCAGGGATGAATAGATTTGTCCGATATTATCATAGGAAGCGGCAATCCCTTTTTTATCATTCAGTTCTTCATACAATCCCAGACTTTTTTTATTGTACTCAAGGGCTTTCGGAAAATCCTCCAGGTTCATATAGATCACACCCATGTTATTGAGAGCACTAGCCATCCCGGCTTTATCGTTGAGTTTCTCAAAAACTTTAATGCTTTTTTCCTGATAATAAAGCGCCTTTTCGAATTCACTAATGTGAATATAGATACTGCCGATATTTGCGAGCGAAGAGGAAGAGCCCCTCAGGTCACCCGCCATCTCACGGATTTTTAAACTTTGCTGATAAAATTCAATGGCTTTTAAAAAATTCCCTTTCACCTGGTAGGAGGCGCCAATCGTATTCAGGGCTTTCGATTCCGCCTTTTTTAGTTTTTTACTTCTTGAGATTTCGAGTTCTTCATGTCCGAGAAGGTAGGCGGAATCCGGGTTGGTGAAGAGGTAGGACCATGCGATATCATTGAATGCTTCCAGCCGGACAGTATCATGAAGCTCTGTATTGCGGTAAACCCTCCATAAGGAATCCATATTCTGCGAGTTTCCGCTGGGTGGAAATAGCACAATGAGTAAACAACATATATGAAGGAGAGACTTCAGTTTCATGATCAGAAAGCAAGGTACAAAAATAACGAGGGATACAAAATGTCTTTAAACCCTTATTAGATTTTTATGCCAATTACAAGGATATCATCCACCTGTTCAAGGCTGCCTTTCCATTGAATAAGTGTTTCATGAAGTTTTTCTTTTTGTTCCATCATGGGCGAACCGGAGATGGAAAGCAGAAGATCTTTAAGTTTGATGTGTTTGAATTTTTTCCCTTTCGGCCCACCAAACTGATCGGCATACCCATCCGTGAAAAGATAAAGGATATCATCTTTCTGCAAATCCATGTGCTGTAACCCGAACGAGATATTTTCATTGGGAGAACTTCCTACCGGCATTTTATCACCACGAAATTCCTGGAGTGATCCGTTACGTATAAGGACAAGCGAATTGTGTGCAGCGCTGAATTCCAATTGGTTGTTTTTACCAAGGGAAATGAGGATTCCATCCATTCCATCCTGAGCTCCTTCGTGAGAAATATTGTTGATGAGTCTTTTTCTTACATAGTTTAGTACTTCATCAGTACGGCTCAGGTTTTTTTCATTCAGCGCTTCATGCAGAAAGGAAATGTTCAACAAACTCATGAAAGCCCCCGGAACACCATGTCCGGTTGAGTCACAGACAGCAAGATAAAACTGATCTTCTTTTTTCATTGCCCAGTAGAAATCTCCGCTGACAATATCTTTTGGGTTATAAAGGATAAAGTGTTCTTTCAGATTGGAACGGAGCAAATCATCATTGGCCAGCAGTGTTCCCTGGATCCTCTGTGCGTAATGGATAGAATCAAGTATCTCTTTTTGTTTGGCCTCAACAAGATCCTTTTGCAATTCCACTTCCGCCTTTTGAGCTTCTATCGCTTTGTGTGATTTTTTCTTGTTCCTGTATCCGCGAAATATGATCATGGCAAGGATCAGCATCAGCACAAATCCGGCAATAAACATATTTCGGATAAATTTCTGTTGCGAAGCATTTTCCCTCATGAGAGCATCCTTCTTATCCTGTTCTGTTTTCTTGATATTCAACTCATTCTGGTATTCCTGCATGAGTTGATCTTTTGTGTTATCAAGATTAAACAAAGAATCTTTTAATGAATGGTGGATCTCAGAAAACTCCAACGATTTTTTATAGTTCCCTGTTCGTTTATAAATTCCGGAGAGGGTAAAAGAGGCTTCCAGCAGTGTTTCCGGGTTCTTGGTGAGTATGGAGAATTCATACCCTTTCTCCGCATGGAAAAGTGCCTGAGCCAATTCGTCTTTTTTTAGATAGATTCCTGCCAGAGAAGAATGCACAAATGCGAGCCCGTGAACACTATTGATGCTGTCACAAATTTGTAAAGCTTCTTTGGAATAATAGAGAGCAGAATCAATGAGATTTCTGTTGAAATAATTTTCAGATATATTGATGAAGCTTTGTGCGAGGTCCTCATTTCTTCCGAGACCAAACCTCAGATTCATTGCTTTCTGATGATAGAGAATAGAAAGTTGAGGGTTTTTCAGATTGTTATATGCAATGCCGATGTTGTTGTAATTGGTAGCAAGAAACCGAAAGTGCTTCTTTTTTTCATTTAAAACTGCAGCATTCTTCAGATAAAAAATCGCCTTTTCGTTGTCATTCGTTTCGATATATACATTCGCTATATTATTAAGAATGGATGACTCAAACGGTGCGCTCAGTTTTCTGTTGAGCTCGAGTGCTTTAAAAAGCAAAGACAAGCTTTCAGTGTATTTTCCGAGGTGTTTGTAAAGGATGCCTTTGTCTTTAATGACCAGGAGGATGCCGCGCTGATAATTTGTACTTACTGCAATTTCTTCAAGCCGATCAAAAATTTTCAGCGCTGAATCAGGCTGCGAATACATCATTTTGTTATTAAGTCGGAACACGTTTTGAAACGCTATCGAATCAAAAACAGGGTTTTCGGCAAAAATGACATTAATAGAATCCTGATAGTTTTGACCGCGGCAAAAACTACAGAGGAAACTGAACAGCAGGATGAATTGATACGTTCGTGTTTTCGTCATTCTTACCCTGACCTGGTTTAGAACAGTATAATTATTCTCCTTCTTTCTGAGGGAGATTCAATTTAAGCTATTCCTGGTTCTTCTTTTTAACCATTGTAAGAATCGTTGCAATGGCCACTGTTTCTCCGGTTTCGTCATAAACATCCACCAGCCACTTTACAATACCTTTTGAAATATCGTCTTCAGTACGTTTCTCCTGATCAATTTTTTCTTTACAGGTAAAACGCACGCCAATGGTTGCTCCCGGATAAACCGGCTTGGTGAATCTGCATTCATCAATTCCATAATTAAGTAATACAGGACCTTTTGGAGCATCTACGAATAATCCAGCGGCACGTGATAAAATATAATATCCGTGGGCAACTCTTCCGGTGAATATGGTTCCATCCAGCGAGTTGGCATCCATGTGTGCATAAAATTTATCACCGCTTAGTTCAGCAAATGCTTCGATGTTTTCCAGCGTAACCAAATGCGTTGCAGTAATGAGCGTTTCTCCGATCACCAACTCTTCGAAATAACGTTTGAAAGGATGAATGTCGCCCTGAATATATTTACCACCGTATTGATAATTGTTGGTTATGTTGGAAATGGTTGTCGGCGATCCCTGTATGGCTGTTCTTTGCAGATAATGAAACACACCGCGTTTTCCTCCCATCTCTTCGCCGCCGCCTGCGCGTCCCGGTCCTCCATGTGTCAGCAAAGGCATCGGCGATCCGTGTCCGGTACTTTCTTTTGCGCAATCTGCGTTTAAAACCAGGATCCTGCCATGCATGCATGCCGCTCCGATCACAAATTCTTTCGCGATTTTATCATCCGCAGTTATAATGGAACAAACCAATGAACCTTTTCCCATTTTAGCCAGCTCAACAGCTTCTTCAGTTGTTTTATAAGGCATGATCGTG
>JALYRR010000043.1:10077-10657 GCA_030855265.1 Bacteroidota bacterium | reverse complement strand
GTCCAAAAGCTTCTACGTTGTGAACATCCTGAAACCTGAACGGATCTTTGTTCAGAAAAAGGATGGGTGACATAAAAGATCCTTTGTTTTTATCAGCGCCGGTCACTTCAAATTTTTCCATATCGCCAAAAACGATCTCCTGGGTTTTTGCAAGCTGCATCACTTTTTCCGCCACTTCCTTCAATTGTCCTTTGCCTGCAAGAGCCCCCATTCTTACACCTTCCACCTGAGGATCACCAATGATAGTTTGAGCGAGGCGTTTTCCAAGAGCAATCTGAACATCTTCTACAACTTTTTCAGGCACAATTATCCTCCGCACAGCAGTACATTTTTGCCCGGCTTTGGTAGTCATTTCGCGTTGCACTTCTTTTATAAATAAATCGAATTCAGGTGTTCCCGGAAGAGCATCCAATCCAAGTACGCAGCAGTTAAGAGAATCCGCTTCGAGATTAAAAGGTACAGATTCAGCAACAAGGCGGGGATGAGCTTTCAGCATCATTCCTGTGCTGGCAGAACCTGTGAAAGTAACCACATCCTGAGATTCCACATGATCAAGAATTCCGTTTGCGCTTCCACAGAT
>JALYRR010000043.1:0-10067 GCA_030855265.1 Bacteroidota bacterium | reverse complement strand
CGGCAATTTCCTTCACCACAATTTCTGTAAGGAAAGAAGTTACTGTTGCGGGTTTTACAATTGCAGGAACTCCGGCAAGAAGATTCACGGCGATTTTTTCCAGCATTCCCCACACAGGAAAATTAAAGGCATTGATATGAATCGCTACACCTTCCTTCGGAACGCAAATATGATGACCGATAAAGGTTCCGTTCTTGCTCAGCTTTGCGGCATCACCATCCAGACAAAATGTTTCATCCGGAAATTGTCTGCGTAAACTTGCATAAGTAAAAAGATTTCCGATTCCACCTTCTATGTCCACCCAGCTATCGGAACGGGTTGCACCGGTTGCCCAGCTAACTTTGTAAAATGATTCTTTTTTATCATTCAGGTGCATGGCAAGCGCCTTTAACATCCTGCCTCTTTCCTGAAACGTCATTTTACGCAATGCAGGGCCACCAACGGTTCTGGCATAATTCATCATGGATGAAAAGTCAAGTCCTTTGCTGCTTGCTGTTCCGATTTCTTCACCTGTGATTGCATTGTATAATGCCTGTCCATCACCTTCTCCGTTGATCCATTTTCCTGAAGCGTAATTCTGTAATTTCATAATGATAGTATAGTATGATTGTATGATTAGCTGACAGCTGACAATTTTTTAGTTTTGACAGGATTAGAGTACATGGTGATGAACAGATTAAAAAGTGTTTGTTCGTCTCCCGTAAGTTTGCTCACTTTTTCTTTAATGTAGAGAATGAAGTTTTCCTTTTCTTCAGATGAATAATAGGAACTGAATTCCTGAGAATCGTTTGCAATATCCATCGCAATGTAATTCACCGGCCATAGCTTGTAGTTGGAATATAGTTGTTCATCAATGATTGCAACAAGCTGTTTTATTTTTTCATTTTCATTGCTGATCTTTTCGAGTTCCTTTAATTCATTTTCAATTGGTTTTCCTACCTCCATATGGATCCGCCCTTTCTGCTGTGTGATTCCGGTCAGGATGCTGTTCATATCTTCCCCAGGAGCTTTTACATATTTGGAATGAAGTGAGGATAAATACAACTCCTGAACTTTAAGATCGTCGCATGGTTCGTATTCATAAGAGATGCTTAGAGGGACAATTTTTAGTTCTTTGATGCTGGTTGAAAAATCTTTTCCACCGCTCATGTTTAGCATTTTTATCAAACCGGTCTGTGTAAGGTCGTTTCCGTCCTTAGTACGGCCATTGCGCTGAGCGATCCAGACAGAAACATTTTTTTCTACAATGGTATGACGGATGTAAGCAGAAAGTTTCTGGGATATTTCATAGAGTTCTCTGCTGTTCCCTTCGCGGAGGACGGTGAACATTCTGTTGAGTTTCCCGAAAATAGTAATAAATCCACCCTGCATCAGGTTGTTTCCAAATGTAATTTCGCTGGTTTTGAAACCGTGTTCAACCAGAAGAATCTGCAGAATAGCGGAGTCGAGTAAGATATCACGGTGATTGGCAATGTACAGATAGGCTTGTTCAGGATCAAGATTGTCGAAGCCATTGCAGCTAAGGCCTGTGGATGATCTTGCCACAATCACCCGGATCGCCTGATGCATGAACTCAAGCTGGAATGTCATATTATCATTCACTTTATCAGCTTTTGCAAAAGCTTCCTCCTGGGTCATATCCGGCCATAAATACTTAACCAGCTGCATGAACATCGGGTCTTTTTTAAGGTGTTGCATCGCTTCACGAGCCTCGTGGTCGTAATACGGGCGGATATCATCATATTTATTTATTTCTGTCATAGGGTCGGATCATCTCAATTAGGGAAATAAAAATACTCAATTTTTTTTAGCAGAATGAATAATTACGAAAAAATTAGGGGCTCTGAAAGTCCTATAATTGCTATATTTGATCTAGATTAAATAAGAATGAAACTTTTAAAGCGACTCGCCGCCTGGCTCTTTTACTCCCTGTTTGTTGTTGCTGATATTTTATTGATTCTTTTGGTGTGGTTTATAATAGCCGTAACCGTAAAAATTCCTGAACCGGAAAATACAGAAATTCTGAAACAGGAGCGGAAAGAGGTCTCTCCTGATTTCTATACACTTAATAACAGCTGGATCAAAAAAAGTGAAACAGGATTTTGGGAGATTTATGTGGAAGGTGATGGATTTGAGAGAGGAGTAACCGAAGGTAAATTAGGGAAAGAGCTCGCAGAACTGCAGGAGATCGCCTTTGTGAATCAGATCCGGAAGATGATTCCTTCGGAAAAGATGTTGAATTATCTTAAGTTTTTCATTGCCTTTTTTAACCGTAACCTGGATCAGTATGTTACTGATGAATACAAAGAAGAGATCTACGGAGAATCGTTGTTCGCTTCGGATGAATTTGATTTTATAGCTCCTAAATATTACAGGATGCTGAATTATCATGCCGCACATGACATCGGGCATGCGCTACAGGATAAAAACATGACAGTTGGTTGTACTTCTTTTGGAGTCTGGGGGGATAAAACAGATGATAACAGTTTGCTGATCGGAAGGAATTTTGATTTTTATGTCGGCGAGGAATTTGCTGAAACCAAGCTCATCAATTTCGTAAAGCCTGCCACTGGTTATAAGCTGATGATGGTTTCCTGGGCCGGCATGATCGGCACTGTTTCAGGAATGAATGAGAAAGGGCTTACAGTTACGATCAATGCTTCCAAATCAGAAATACCCACTGCTGCAGCAACGCCTATTTCATTGGTGGCAAGAGAAATTCTCCAGTATGCAAAAAACATTCAGGAGGCAGTTGAGATCGCAAAAAAAAGAAAGACGTTTGTCTCTGAATCTATCCTGATCGGTTCTCTCGCCGACAACCGTACTGTTACGATAGAAAAAACTCCTTCCCGTACCGAACTGTTCGAATCTCCTGAAAAAGATCAGATCATCTGTTCCAACCACTATCGTGGAAAATCATTTGAAAAAGAAAAGGTCAATATGGAAAATATTGCAAAAAGTTCATCGGGCTACCGTATGGAATTGCTGACTCAGTTGCTTGATAAAAAAGAGAACATCACGGTTAAGGATGCGGCCGAAATTCTTCGTAACCGCGAGGGGATGGATGGAAAGGATATCGGGATGGGAAATGAAAAATCCATGAACCAGCTGATCGCACATCATTCGGTAATTTTTAAACCTGCAAAGCTGCAGGTGTGGGTTTCCACAAATCCATTTCAGCTTGGACAATTTGTTTGTTATGATCTGAATAAGGTGTTTGCAGAAGCGCCGGGTTTGAAAACAAAAAAGGAACTCTATGAAAAAGAACTGAATATTCCGGCAGATAGTTTTCTGTATTCCAGTGATTATAAAAAATTCGAGTCCTATAAAAAGATGCGTGAAGCCTTCCGTTTTGCGGAAAAGAATGAACTTTCACCCGGTTTGAGTAAGGCGACAATTGATCTGTTCATTCAGTGCAATCCGGAGTATTTTGAAACTTATTTTATCCTTGGGAATTATTTCAGAAATAAAAAAGATAATAAAGAAGCCCTGAAATATTATACATTCGCTTTGGAAAAAGAGATCACAACGGTGCAGGACAGGGAGGCCATTGAAAAGGAAATTCAAATGTTAAAGTAAAAAGTGAAAAGTAAAAAGTGAAAAGTAAAAAGTGAAAAGTAAAAAGTGAAAAGTGAAAAGTAAAAAGTAATAAGTCTAAAGTCTTTAGTCTTCAGCTAAAAAGTAGAGCAAAGGTGAAGGTAACACCATCATATTAAATACACAGATTCGTATATTCGAGTAATTCGTTATCCGTACAGGTTAAGTAATAAGTAAAAAGGGGGTTGTTTAATCTTTAATTCAGAATGATCTTAGGAATCGGAACAGACATCGCAGAAGTAGGACGCATTGCGAAGAGCATTGAGAATATCAGCTTTAAAGAGAGGGTTTTTTCAAAAATAGAAATAGCTTATTGTGAAGCAAAAGCGAATAAAGCAGAAAGTTTTGCAGCTCGCTTTGCAGCGAAGGAGGCTTTCTTTAAATCACTTGGAACAGGCTGGCGGGGTGGAATGGCATTCAATGAAGTGGAAGTGCTGAATGATGAATTGGGAAAACCTTCGCTGAATATTACAGGAAAAACAAAAGAATATGTGACAGAAAAAAACATTCGTACCATCCATGTTTCGCTGTCCCATATTAAAGATGTTGCGATGGCAACTGTTGTGCTTGAAGGGTAGGGGGAGGTTAAAAGTCAGAAGTCAAAAGTTAAAAGTTAAAAGTTAAAAGGCAAAGAGGCAAAAGTCAAAGTCAAAAGTCAAAAAGAGGAATGAAGTTATGAAGTAATTAAGTTATAAAGGAAAAAGTAAATCGTTAAAAGGGAACAGCAAAAATTAAAACGAAGACATTTAAAACCCAGATTCGTAAATTCGAAATAATTCGTTATTCGTTTGCTTCGTTATTCGCTTTTTTCGTTATTCGTTTTTATTCGTTTTCTTTAGTTATCCGTATATATGTTACCAGAGATAGAAACAAAAACATTACAGGAGCAAAAAGTTTATCAGGAATCAAGGCTGCATGAACTTCTCAGCTACCTGCAACAGAATTCACGTTATTACTTTGATCTGTTCGAAAAGAACAACATCGACATTGCGACGATCAAAACCATTGAAGATCTTCAGCACATTCCGGTTACCACCAAGGATGATATACAATCGCGCAACGATGATTTTATTTGTGTCCCTCAGGGTAAGATCATTGATTACATAACCACTTCCGGCACCATGGGAGATCCTGTCACATTCCCGTTAACGGACAAGGATCTTGATCGTCTTGCATACAATGAATACATATCTTTTGTCTGTGCCGATGGAAATCCGGATGATATTTTCCAGCTAATGACCACCCTTGACCGGCGGTTTATGGCTGGTCTGGCTTATTTTCTCGGCATCAGAAAACTGGGAGCCGGAGTAGTAAGAGTAGGAGCGGGGATTCCGGAACTGCAATGGGATACGATCAATCGGATCAATCCTACAGCTTTCGTTACCGTGCCTTCCTTTCTGCTTAAACTCATTGAGTATGCGGAAGCAAATGGAATCGATTATCGTAACACTTCAATAACAAAGGCCGTTTGCATTGGAGAGGCTTTACGGAACCAGGATTTTTCCCTCAGCACTCTTGGTCAGCGCATTCAGGATAAATGGAACATTAAATTGTATTCGACCTACGCTTCTACCGAAATGAGTGCAGCGTTCACAGAATGTTCTGAAGGAAGAGGAGGCCATCATCATCCGGAACTGGTGATCGTGGAGTTCCTGGATGAAAATGACCAGCCGGTTAAAGAAGGCGAAGCGGGAGAAGTAACCATCACTACACTTGGAGTGGAAGGAATGCCTTTGCTACGTTTTAAAACGGGTGATCTTTGTCATCATTATTCAGAAGCCTGCAGTTGCGGGCGAAAAACGATCAGGCTTGGACCTATCGTAGGAAGAAGAAAGCAAATGATCAAGTACAAAGGAACCACTTTGTATCCACCTGCTTTATACGACATCCTGAATAATATTGAAGGAGTGAAAAATTATGTGGTTGAAGTGTACACAAATGAGATCGGGACGGATGAAATTTTAATCAGGATCGGTTGTGATGAAGTACCCGAGAATTTTGAAAAAGACATTAAAGACCATTTTCGCGCGAAATTACGTGTTGCGCCATTGGTGAAATTTGAAACGCCTGACCTCATCAACAAACTGCAGTTTCCGGAGCTAAGCAGGAAGCCGGTTGTGTTTTTTGATAAGAGGTGAGTTTAATTATCAGAACCCTAAAAAATTATTTATGAAAAAAAATCAAATTGTTGCCATCCTCGTTTTAATACTTGTCGGAGTTGAAAATCTTAATGCACAGGCAGTTGCAGGAAAAGTAACTAAAGGGTCATACACCTTCAGAAATTCCAGTGCGTTTGAAACGCCTAAAGGATATGCGATTCAAAAGCCTTTGATGTTCTCTGATGGCATTCTTCAAATGAGTGTAAAGGGAACAGACGGTTATCATTTTCAGTGGTTTTCAAATGAAATGAGGTTGATGAAAGAAAACACAATTGATCTGAATGGTAAGTTTGGCAATAAAACCACGTTTTCACAATTCTTGCAATTGAAGTCCAAAGTTTATGTTATCGGACGTGAAGTTTTTAAAGAATCGGGAACAGAAGGAATTTGCGCATTTGAAATAGATCATAAAAGTCTTAATGTAAAAGGTGATGTGAATCACCTTTTTGAATCTTCGAGAAAGGTGAAAACTATGGGTTTTGGATTCTATGGAGGTGGGATGGTGATGAATCTCGATGGGGCTCTTGGGTACGATTTAAATATATCTGAGGATAAGACTAAATTCATGTATTCGTTCTGTCTTGCGCCAAAGGAAAAACGAGATAAATTAAATAAGGATGAAATCGGCATTTTTGTATTCGATGAAAATCTAACCAAAATATGGGGTGGAGAAGTCGTAATGCCATATTCTGAAGCCAAGATGGAAAATTTGGGATTTACAGTTACCAATGATGGGAAAGTTTGTCTTTTAGCGAAAGTATATGATGGAGAAGATTCTAAAGATGGGGCAAAAGACAAAACAAAACCAAACTATCATTTTGAAGTAATAATTTATCAGGAGGGTTCAAAAACACCTAAAATTGCGGAAATAAAACTCGACAATTATTTCAACAGAGAAGTCTCCATGTTTCAGGACAAAAAAGGAAATATTGTATTTGCAGGTTTTTATGGAAAAAAAGGAAATAATGGAGGGATTGATGGTACGTATATGCTTACTCTGGATGTTGATAAAGGTTCTGTATCAAAAGTAAATGGAGGATTTTACGAAATTCCATCTGAATTCATAAAAACCTTTATGTCAGAAAGACAATTAAAGAAAACGGAAAAGAAGGAAGAGAAGGAAGATTTTGATCTTGAGTTGACAAATCTGGTTATTCGCGATATGTTTAGTGTTCCGGATGGATCCACAACGATCGTTTCAGAGATATATTGGATGGAGGCTCATACATCCAGAAGCAGCAACGGAACAACAAGCACCTATTACACATACAATTATAATGATATAGTAATAATGAATATCAAAGGGGGTAAAATGGAATGGATTAAAAAAATCAAAAAATTCTCAGAAAATTCCTATCCCTATTTGTTATCTATTAATTCCGTGCTTGTTGGAAACGATGTGCATGTTTTCTGGAAAGACAAACCTGAAAATTCTTTTGTAGCCGAAGGACAAAAGCCTGCTAAGTTTAACGGGCGTGACGGAATGCTACGAGCATGTAAAATCAGTGCTAGAGGAGAAATGAAATTTGAAGACATTGTAAATCTTGAGAGATATGACATTCGCTGCAGTTTACGGGAATACATCAACAATGGAAGCAACACACTTAGTAACACAGAAAGGTCGAAAAAGCAAAATGTAATGTTTGCAATAGATGTAAAATAATTCAAAACCTACATTAAAAACCCTGTTCTTTTATAAAATGTGATAAAAGATTTTATGATCCTGTGGAAAATTTGGAAGGCCTGATAGTGTTGAAGCAGTGACGAAGGTTGTTATTCATTAAAAAAACGGCAAGCATTGTAAGAATGCTTGCCGTTTTTAATTTGAAATCCCTGGTTATTTCTTCAATTCCATTTTGATCATAGTATCTTCTTTTCCTTTGATATAAATTTCCAACATAAAGACTTTATCCCCGGCTTCAAAAATTCTTGAAGTTTTAAACTGATGTGCTTCTGTCCCCTGGATGTCTGTAATGTCGAAGATCGAATGCTTTTCAATAGCTCCTGTAGCATCATCCAGCTTGTATGCTGTTAAAAATCCTCCACGTCCATCTTTGTGTCTTTCAGGAACATCATTTATTCCAAGGTTTGCATTTTTAACATTGTCCAAAAAGAGAATATAACTGGCATCTTTTCCTTTCATATATCGAACACTCATTCCTCTTTTTGCCGGAGGAATTGTAGCCGTTCCGCTTCCTCCGATCATCATACCGCTGCCAGCATCACCACCAACACCGGATTGCGTTTTTGGTAATTTTTTCATCCATAATAATTTGCCGCTTTTGTCAAATTTGGCAGCGACAAGATCTCCGAAATAAAATACATATTTCATTTCTGTGCCTACCATTTCTTTCCTGGTATATTGTTGTTCACCCACAATGGTTGTACTTCCGGTAGCATCTACAGATACATCGATCAATTTCAAATCGTTTATCCCTGCTTTGCCCGCACCCTCTCTCTTTTCATTTTTCTCTTTTGTTCTTTTGGACTCATATTGATTGATTAGATCAATCGGAAACTCAAAATCATATTTGTGTAAGACTTTTCCATTCTGATCCATTTTGAAACTTAATATACCATTGGTATTAAAGCTTGTAACGCCTCCGCCATTCCAATTATACATTACATCCATTCCGCTTGCATAATACCCGATGCAGTTCATATTGCCATCTTCCGTTTCTACAAGGTTGAGTTGTTGAAAAACCAACTTCCCGTCAATATCAATTTTGTTTGGTTTGGTTTTCAGATCACTGCCAATATTTATAAGTTCAAATTGTTTTGATGCATTGATATAGGCTAACATATAGGCTTTGCCATCTTTGTTTACACCATATGCAAGGTTATTCATTACTTTTTCGGTGTAAGGCATTTTTACTTCTCCACCCCATTGTTTCTCCATTTTTGTATTGAATACATAAAAACCAAGAATGTCATGGTTGATTGCATCGCTTTTTTCTTCAGGTCTTAATCTGTAACGGAGAAGGATCTTTGAATTGTCAAATGATTTATAAACTTCAAACCTGATTGGAGTCCCCAAGCCAAACATTGACATAGCTGCTACTTCTCCATAAGAACTAACTGCTACCTCTTTAGCTGTTGAGAAAAGCAACTTGGGCTCTTCGAAAGTTCCATTATTCATATTAACCTCTCTAGAATAAAGGTTTTCCTTTTTGGCCTTTTTATCGAATGAAGAAAATATATAAAATAGTTTATCGCCTACCTGCAATACACTTTGAACTTTATTAACCGGTGGGAAGTCTTCATACAATTTGTTGCTTAATTCCTTCATGTTACGAGTATCATATCTTTGAAGGATAACTTCTTTACCTTTTGTTTTTACAGAAATAGTATAACCTTTCCCATCGGAAAAATACTCCTTACTGCCGGCATCAACTACCGGATAGGGTGTTCCAACAGTAACGGTAAAATCTTTTGATAATTTAACTTGGGCGAATGTTGCTGTTTGAGCTATCAGCAGCAGTAACAACGCGAGTTTCATGTTTTTCATATTGATATAGGTTTTTGATTTTGCGGCAAGGTATATATTTTCTACAATAGTATAATAATTTATTGCCGGATTTTGGTGGTGTATTTTATTCAAATCAATAGGTTTAAGGCTGAGTTTGTTCATCCTGCACCTAACGATGCGTATATATCGATGCATCTTATGGTGTAATGACCTTTTCTTGTAAATTCTGATAAAAACGATTGATTGTTGTCGATTTATGTTTTTCCATTGTCTTGTTAAATATTTTTTTATTTTTACATGTCTTTTCTCATGAGCCTTCATGCATAATATCGGAATCTCAACCTGTTCGGACATTATTTTAATAAAAATCTAAGCCTATAATTATGTTTAAGTGTACTCTACCCAGAATCATTTTATTGATATTTTTTTATTTCCCCATTTTGTGTGTTGCTCAACTCTCCAAAGACTACACGCCTCTGACATCTTCAGGTGCACTACCGGAGGAATTCATAAAGACCGCAAAATCCTTATCCGAAGAGGAATTAAAAACCATTGGTTACGGGAATGACCGTACTGCTAAACAGCAATTCATTATTTCCAGTAATTACTTTTTGAGAGATCTATTGTTAAGCGGAGATGTATTAATAAATGATCCGCTTGGAGCTTATGTTAATAAAGTGGCGGATGAATTATTGAAGAATGATCCTGAACTCAGAAAGCAGATTCATATTTATGTTATCAAGTCTCCACATGTAAATGCGCATGCGTTCGACAAGGGATTTATTTTTGTAAACACTGGCCTGCTTGCTCAATTGGAGAATGAGGCTCAGCTGGCATATGTC
>JALYRR010000042.1:17154-20497 GCA_030855265.1 Bacteroidota bacterium | reverse complement strand
CAAGAGAATGTCAGATTCCTTCCGGTGCCTGTCCTGGCAATAAGTACAAAAGTATTTGATGACAGTACACTCATTGATCTGAAATCGAATTCACCTGTGTTTTATTCAAGGAACATTTTAAGTGATTCGGTTTTGAAATTTGAACCCTTTATCAAACCTTTTTACATCAATCGGTCTTCCGTTATTCATGCATTCGCTTCCGATGGAAAATCCTTCAGTGATACTATTCGTTCAGTGCTATATAAACGACCGAATTCCTGGAACGTAACTTATACAGACGTTTTTAATTCTCAGTATACAGCGGGAGGGACAATGGGATTGATCGATGGTTTGCACGGAGATCTAAACTGGAGGAAAGGGGAGTGGCAGGGCTTTCAATACAAAGATCTGGAAATAGTCATCGATCTAGGGAAGAAAACAAAGATCTCGGAAATTAGAGCCGGTTTTCTTCAGGATACAAGAGCATGGATACTAATGCCGAAAATGGTTGAATTTTATTTTTCATCCGACAATTTAACTTTTGAATTAGCAGGAACAGTAATCAACGTTGTAAAATCTGATAATTATGACGTGCAGATTCAGAACCTTGTCCTTAAATTAAAAAAATCTCAAAAGGCCAGATATGTCAAAGTGAAAGCGATCAATTATGGTAAACTACCCGGATGGCATCAGGGCTATGGAGATTCGGCATTTATCTTTGCGGATGAGATCACTATCAGGTAATAAATTAATAGTTAACATTATTTACTATTGATGGTGAATGGCTGATTAATTCGGTAATTAATCCCTGTAATCGATCAGGTTTAGCTTGCGTAAAATTTTCCGCTCTGTTTTTATAAAATTAAATCGGTATCCGATAAATAGCATGAATTTGCCGGAATTGTGATTGAAGGTTGCATTCTTTTCACTAAAAGAAAGAAAATAGTCATAGATGCCTAGCGTGCCTGAATATATTTTGCCATTATCGTATCCGAACCCTAAACGAACATTCATTTTAACTGCTCCGTTAAAAGGACTTCTGTATGAGGTGCTGTCATATCTGTCGTACGTCGTTTGATTTAGCCCTATCCCGGGAACAAAAGAAAGTGTCCCGTAAAATTTTTTCTTCACGCGTGTGTAGATGTAACCAGCGCTTATTCCGAAATTCTGAGCGCTTCCTTCTCTAACATTGGATAAGGAATCGAAATAAGAAAGAAGAGGGGTAGAGATCAAACCGGAATCCGATTGTACGCCAAACAGTGTATAATACGCACCGACTAGAAATGACCCCGCGCTTTTTAACTGGGTTTCAGTAAAGGCAAACGAACTACGGTAGGAAAATCGTTTGTGGTTGAAAACATATTGAGTGCTTAAGCTAAACAGGTTAGCTCTTACATCCGGCCTTTTTTCAAAAGGACCATCACCTACATAGTTGTAATCACCTGAATTTGCAATATAAAAACCCTTGTAACTCTGAAGGACAATATCGGAAACGAATTTTTTACCGTACAGGTTTAATTGATAATCACTGAATTTAGTAACACCCCGTTCGCGGTTCTGCTGGTTGAAGAATGAAATTCCCGTGTGAGCTATAAATGTTGCCCACCTGGAACTGATCCCGATTCCAACATCATAGCGGAAGTTAGGACTGAATTGCAGCCGGTTTTCTGTTTTCCAGTCGATGAGATCGAACTGTAATAACCTCGTAGAAAGCGGAATAGTAACAATGAATCTTTTTGGATACGAACGAATATAAGTTGTATCGAAATGAATTTTTTTTTCTCTTGTGATTAGGAATGCGGCGCTTCGATGTGGCCATAGCCATTTCTGACGGAGTGTTTCATGTGGAATGTCATTCAGTGATTTAATTTTTCTTTGTGGAATAGTATCTTGTCCTAAACAGATGTTTAGAGAAAATGTAGTTATAAATAATATCAGCCAGGCTATTTTCATTCGGTCAGCAAAGATAGCAACAATAAGGCTTTATTAGAAGGGTTGATTTTGCAGGCCATCTTCCTATTCTTCAATAGATGTTGAAAACTTAGATCCACATTTGTTCCTGTTCTAATGGAATACCTTCCCCAGAATATTTTGGTATATCCTTTGTCTTTTGTTTTTCGATAAAATTATTTTATAAACGATAAAACTAAACTATATGAATTGTTTAATAGTGGACGATGACAAACTGGCCCGCACAGTTCTCAAGCAATTGGTTGCTCAGGTTGACTTTTTGACTCTCAAAGAAGAGTGCAGCAGCCCGGTTGAAGCCTTTAACTATCTTAAAAAAGAAGTAATTGACTTGGTATTTCTCGATGTTGAGATGCCTGGTATGACCGGAATCGAATTGATCAAGAATCTTGAAAAACGTCCGATTATTATCCTGATCTCATCTAAAAAAGACTATGCTGTTGAGGCTTTTGAGCTGAATGTAGCAGATTATATCGCGAAGCCTGTAACGATGGCCCGATTTCTTGTAGCCGTATCCAGAGCAAAGAAAATGTTCGAAAGCAGTGAAAATAAGATGGATTCAAGCGATAAGGATAAAGATTTTATTTTCGTTCGTTCCAATTCTGTCCTTACAAAGATCAAAATAAGCGATATCATTTACGTTCAGGCCTTAGGGGACTATGTGAACATATTTACGACAGATAAACGCTTTACAGTACATATTACCCTAAAGGGAATCGAGGAGAAGCTCGGATTAGGTCGTTTTTATAGGCTTCACCGCTCTTATCTTGTTTCACTTGATCATGTGGATGGTATTGAAGAAGGAACTGCTTACGTGGGCAAATACCCACTTCCGATCGGAGAGCAATTTAAAAAAGAACTTTTAAAAAGGCTGAATCTTATATAATTGGGATCAACTCCAGCCATTAAATGCAGCCTTTCAAGGGCTGCATTTTTGTTTTCGACCTTTTTTTGGGGAAATGGTTGGGAATTATTTTCCACAGAAAAGCAATTCTAATAATATTACCCCGTGAAAAACTGAAAAACTAGTCTTTTAGTTTTAACAACTTTATAAGCAATAGGAAAAACTTCCCGGGTACAAAATTGCCCCTTTCAACGATATAATTCCGGCTACTACCGAATATAGGAATATGACTTTTTTTTCCAGTGTAATTTTGATATTAATATATACGATAATTCTATGGAGATTCTAATTGTTGAAGACGACAAACTTACCTTGAACCTATTGCAATTCTGTATTCAAAATCTGGGACATAAGGCTCATCTTGCTGTTAATACAGAAGAGGCAATAGAGATGATGAAAGATGGGAAATTCGATCTTATCATAACCGATATCATGATGCCGGGTGTATCTGGACTATCGTTCGTAACGAATTTGCGGACAGTTGAAATGAAC
>JALYRR010000042.1:0-17144 GCA_030855265.1 Bacteroidota bacterium | reverse complement strand
CCCCATTATTATGATGTCAGCCGTGAATAATAAGTCGTTGTTCGAAAAAGCATTTGAATCGGGTGCCAATGATTTTATTGCGAAGCCTTTTTCAATGGAAGATTTTGCCGGTAAGTTGAAAAAGTTTGATACCCGTGCTGAAGTTTTATAATATGTAAAATTCTACGCTGTGAAAACACAAGGAGTTTTTCTTCTTTTCTTCTTTGGTGTATCGATTAGCTTTTCTCAGGCTGATGTAAGAAGAAACGACCCAGACCGTCTTTTTTCTCTTGGAGATTTTGGTTCTGCATTGCCATTTTATTTGGAAGCGGTGAAAAAAGATTCCATGAATCCTAAATTAAACTATAAGATCGGTTATTGTTACCTGCGCTCTCGTTCCCAAAAACAGTTGGCAGTTAGATTTCTTGAACGATCTATTCGTGTTGTTTCCGATGGTTCTGATTATCAGAGTCCACTTGCTGCTTTTGACTATCTCGCTGATGCTTATCTGCTGAAAGGTGAATTTGACCTGGCGGCTCTTACTTACGAAAAATATAAAAAAATTCTTAACGAAGGTAAAAACCCGGATCCTGAACTTCTCCGTAAAACAGATTGGAAAATCGCCTTGTGCAAGGTTGGAAAGGACCTAAATACAATCGTTCAAACTCCCTCACAGGATAGCACCGGACAAACACTGGTTTCTGGTGATTACTCCTCCGCGTTGACAACCAATGAACTTCGTGTTAATATTTCTTTTAAGGATAAACAAGTGAATAGAAATTCTTACGATCTTATTTATTTCGAATCAATGTTCAAGTCTGATACGTATGATTCCATACCGTTCAATTCCTATTCTTCCGATACATTAAAGCCAAACTGGAATGAGAGTACAGTCGGTACATCAGTAGATGGTCAGATCGTTTTAACCTATAGCGTTGAAAAGGGGAACGGAGTTCTTCAACTCTCTTATTTGACTAAGAACAAATGGAGTCCACCGCAGAATATTGATAAGTCTGTTAATGAATCAGGTTGGGAAAGCCATGAATGTATTTCCGCCGATGGTCACTCACTCTATTTCATGAGTTCCAGATCGGGTGGATTTGGTGGAAGAGATTTGTATAAATCAAGAAAATTATCGGACGGAACATGGAGTTCAGGACAGAATCTCGGACCCTCCATAAATACTCCTTATGATGAGGAAGCTCCTTTTATCCATCCGGATGGAAGAACCCTTTTTTTTAGTTCGAATGGGCATCGTGAGTATAAAGTTTTTGATATTTATACTAGTCAGCTTAGTGAAAATGGAATTTGGTCAAGACCCGTGAACGTTGGTTTTCCTACGGATACTTCTAAGATCAGGAATGAAAATTTCCCATTGATTGCAGATACAGGTAAAGAAAAAATTTATCGTAAAAATGCCGAAAAAGAAAACTATCAGGTTACTTTTTTAAATGAAAAAGGAACACTGCTTAATATTTTTAAGGGTGAGGTGGTAGATCATGTTGGAAAGATCCCGGTGAACTTAAAGATTGTGATCTCCGATAATGAAACGTATGAAGTATGCGGAGTTTATTTCCCAGTGAATGGCTCCTATGCAGTTATACTTCCGCGTGGCAGAAATATTAATATTTCCTATGAAGTGGAGGGTTACTTGTTTCATACCGAAAATATTGATCTCACAAAAGATAAAACCTACTATGACCTGAATTCTGAAATTAAATTAGTTCCTGTAAAAGAAGCTGCCACCACAATCCTGAGAAATGTATTTTTTGATGAGGGGAAGTCCTCCCTGCTCCCTTCATCAGGAATAGAACTTAAGAAGGTATCTCAACTTCTCAGGAATGAGCCCGAAATGATTATTTCCATTAACGGCTACAAAATTTCTGGTACTAAGGATAATTCAAAATTCAACGCAAAACTTGCGGAGGAAAGAGCACAAGCGGTGGCTGATTATTTAATCGCCGGAGGAGTAAAAGCTGATCGGCTGATCGTGAAAGGATACAGCAAATCAAGGCCTGTGAAAGAAAAATCGTCATTTAATAATACTGAAAAAGTACAGGCGGGTCCTGAACAATGGATAGAATTAAAAATAGAAAAAATGAAATAAACCTAAACTTTATAAAATGACAAAGATCAAATTTGGAACAGACGGCTGGCGGGCAATTATCGCGAAAGAATTTACTGTTGACAATCTAGCCCGCGTGGCTGAGGCAACAGCACAATGGCTATTGGCAAATAAAAAAAATCCATCAGTTGTGATCGGTCACGACTGCAGATATGCCGGTGAGATGTTTTCTGAAGTGACCAGCTGCATACTCGCATCTCATGGAATCCATGTGTTGCTGTCGAAAGGTTTTGTATCTACTCCCATGGTTTCGTTAGGAACATTGAGAAAGAATGCCGACCTGGGAATTGTGATCACTGCAAGTCACAATCCTCCATCTTACAATGGTTTCAAATTAAAAGGTCATTATGGCGGACCATTATTGCCTGAATTGATCGAAGAAATTGAAAATCTAATTCCGGAAAAGAACACTATTGATGTGGATAAACTGAGAATAGAGCATTTTATTGAGAAAGGACTTATTGAGTACATAGATCTTGAAACAATGTATTGCGCGCATGTGGAAGCGAATTTTGATCTTGATCTTATTAAAAATTCCGGATTACAGTTTGGTTACGATGCAATGTTCGGGGCTGGTCAGAATGTTATAAAACGTTTACTGCCTGAAACAACAATGTTGCACTGCGAGGATAATCCTTCATTTAACGGACAAGCACCTGAGCCTATTCATAAAAATCTGAAAGAGTTTTCTGAACTGATAAAGAATTCTGGTAAGATCGATTGTGGTCTGGCTACGGATGGGGATGCCGACCGTATTGGTTTGTATGATAATAAAGGGAACTTTATAGATTCTCATCATATTATACTTTTGTTAATTAAATATCTTGTTGAAGAAAAAGGAATGACGGGCAAGGTTGCGACCGCATTTTCTGTTAGTCCTAAAGTGGCCAAAATGTGTAAACATTTTAAGCTTGAACAGGAAACAACCAAGATCGGTTTTAAATACATAGCAGGGATCATGGTAAATGAAGATGTATTGTTAGGTGGTGAAGAATCCGGCGGGATCGCAATTAAAGGTCATATCCCTGAACGTGACGGAATCTGGATGGGGTTGACTATATGGGAATACATGGCCAAGTCAGGCAAATCAGTTCAGCAGTTAATAGATGATGTCTATGCAATTGTAGGGTCTTTCGCATTCGAGCGTTCTGATCTTCACCTGAATGAAGATATAAAGAATACCATCGTTGCAAATTGCGAGAAGAATGTGTATGAAAGTTTTGGTGAGTATAAGATCCAGCGAATTGAAACAACAGATGGATACAAGTATTTCTTTAACGAAGATGAATGGTTAATGATCCGTGCTTCGGGAACAGAGCCTGTTCTCCGGAATTATGCTGAATCCAGTTCATTTCAGAATGCGAATCTTATCCTCAAGGCTGCAGAAAAAACATTATTGAATGCCTGAACCTCTGATGTAAAGTGAAAACAAGAAAGCCCGGTAATTTTACCGGGCGTTTCTGTTTAATAAATATATAGTTTAGCGGAGAATAAGTTTTTTGGTCGTTGATCTTTCGCCACTGATCAAATTCATAAAATACATTCCCGGTTTATTTCCAGTCAGATCAATCGTGCTTTCTTCGGAGTTTAAATCCTGCTGACTGTTTTTATAATATACAATCTGGCCCAGGGGGTTAACAATATTAAAACTGAACGGACGATTGTTTCCCTTGATATTTAAGCGCAGAAGTCCATCTGTGGGATTAGGGAACACATCAATCAGTTCTTCCGCGAAAAGCTGATCTACAGAAACGGTGAAAGTTCCATACTGATTAAGTTTGATAAACATTATTTTCATGTTCGGTCCGTAACTTTTAGAATGTCCGACTGCAATGAATCCATCATCTGCAGTTTGTTTGGCGCAATACGCATGTTCGTGATCGAAACTACCATAGTTCTTTGTCCAAACTGTATCTCCGGAACCATTGATCTTCAGAAGCCACATGTCAGGATTGATCCATCCAAAGCTTCTGCTGATCGAAGAGAGAATGTATCCTCCGTCACTGGTTGGTTCAATGGTTTTACTGACATCTTTATCAGTACCTCCATACATTTTATCCCAGATCACATTTCCGGAAGCATCCGTTTTTATGGCCTGAATATCTGCATCACCACTTATGTAGCTGTTGCCACATAAAGTAAACGTTCCATCAGGATTTGCAAGGACATATTTTGTTTCATCAAAAGCAGTTCCTCCGAAAGTTTTTGACCATAAACTGTCGCCGGAGGAATTTGTTCTGAGCAACCAGTGATCACCCATACCTGATCCATAGGATAGAGTCTGTCCGCCAAGAATATAACCTCCGTCAAGGCAAATTTTTACAGAATTTCCACTTTCAAATTGTGGTCCTCCATAGGTCTTGGTCCAGATCATATTTCCTGAGGGATCGATCTTCATCAGGTACATATCCTGAGAAGTTCCAGAGATAGAATTTGTTCTGCCAACGACGATAAAATTTCCATCACCTGATGCGATAATCTCCTTTGCTTCATCTTCACCGGAACCACCAAAAGTTTTGGTCCATATTGTATCTCCGGAGCCATTCAGTTTTAATATATATGAATCAGTTCCTCCTGCTCCGAAACTTTTTGTGTAAGCTGCGACCATGTAGTTTCCGTCACTATCCTGAAGTATGCTGTTTGGGTAATCGGGTAGGCCTCCGCCGTAGGTGGCTGTCCAGGTTGTATCTCCCAGATTGTTTGTTTTTATAAAGTGAAGGTTGGTATCACCAAGGATATAATTCTCCGTCATACCGGCCAGAATATATCCTCCATCATTGGTGCTGATGACATCTCTTGCGCTTTGATCAAATGTGGTCTGGTAGATTTGCTGAAATACCGTAGTTTGTCCGTGAATTGCATTGGTGGCTAAGATCCCCATTGTACTTAGAATTCCAATTGCTTTGAAATATGTATTTTTTTTCATGTGAGCTTTTTTTAATGTTATCACGGACAATCCACTTATTGAATAATTACTTTTTCACGATAGATATTTTCTTCAGATCTGATTTCGATGAGGTAAATTCCCTTTTGTTCTCCGCTGATATCAAGTGATACTGTTTTACCGTTTTGTTGATCCACGGTGCTAACTAGTTGACCCATACAATTGAAGATGCAAACATTCGCTCTTTCTGAGTTTAACTTGGTCAGGTCAATTGTTAATGAACCATTTCCCGGATTGGGATAGATGTTGATCAGGCCCTGAGTGCTTGCGTTTATCGATTCTGTTCCAACAGAGCCCTGAAGGATTTTTGCTACAAAAATATCGGTTCTTGCATATTCCCCATACGTGGTGCTTCCAAATACTCCTCCATCAAGAACAGCTCCTGTAGCATAAACAGTTCCTGAAGCATCTGCACAAATTCCGTTTCCTGATTCATACCCGAGAGTTTCTACAGAATCCGCCACTCCACTTATTGACATGGCCCAAAGGAAAGTTCCTGTATTGCTGATCTTTGCCATATAAACATCCGAGCTATCTGCAGCAGTAATTACATGAGTTCCGAATGTTGCTGTATTTGCAAACTGTCCGGTAATATAAATGTCAGTTCCATCCGTTCCGATTCCTCTTGCTCTGTCATACCAGTTGCCTCCTGCTGAACTTACCCATAAAGTTGTTCCTGATGAATCATAGCAGGAAACGAAAATTTCTGCTTCGCCGGTGGTTGTAATGTTATATGAATCAAAAGTTGCGTATGCATTGTATTCTCCTGTTACATAAATTTTTCCTGCATTATCCATTGTAATTCCCCATGCAACATCATCGTAATCCGATCCCTGACTTTTGATCCAAATCAGCGAACCATCAGATGCATATTTTGCAACGAACATATCATAGTAACCTAGCGGACTAGCGAGAGTGGTTGATTCAAAAAGAGCTCCGTCAGAATGCATTCCACATACATAAACATTTCCGGCAGGATCACATTTAAGCGCTAATCCTTCTTCGCGTCCAGCACTTCCCGCTTTTTTAAACCAAACAAGACTTCCTAACGGACTGAATTTAGCAAGATAAAAGTCTCTTCCTCCTGCGCTTGTATAAGCAGTTCCATCAAAAACTGTTGAAGTGGTAAAGTACCCTGTTGTGTAGACATTCCCTAAATTATCACATGCAACAGCCAATGCTTTTTCACTGTAGACACCACCTTCTCTAATAGCCCAAACTACATTTCCACTCATGTCATATTTCGCAACGAATGCATCGTTGTCACCAACGCAATTCATGGTGATAGCAGAAGGTGGAAATGAAATAAGTGTTCCGTATCCTTCTATTTCCCCCGCCACATAGATTGCAGATGTTCCGTCAGTTGCGATTGCATGAGCATAATCTCCCAATGATCCGCCTGCTGTTCTGATCCATGTTAAAGCACCGCTTGATGTGTATTTAGCCAAAAATGAATCATGATTTCCTGCATTGCTGATAGTAGTACCACTGAAGATGGAATTTTCTTCATACTTACCAGCAACATATACATTTCCTGTATTGTCTGTGACAACACCGTATCCATAATCATAGGCCCATAGTCCTTCACGTTTTGACCAATCGAACGATTGGGAATTCAGGTTTATAAACAATCCATTTAAAACCAGCAATAGGTATATTTTTTTCATAACAGTTAAATAGTTTTAAGTTATATAAGTTATCGAAGACAAATTTCTGCCCGTGAAAAAAAAACAATTGCTCATTTCGTTCAAATCCTCTAATAAATCGCCAAAACAGGAAATATTCTCTTTGTTAAATTAAGTTTACGCATGCCCCAATTATGATGTGATGCAAAACTTCCCCATCTTAAATACTCAACCGAAACTTTCAAGTGATTTTGTCGACTGAAATGAGGCTATTAGCGATAAAAACGTCCCTTAAGCCGCCATGGCAGCAATTTTGAGTATGGAAGGTATATCTCAATTAGTTGGATCAATGGAAAATAACTTTCAAAATGTGGATGGTTCTAATAAAGCAATAGGATCTGAAACCAAACTGAATAGTAACATAAAAAGCATTTCCCTTTCTGGAGATAAATGGGTTATTTCAGATGAATTACCGGGTGTCTATTGTGATGGTATTCAATATTACGATCTGAAAGACATCACCTTCCTGAATAATACAGGCTTTGCAAATCTGATAGATCTGTTGAAGTCTTTGTTAGGAAAAGGTGTAGAGGTTCAATTTGTCAATGTAAACGAAAGAATTAAGAATAAGATCAAATCCTTGGGACTGGATCATATCCTTAATTGTGGCTAATGTGTTATGGCAAAAGAGTTTTACTTTAATAAATTTGATGATCGCCAGCCGTATCCGGCTATTCCTGACAATAAATACAGAACGTTTTTATTTCAGTTTTTCGGCATCGTCACCATATTTCTGGGTTTTGCATACCTACACTGGCGTTGGCGATATTCGCTGAATGCGGATGCTATTGTTTTTTCAATTGCACTGGTTACCGCGGAAACTCTTAGTTTCATAAGTACAATAATGGTAGTAATAAATTTCTGGTCGAATAAAGATCCTGAAAAAACTCCACCTGTTCATTTCCTTTCAGAGATAGAGGACCTGCAATTGAGACCTGACCGCCCAATTATAATTGATGTATTTATTGCTACCTACAATGAGGATGTGGAGCTCGTGAGGCAAAGCATCATTGCCGCAAAGAAACTCGATTATCCTTATCCGGATGTGGATATCAAAGTGTATGTACTAGATGACGGACGTAGAGATGGAAGAGATCCCTTGAAGGAAAATATGAAGAAGGTTGCTGAAGAAGAAGGTGTGGGCTATATGATTCGTGAACACAACGAAGGATATAAAGCAGGTAACCTTAAAAACGGACTCGAACAGACCAATGGCGATATCTTTGTCATCCTTGATGCTGATACAAGAGCATTTCCTCATCTGCTCCTAAATACATCCGGTTATTTCAGAAATAAAAAACTTGCCTGGGTCCAAACGCCGCAATGGTTTTGTGATACAAGTGAGCCGGAAAAATTGAGCGAAGTTCTTATTGCTAAATTTAAATTCAGGAAAAATATTTTTACAAAGCCGATTGATTTCGCGTTCGGAAGGATTCAGGTAAATGAGGATATCTTCGGTAATGATCCACGACTCTTTTATGATGTGATTCTGCGGAAAAGAAATTTTTTTAATGCTGCATTTTGTTGTGGTGCTGGCTCCATTCATCGGAGAGAAGCTGTAATGAGTCTGGCAATAAAGGATTTCGCTCATGGCATTTTGGCGCTAGAGCAGAATTTGAAAAGTAAACAGAAAGATGCAGCAGAAATTCATCAGCAAACCAATGAATTGCTGTTAAAACAACAGATCATTCCATTTAAGTTTCATGCCTCTGAAGATATTTACACTTCGATCATGTTACATGCGGATATGGAAAACCGATGGGAGAGTATACAGCATGCAGGGGTGGAGTGCAGAATGCTTTCTACACAGGATCTTGACAGCTGGATAAAACAACATCAAAGATATGCTGAAGGCTCGCTGGATATCGCATTTAAAGACAATCCGGCATTAAAAAAAGGCCTGTCATTTGGCCAGCGGCTCTGTTATTTTAATACGATATGGTCCTATTTCGCACCTTTATGGATTCTTATATTTCTTCTTAGCCCGGTTGTGTTTTTCTTCACACTGGATCTTCCGGTAAAAGCCTATAGTTTTGACTTTTTTAAATACTTTCTTCCCTTTCAGATCATGAATACCATTACGATGGCTCTGGGGTGCTGGGGTATTTCCACTAAGCGAGGCGATCAGTATTATATTTCTAGTTTTTGGTTCATGTTACTATCACTGATCTCCGTAATAAGAGGAAAGAAAGTGAAGTTTAATGTAACACCAAAGGATAAAAACAATGCAAAAAATACTCAGCATATTTTACCTCATATGATCATAATCGGATTAACCTTACTTGGGATACTTTACAATGTTGTACTTCTTAGCTTAGGGTATCATCCAACAGCTTCTGGCTTTGCAGCCAATACATTCTGGTGCATTTTTAATGTGATAGATCTGAGTATAATGATTAGAGCAGCCCATTGGGTGCCGCTTGAAGAGCGTAATAATTAATAAAATCTGACATGGAAAATTACAAGTTTTTACTAAAGCCGATCTTATTTATTTTTAATCTGTTGTTTGCTACATGGCTGGTTCTGCAGATTGAGAAGGTAAGTCCTTCTGATTTCGGAAGACATAAAGCGATCTTTGACACTCAACCTGTGGTTGCGCCTGTACTCACCTATGATAAATACTTTATTAAGCAGATTGCAATTGACTATAAAGCGGGAAGGATAGATAGTCTCACATTTGACAGACTTCTGAATGAACACCTTGGAATGGTGGATAAGAACAGATCGGAAAAATAAATCGTGATGCAAATTGAGGTGGGAATCATATCAGGACGTCAGAACGGATCCCGTATGGAATCGAATGAGCCCGGCCATTGGTGATTCAATGACAGTTCCAAGCGTAACCCCTTTTTCTTCAGCCACTGATCTTAGTATATCCTTGTAGAAAAATCCAATGGATCCGATGCAATGCATTTTATATTGTTTGTGTTCAGGATACTTACAGATATGATGTTGGAAAAAGTTTCTGAAACATGTTGCGATGAGATTTTGGATATATTCTTCTTTTTTATTCAAATAGATAAATTTGCTGAAGGATGCTAAGAATCTGCTTGGCATGGCTTGTTTGTAAACAGCCTCCAGAATTTCTTCTTTTCCTAAACCATACTTTTCTTTAAATGAATGTGCGATGGACGCAGGCAGTTCCTGGTTTAAATAATCGGTCAGAAATTGTTTTCCTATGTTTGCACCGCTACCCTCATCGCCTAAGATAAATCCCAGGGAAGCTACATTGGCGGTGATTTTTGATCCATCGTAGAAACAAGAGTTGGATCCTGTACCAAGGATTGCAACGATTCCTTTTTCTTTTCCGCATACTGACCGGGCTGCCGCCAGCAGGTCATGATCAACTTCTGTGACAGAATAAGGAAAGGTTGATTTTAATGCAGAATGGATGATCTCACATTTAGTTTCTGTAGAACATCCTGCACCGTAAAAAAAGATACTTAGCTCTGTGCCTGATTTCGACTCCTTCATAAGTTGTCCTATTTCAGGTATTAACTTTGAATTTATTTCTTCGGTAATAGAAGAGGCATTCTGAAGCATTGGATTAAAACCAAGTGTTGTAACTTGTTTAATCTCCTGGCCTTTGTCTATTAACCGCCAATCTGTTTTAGTAGAACCACTGTCTGCAAGTAAGATCATCTCTCCGTTACGAATTAGATCTTCGTGAAATCAAATATAGTATTAACCTCCTCGGTTACTTGATTCGATCGTTTTGATTCTTGTGTGAACTGTGTGATTTTTGGCACCGAAACGGATCTTTCCCCTTCATTAGAGCGTATGGAAGTTTTTGACCTTGTTCTTTTTTCACGAACTGTACATTCAAGATCACTGAATACATTCATGAAATACATGTATGCATCATAAGGCGATTCAAATGGGCTGAAGTACTTATGCACGTCCCCGTCGTTCCAGAATTTTGTGCACATATAATAATAGTGGTCGGAGGTCTGGAGACGCTCCCAAACTTTTAATAAGGCTGGATCCTCACATGCATGAATATCTTTTTCCAACGAATAGATGCGTTTTATCGATTCTTGTTGCATGGAATTACTTAACCAGGCCGAAAGATCTCTCTCAGTATCTGCCCAGGAAGTGAACTCATGTACATCATAGGTGTCGCGTGCTGGATAAGCAGCGATCACTTCAGAAGGAGTTTTGAAATCGAAGTCGGGGTGTTGTAAAATAGCCTCAGGCAGGAAATCAAGGAAATTAAAGATTCCTGTTGATTCCCACTGATGCTCTCCGAATGTTTCATAATCCATAAAAAGATTGATGGTTTCACCTGCTCCTGCTACGCTGTGTACCCAATTTTTATATTTGTCAACCGTAAGCGGAAATTCTTTCCAGCCACGATCTGAAAAACGAAATGCGATGTCATCAGATAAACGGTGGTTTTTGAGTAATAATTTAACTCTTTCTCCTCCAACCGGTTTGTACAGATAATTCGGTGTCCTTCCGTTTAAAAGTCTGTCAACTCCCTCACATACGATCCCGTCATAACCCATGCCTTCGATGTAAGCTGCTAATTCATTGCTATAGATCAATTCGGTGTTTCTAAAGACTTTAGGTACCTGATTGAAATATTTTTTGATGATCTCGCCATGTTTTTTTACTTGTCGTTTGAATTCATTCTTTGAATATATAAAACTCAGGGAGTGAGAATAGGTTTCTGCTAAAAACTCTACGCAACCGGTTTTTGATAATTCAATGAAGGATTGAAGAATATCCGGACGGTATTTCTCAAATTGTTCGATTGCAGTGCCGCTGATAGAATAGCTTATTTTGAACTTTCCATTGTGCCGTTTGATTAGTTCCAGCATTTTCTGATTTGTTTTCAGGTAGCATTTGTCCGCCACCTTATTCATAATCTCTTCATTTTTCTTTTCATCTTCGTAAAAATGAGTAGTTCCAATATCAAAAAATGAATATTCTTTGATACGAAATGGCTGGTGTACCTGAAAGTAAAAGCAGATTGAAGGCATAGATTAAGTTTTTAGTTATAGATGAGTTTATTTTGCTGATATGCAGTAATGATTTTCTGTGCTGACAAATCCCAGGTTATTTTGTCGAGGTTCTGATGAGCATCTTCAACTACTTTGTTCCGAAGGATGGGGTCATTCAAAAGACTGAGTATAGAACTTGCTGCTTTATCAATATCCCAAAAATCAAATTTGAGTGACCCGGTTAGAACCTCGGCAACTCCCGATTGTTTGGAGATAACGCAGGGAATACCAAATTGGGCTGCTTCAACTGCTGAGAGTCCGAATGGTTCAGAAACAGAAGGCATGCAATAAACATCACTCACAGAGAACAAGTATCTCAGTTTCTCGAGATTTAAGAAGCCAGTCATATGAAAACGGTTTCCAATATGTTTATATGAACTTTGTTCAAGTAGATTTTTAAAATAATCGCCAACCCCGGCCATAACGAAACGAACATCAGGATTTGTTTCCAGTACCCTTGCTGCTATATCAAGAAATTTTTCAGGCCCTTTCTGACGGGTAAGCCGTCCTACGAAAAGAACAGTTTTTTCTTTGAATTTCCTTTGGCTTTGAAAGGCCCGTACAACATTACTGCCGTTATGGACTACTGACATTTTATCCCGGCTGATACCGTAATGTTTATGTATATTATCTGCCGTGAAATTGCTCACAGGTATTAAAAGATCTGCGTATTCCATTCCTTTCTTTTCGAGATCGTACACCCACCCTCGGCTGTTTTCGCCGCTTCTGTCTACTTCCAGAGAATGGATATGCATAACAAGTGGTTTTCCGCTTTGTTGTTTAATCTTAATTCCGGCAAGCATTGTCATCCAGTCATGAGCATGTATTACATCAAACTCAAGAGTAGATGCATAGGAGGCTGCTATATCAGCATACTGGATCACTTTATTGATTACATCGCCTCCATACAGGTTGTCAATATTGAAGGGCCCTGTCTTGGTTCCTTCCGAGGAGAATACACCTTCATTTTCACCCGACGATGATTGGTTTGATAATTCACTGGTATATGGATTCAGGTCCGCAGGTATTGCATGAAGGTCGAAAGGTAATTTCATTGATGAAAAATGTTTCTCGTATGAGTCAATGTCGATATTGTTGATACCCACCAGGTTAACATTTTTGACCTTGAATCCGATACTGCTTTTGGGAACAACCATCGTAACATGGGCGAGATCTGACAATGCGCTTGAAAGATCGTGACAAGCTACTCCCAGTCCCCCGTTAATTATCGGTGGGAATTCCCAGCCCAGCATTAAAACTTTTGGTTGATTATTTTCCATATTCTTACTCAGTAGATTTTGATCGGATCTGCCCCAATTATTTAATTTGATACCTGTACTTCTCAATTACAATGCAAACGTATTATATGATCGAAGTCTTTTTTGGGATATTCGGTGATTTGGGGAATTTTATCGGCGAAAGAGGTAAATAGTAGCTTGGGTTTCCCCCTTTATTAACAGTTTTTAAAATTCTTCGTGAACTAAATTCTGAATGTTCTTTAAACTAGGGTTGGTAGAATTAATTCCCCGATTTAACTCCATTGATTTCCCCAGAATGTGCATTCTTAAAGGAGAAATGCATTGAAACACCCTAAAAGGATGTTGTAACCATTTTGGCATTATTCTGTATTAACTAATCAGAAGTAAACAAAGAATTTGAATGACTCAACGATTAAAATCAGGCGAATAACGAAACTTTGGGTTTTTTGCTTTTTAACGAACTAATTTTGTGTTAAGAAATTTGTATCAACCTTTTAAATGATATATATGTTATGAAAAAATTACTCTATTTAATTATTACTATACTTATCACAGGACAGATGAAGGCTCAGCAAACATATTGTGATTTTGAAGGAATTAAAACTATGCATTTCGGTTTGCCAACAGGAACATTGGATTCTCTAACAGCGAATTCGTTCCCCAATGCAATTAACACAAGTGCAAATTGTGCAATGTATATTAGAGATACCTGTTTATATGATTTATTGAAAATCTATCCTAATTCCAAAATGGCTGATGTAACAATATATGCTAACAATTCTTTCTCAACGCCAAAAATAAAAATGAAGGTGTATTCAACCGCACCAGCTGGAACAGTTGTTAATCTTCAATTGGGAAAAAGAAGTGATGATAATTATCCTGCCGGAGTTCATAGTGAATACATTGCAAGCACAACTTTGGAAAATGCATGGCAGACATTGTCTTTCAATTATTATCAGTCACCATCCGGAAGTCTTACTGCTCCGATCGACGTTGATAAAATCATTGTCCTTTTTAATCCGGGATTTTCAACAACCGATACATTGTACATCGATGATATTATGGCGCCTGCGCAGATCTCGACAGGGATCTTGAAAAATGAAAATACTTCTTTGAAGTTGTTCCAGAATTCTCCGAACCCTGCAAAAGAAAAAACACAAGTCAGTTTTCAGGTAGGAACGGCTGGTCCGGTAAGTCTGAAACTTTACGATATGCTTGGAAACCCAATGGTATCTTTGCTTGAGGAAGATTTGAAAGCAGGGACACATTCTGTAGTAGTGGATACTCAGAATATTCCCAACGGAATTTATTTCTATGTACTCAACAAAGACGGAGTTTCCAGATCTCTCAAACTGATAGTTTCAAAATAGAAAAACTTTAAATAGAAAATCCCCCTTCCTCAATTTGCCGAAGGGGGATTTTTTTTATTAAGATTTAATTATTTGCTTAAAATGATTCTTTTGGTCGCTACTTTATGATCTCCATCCTTTACTTGAAGAATGTAAGCACCTTGAGCCATTCCTTCACTTAGTTCTAACATTTCCTTTCCGTTATAGAAAGTTGATTTTTTACTAATCACCTGCTGACCGAGCATGTTGTAAAGTTCCACCTGAAAACTTTTTTCTTCAGAGTTTCCTTTTTTAAGCTCTACCGTGAATTTACCTGATGATGGATTTGGGAAAACTTTCATTTCAAAATCACCACCATCTTCAGGAGTAGTAGCAGTTTCAACACCTGTTGCAATATAATCAGTTACTGTTGGTGCCTGGTTAGCTACTGCATGGCCGGTTAAGCTATATTCATACTTTTTCAATAGAACTCCTGATGTGTTAAAAACAAGCATCACTGTTGACTCTCCCTGAATTGTTTCAGTATGCTCATAAGAAACATCTGCATCAACATTCATTTTAACTGGGGAAGCTCCGGTAACCGTTCCTGTTGCCAATTTAACAGTATAGTTAAAACTGTTAAGATCCTGGTTCATGATCATTACACTGATCTGGTTTGCATCCTTACTTGAAAAGATTTTAACATTTGCATTGTTTGACGTAGAGGTTACATAGTTTCCTTTGAAATTCTCTGCCATCATTTTAAAGTGATGATAAGTTGATTTTTTATTTCCGGTTGTCGGGTCAATAAATCCGATGTTTAATTCGGTAGTATTACCTTCAATAACACTCCAGATATTAATCGTTTCAACATTGTGCTTCAATCCAAGTCCTAACATCTCTGCAACGAACTGACCACCGATAAAACTGTTTGCACCAACTCCGTTAACGTTATCGGATGCGGAATTTTTCCAGTTAATATTCGCTTCAGTTACTGCAGTTTTAAGCTTGTTCGCACCTGTCCTACCATGGTGTGTATTAGCGGCTGAAACTTTACCATTTAAATGAATTAAATTTTGTTCAAACTGATTTGCTCCTGTTAATTTAGTTATTACCTGAGCTCTTGTCTGACTTCCATTGAAAGGGTATGTATGAAACGTGATAATGTCAATGTAATATCTTCCTGCAGCATCTTTACCAGTAATATCATCTGGACCACCCGGGTTTGTTAACCCTGAAATAATCGATGAATTATAACTTGCGATCTCAGGGCCGATAATTTTAATCGAAGGGTCAACTGCTTTCATGGCTGATGAAAATGGTCTGAAATAATTTGCAATTTGGTTATCCGTAGTAAAGCCGTAACCTAAATCCGGTTCATTTGCTATAATCCAGTACTTGATATTTTTACCCTTCACAACATTGATATAGTTTACAATTTCAGCAGCCTGTGCAGCTGAATATCTCCAGTTATGAAATGGTACCTGGATGATCGGTTCCATGCCGTGTGCACGGATCGAGTCAATCATTCGGATGTACTGGAACTTTGTTGGCATGTTTCTATCCGCTGCAATACCACCGTAACGAATTACTGAAGCTTTACTATCCTGAATCTTATCCCAGTTCTTATGCAATTTTCCATAAAGGATACAAGGCGGTTCCTGACAATCACTTGCGTTACCGATTGTATCCGGCATCCAGGCATTTTCACCAAAATAAATTGGGGATATAGTTTGAGCATGTGCACCTTTTCCTGCGATCAATAATGTTATGGCTAAAAGGCTTGTTTGGAATATTCTTTTGAAGTTTTTCATTTTTGGTTTTTTTTAGTTAAACAACAACTCTATTTTCTACCGATACTTTAACTGCTCCTGGCTATTCATATTATGCTTTTACCGTAGAGCTGTTTCTTTAACGGCAGCAAACTTCTAAAGTTGCCCTTTGGGCTATCAATTAACAGATTTTAGCGACTTAAAAGAGGCTTTGACCGCGACTTCCCCAGCTTTTGGGGAATATCTTCCCGAAAGTGCTGCCCTCACAAAATGAAATGAAGATTTTAGAAATTTGCCACCTTGAAATTCATGCCTTCTGGCGATGTAAAAATATGGCTAAACGAAAAGACGGGAACAATCAAATTCATGGAGATAACTTCGCTTCTTGTAAATTCTACATAAACAAAATGATTATAATCTACTAAACTATACTATTCAACTTATGGAAATCAACAAATCAGGTAAGCAAAAAGGCCAATCCGAAGCTAAGAATGAGTCAAAATATAATGATGCAGCTCCGGTTGTTCGGTATTCAGATGATGAATTGAAAGAATTTAAGGATCTGATTGTCTCAAAGCTGGATGAAGCCCGGAAAGATTATGACTTGCTGAAGAGTACACTTAATCTGAGTGATGATCATGGTACCAATGATACGTCTCCAACTTTTAAATTATTGGAAGATGCTGCGGATGTATTATCAAAAGAGGAAACAGCACAATTGGCTGTACGCCAGGAAAAATTTATCGAACATTTACAGTATGCCTTGATTCGTGTGGAGAATAAATCCTATGGAATTTGCCGCGTTACCGGAAAGCTTATCGCGAAAGAAAGATTAAGAAGTGTTCCTCATGCAACTTTAAGTATGGATGCGAAGAGAGATAATGCTTCGCAGAAGAACAATAATTAGAATGTCGAATTTTTAAAATTTAAGTTATGAAAAAACTTTTACTTCTTTCATGCATTTCATTGATACTTGCTCAATCAACTGTAAATGCCCAAGCCTTCACTTCCTCCAATCTTCCGATTGTTGTTATCAATACTTACAG
>JALYRR010000041.1:6986-20524 GCA_030855265.1 Bacteroidota bacterium | reverse complement strand
ACAATCAATACAATGGTGGATCAGCTGAACTCATTCGGTTCAGAGGTTACACGTGTTGCGCGTGAGGTGGGATCAGAAGGGAAACTTGGAGGACAAGCAACGGTGGAAGGTGTGGATGGGATCTGGAAAGACTTAACGGATTCTGTTAACCAGATGGGATCCAACTTAACAGCACAGGTGCGTAACATTGCCGAGGTAACCACTGCGGTGGCGAGCGGTGATTTGAGCCGTAAGATCACAGTGGATGTAAAAGGAGAAATCCTAGAATTAAAGAATACGATCAACACGATGGTGGATCAGCTAAATTCCTTCGCATCCGAAGTGACCCGTGTGGCACTTGAGGTAGGAACCGAAGGAAAACTCGGCGGTCAGGCTACAGTGGAAGGTGTGGGTGGTACATGGAAAAATTTAACAGATTCCGTGAATCAGATGGCCGGTAACCTTACCGATCAAGTGCGTAACATTGCTGAGGTAACCACTGCGGTTGCGAAAGGCGATTTGTCACGTAAAATCACCGTGGATGTAAAAGGAGAGATCCTTGAATTAAAGGATACGATCAATACCATGGTGGATCAGCTGAACTCATTCGGCTCCGAGGTAACGCGTGTTGCCCGTGAGGTGGGTTCTGAAGGGAAACTGGGCGGACAGGCCACAGTGGAAGGTGTGGATGGTGTATGGAAAGATCTGACAGATTCCGTGAATCAGATGGGGTCCAACTTAACGGCACAGGTACGTAACATTGCTGAGGTAACCACTGCGGTTGCGAAAGGCGATTTGTCACGTAAAATTACCGTGGATGTAAAAGGAGAAATCCTTGAATTAAAAAATACAATTAACACGATGGTGGATCAGCTGAACTCATTCGGTTCAGAGGTAACACGTGTTGCACGCGAAGTAGGTTCTGAAGGGCAGTTGGGCGGACAAGCCTACGTTCCGGGTGTAGGTGGAACCTGGAAAGATTTAACGGATTCCGTAAATAAAATGGCATCCAACTTAACATCTCAGGTTCGTAACATTGCAGAGGTAACTACTGCGGTAGCGAATGGTGATTTGAGCCGTAAAATTGCGGTGGATGTAAAAGGAGAAATTCTTGAATTAAAGAATACAATTAACACGATGGTGGATCAGCTTCGCGGTTTCGCATCAGAGGTAACCCGTGTTGCACGTGAGGTAGGAACAGAAGGTAAGTTGGGCGGACAGGCCTTTGTACCGGGTGTTGCTGGAACATGGAAAGATCTTACGGATTCGGTAAACCAGATGACGGGGAACTTAACTTCACAGGTACGTAACATCGCTGAGGTGACAAAAGCAGTGGCGAGTGGTGACTTATCAAAAACAATTACGGTTGACGTAAAAGGAGAAATATTTGACCTGAAGAATACCATCAATAAAATGGTGGATCAGTTGAGAGCTTTCGCTTCCGAGGTAACTCGTGTTGCACGTGAGGTGGGTACTGAAGGTAAGTTGGGTGGACAAGCCTATGTTGCCGGTGTAGCCGGTACCTGGAAAGATCTTACAGATTCCGTGAACATGATGGCTTCTAATTTAACTTCCCAGGTGCGTGGTATCGCAAAAGTTGTAACATCGGTAGCTACCGGTAACCTGCGTCAGAAATTATCCATCAATGCAAAAGGTGAAGTGGCGCAATTAACTGATACGATCAATGAAATGATTGAGACACTCGCGGTTTTCGCAGATCAGGTAACAAACGTTGCACGTGAAGTAGGAGTAGAAGGAAGACTCGGCGGACAAGCAAGTGTACCGGGCGCTTCAGGGATCTGGAAAAACCTGACAGAAAACGTAAATCAGCTTGCTGAAAATTTAACAACCCAGGTGCGATCCATCTCCGAGGTGGCTTCCGCTGTAACGAAGGGCGATTTAACCCGTAACATTCGTGTGGATGCAAAAGGTGAAGTGGAAGAGTTGAAGGATACCATCAATCAGATGATCACCAATCTTCGTGAAACCACCTTGTTGAATCAGGATCAGGATTGGTTGAAATCCAATCTTGCTAAATTCACTCAGATGTTACAAGGACAGAAAGATCTTCAAACCGTTGCACAACGGATCTTGTCTGAACTTGCACAGGTTGTGACCGCACATTACGGCGCGTTCTATATTCTTTCAACAGATGAAGAGACACCTAAATTGAAATTGTTCGCTGCATATGCCTATAAATCTGAAAAGAACATCCCGAAAGAATTTGAGATCGGTGAAGGGCTTGTTGGGCAATGTGCATTTGAAAAAGAAAGGATCATCCTCAGCAATGTTCCCAGAGATTATGTGAAGATCAGCTCAGGCCTTGGAAAAGCAAAGCCTTCTAACCTGATCGTTCTTCCTGTATTGTTCGAGAACAATGTGAAAGCAGTTATTGAGTTGGGTTCATTGGAAACATTCAGCCAGACCCACCTCGATTTCTTAAGCCAGCTGACGGAGTCTATCGGTATTGTTGTAAATACCATCGAGACCAATTCCAGAACAGAAGAACTTCTGGAGCAATCACAATCACTTGCCGGTGAGTTGAAGATCCAGCAGGAAGAGTTGAGAAGAACAAATGATGAGCTTCAGGACAAAGCACTCCTTCTCGTAAAACAGAAGAACGAAGTGGAAGCCAAGAACAAAGAGGTGGAGGAAGCCAGAAGATCACTCGAGGAAAAAGCGGAGCAGTTAACCCTTACTTCGAAATACAAATCAGAGTTCCTTGCGAATATGTCGCATGAGTTACGTACACCGTTGAACTCCTTACTGATCCTTGCTCAGCAGCTGTATGAAAATGCGGAAGGAAATTTAAATGATAAGCAAACACGGTATGCGAAAACCATTCACTCTTGCGGGGATGACTTGCTTCAGTTGATCAACGACATCCTGGATCTTTCGAAGATCGAGTCCGGATTTATTTCTGCGAACATCTCAAACATCCGTTTCTCAGAAATCTCCGCTTTCGTGGAAACTACGTTCAAACCTTTATCGGAATCCAAGAGTCTTAAATTCCGGATCGAAACTGATCCGAATCTTCCGGAATCCATCGATACCGATTCTCAGCGTCTCAACCAGATCCTGAAGAACCTTCTTTCGAATTCATTTAAATTCACTGAAAAAGGAGAAGTAACACTGAAGATCACAGAAGCGAAAAAATCCTGGAGGGTGGGCAATTCAATGCTCGACAAGGCAAGCAAGGTGGTTGCTTTCTCCATTGTGGATACCGGAATCGGAATTCCGCAGGATAAACAAACCATTATCTTCGAAGCCTTCCAGCAAGCAGAGGGTTCTACCAGTCGTAAATACGGGGGAACAGGACTTGGATTGTCCATTAGCCGCGGTCTGGCAGAATTACTTGGTGGAACCATCGAACTGGAAAGTGAAGTTGGAAAAGGAAGCCGCTTTACGCTCTTTCTGCCAATGGATTTTACTCCTGATTTTCAAAATAAACCAAATCTTGCTCATCAGCAGATCGAATCTCTTCGTCCTGAGAAAAAAGAGCTGGATGCCATTCTGAATTCTCTCAGCATGACGGAAGAAGGCATCGAGCAAAAGAAGATGCATGGTGTGGATGAGATGATCAATGAAACAGGTGATGACAGGAACAACATCCTCCCATCGGATAAAGTGCTGTTGGTGGTGGAAGATGATATGCGTTTCGGAAAGATCATGATCGATCGTGCACATGAGGATGGAATGAAGGTAGTGATCGCGACCAATTATGTGGAGATCTTTAATTTTGTGGGAAAATATACCCCAATCGCCATTACGCTGGATGTGAAGCTGCCGGATACAAGCGGTTGGAAAGTATTGGATCTGTTAAAAAATGATCTGAACTACCGTCACATTCCTATCCACCTGATCTCAGGGGAAGAGAATAAGATCCTTGCCCTGAAGAGAGGCGCCAGAAGCTTTTTGCTGAAGCCACTGAATAACGATCAGCTGAACGAATTGTTCGAAGAGATTCAGTCGTTCCATAAGAGAGAAAAGAAAGAACTCCTGATCGTAGAGGACAATGAGAGCGAATCATCACAACTGGTGAAATTATTGCAGGAAGATAACATCGAGATCACCATTGCTTCCACGGGCAAACGCGCCATGGAGTTGTTGAGTGAGAAACAATATGATACGATCATCCTTGATTATACATTGCCTGATTATACTGGAATTGAACTGATCAACGAGATCAAGGCCAAGGACAAGAAAAACACGCTGGTGCCGATCATTATTTATTCAGCGAAGGATTTCTCGAAATCGGAATTGAGCACACTGCATACCCTGGCAAGCAGCATTGTGTTAAAGGATGTGAATTCCCTTGACAGATTGCTGGAGGAATCAATGATGTTCCTTCATGTTAATTATGCTAAATTCACTCCTGCGAAAAGGAGGATCATGGAAAATATCCGCATGAAAGGTGATATCCTTACTGCGAAGAATGTGCTGGTGGTAGATGATGATGTGCGTAACCTCTTTGCGATCACAACCGTGTTTGAAAGGTACAACATCAATTGCATCACTGCTGAGTCGGGAATGGATGCAATCAGTATCCTGAACAATCCGGCCAATAACATTGAAATGATCCTCATGGACATTATGATGCCGGAGATGGATGGATATGAGACCATGCAGAAAATACGCAGGGAGCACAAGAACAATAATCTTCCGATCATAGCCGTTACTGCGAAAGCAATGAAGGGCGACAGACAGAAGTGTATTGAGGCCGGAGCTTCCGATTACATTACCAAGCCATTAAAAATGGATCAGTTGTTATCCATGATGAGGATCTGGTTCTATAAATAGAAAAAAAGATTATGTCGGTTACTAAATCGCCTCGAGCAAAGATTTTATTGGTGGATGACCGTGAGAACAACTTGATCTCGATGGAGAGTGTGTTGTGGCCGGATGGTTATCAGCTGGTCAAAGCTCAATCGGGAAAAGCAGCGCTCAAGATCCTGTTGAATGAAATGGATTTCACGCTCATTCTCATGGATGTGGAAATGCCTGAGATTAACGGGTTTGAAACGGCCACCATGATCTATCAGCGGGAAAAGCTACGTCACATCCCCATCATTTTTATCACCGCCCACAGTTACGGAGATGAAAATCTTTTTAAAGGATACAAAGCAGGTGCTGTGGATTATATCTACAAACCGGTTCAGCCGGAATTGCTGAGGGCAAAGGTCGCGATCTTTGCTGAACTGTTTAAAAAAACACATCAGCTCATCGCACAAGAGGAAAAACTGATCGCGATCAATAGGAACCTGGAGCAGGAAATGATGGAACGCATCGCATCTGAAACAAGAGCGAATGAGTTGAACAAACAATTGTTTGAGAACATTCATCAGCTTGAATCAACCAATAAGGAGCTGGACCGTTTTGCTTACATGGCTTCCCATGATCTTCAGGAACCTTTAAGGAAGATTAAGATCTTCAATGACCGGTTGTACTCCAAGTTTTCTGAAAAAATGGATCCGGAAGCCATGCTCTATATGGAGAAGATGCAGTCTGCCTGTACACGCATGCAAAACCTGATCAACGATATTCTTGCTTTCAGTAAGTTATCTCTTGCCAAGGATTTGCTGGTCCTTACGGATCTGAATGTCCTGATCGAAGAAGTGATCGCAGATATGGATCTGCAGATTCAGGAGAAAAATGCCCAGGTAATTGTCGAAAAGCTTCCACGCATGCACGTTCATCCACGTCTCATCAAGCCCTTGTTTCAAAACCTCATCAGCAATGCATTAAAGTATTCACGTAAAGGCGTGGATCCAGTGGTACTCATATCTTCCAAGGTGGACACGACTGTCAATGGCTCTGAGCGGATGACTGTTAATAAATTCGTAAGGATCTCTATACAAGACAACGGAATTGGGTTTGAGCAGCAATATGCTGAGCAGGTATTTGCAATGTTCAAGCGCCTTCATGTGAATTCAGATTATGAAGGCACAGGGATCGGGCTTGCGATCTGTAAAAAGATTGTGGAAGAGCACAATGGGTTTATCAGCGCCACCAGTGAAGTGGATAAAGGATCTACTTTTATAATTAGTTTGCCGGTAGATGCTCCTGTTGTTCCATTGCCTCTTGCAATGCCAATGAATACCTGAGTAGATTTTTAACGCTTACAATTCAGTGAAGTATAAAGTCCGGAACCTTTAAATAAAATCACTTCCAGAAAAGGAAAAAATATAATTGTTAACTCCGCAGGAGGATTTTACCCGCCGGATCAAACTCCATTGCCCCATTTAAAGATGCTGCTGCTTTCTAAGCATGACCATGAATTTATCTGATTGAAATGCGGGATGCGCGAGCAGACAGTTACCTGCTTAAAACAACACGAGCTGTCGCAAAAACCTTCTGGAAAAAACAGGAACGAATAATTTAAGCCACACCTGATTCGCGTTTATATTTGAATTTCCTCCATCATCAGGTCTTTGGGCAATTCGTCTACTCAAAAAAAGCATTTGGCTATATTTATTGGGGATTTGTCTATCTTTTTTTTCCTCATTCAGTAAATTTTTCCTCAACAAAATTCGCGGTTTTTTCTTCATCCCTTGCTACTTAACACTCTCCTGCATTGGTATAACGATTGCTCCATTTTTCTCTGATAAATTAACCCTCAAATTTTTACTCCATGGATATACAAACTGAAAATACGATGCATGATTCTAAACTCATGGAATTATTTATTAATGAATTAAAAGAGATCTATTGTGCCGAACTGGCGTTGGTTGAATCCATGCCCATGATGTTTTCCAAAGCCAGCTCAAAAGAATTAAAAGAAACTGTTGAGATACATTTCGCTGAAACCAAAATTCAGGTGCAGAGCCTGGAAAAGGTTTTTGTCCTGATAGGAATGGAACCTAAGACCAAAAAGTGCGAAGCCATGGTCGGACTGCTTAACGAAGCAGAATCAATTATGCGTGAAACGGAAAAAGGTGCCATGCGGGATGCTGGAATTATTTCAGCTGCACAAAAGGTGGAACATTACGAGATCGCCTGCTACGGGATTTTACGCTCCTTTGCTAATACAATGGGCCTTACGGAAGCGGCCAGCATCTTTCATGAAATCCTTGAACAGGAAAAAGAAACCGATGAAAAACTGACTCTGATCGCAGAATCCACTATCAATTCACTGGCAGCATCGGAGAAAAAGGTAGCCTGATCTGATTGTTTTTTCAATACGATAACAATTAAACTGATAAGAGGTAAGTACAAATAAAATAATTAACGAAAGGAGGAAAAATGGCTATTATTCATTCGTCTGATAATCACCTGAGGATGCAGGGGTTTGCGGACAAATACACGATCGTGAAGTACGACAACGAACGCTGCTTTTTTTCGAGGCAGCTAACTACACCTTTTGAGAATTTGTCTAATCATCCGCGCTACAAGGATGTCAAATTCCTCTGCATTCATTCCAACGAAAACCCTGTAGCCCGCATAGAAGTCGAAATGAAAAGAATGCCATTTCTGAGCATTTATACCCAGGGGATTCTGATCGATTGTGGATGTGTCAGGAGTGAAAACGGGATTCTCCGCTTTCTTGAAAAGTTGAAAAAGGAAACAGAGAAAAGGACTCAAATTAGTTTACAAACAACCACCAACTATTAAACCCTTTTGATGGAAGCAAAGAAATTTACCTGTCCAAACTGCATGCTGGAAATACCGTTTAGTTTCCTTCAATGGGACCCTGTTGAAAAAAGGATCAAATGCAGACATTAAGAAAATAGATGAAGGTGTTATGCGTGACGCAGGGATCATTGCCGCCGCACAGAAGGTGGAACATTATGAGATCTCTTCGTATGGATCGTTGAAGGCTTTCGCTACAACACTCAACCTTACAGAAGTTACAAAAATACTCAATGAAATACTTGAAGAGGAAAAAACAGCTGATGTTAAGCTGACTGCCCTCGCTGAGTCAACTATCAATTCTCTGTCAGCATCTGAGAAAAAGGTGGCATAAACAGGTATAAAATTGGAATACGAGAGACAGTGTTTTTCTGAAAGAAAAAATACTGGCCTTCTTGTTCGATTGTCTTTCCTTGAAAAGTGCCAGCATACCTGTAGGCAGATATTGAGAATAGCTCTTTAGAATGTTCGGATTTCTTCAACCCCGGCTATTCAAAACAGCCCTTCAACGAATAGAAAAATTCTGTAAGGCTAAGCTCAGTAATTTAGGATAAACTTGAAACGAGAATTTTTTTATTTACAAATAAAGATCAGAATATGAAAGATGAAAAATCTCCTCCAAACATTTTAAAATCCCAATACATCCCGACAGCTGAATTTTACAGCCAGTTAGTGGACAGTCTCCAGGACTATTCAATTTTAACATTGGATAAGGATTTCATGATTAATAGTTGGAGCTCCGGATCAGAGCTCATTTTTGGTTATAAAACGGATGAAGTGATCGGGAAGCCATTTGATATAATCTTTACTGATGAAGATAAAAAAAATGGTGTGCCGAAATCAGAAATCGATATGGCAATTAAAGACGGTAGAGCGGTTGATAACAGGTGGCATATTCGAAAGGACAAAACTGAATTTTATGCTTACGGGTTGGTGTTTCCCTTAACAGGATTGAATGGAGAATTGCTTGGATATGTTAAAATTCTCCGGGACTTAACAGAAAGAAGGCAATCAGAAGAGGCCATTAAAAAATATGTAAAAGAACTGGAAGAACTGAATACTCATAAAGAAAGTATTCTTGCGATCTTGTCGCATGATTTAAGGAGTCCATTGGCAGGAATTATCCAGGGTAGTAAGTATCTCAAAACTAATTATGAAAAAATGAAACCTTCGGTTGTGAAGGAATTGCTTGAACAACTTCATGAAGCAGCGCTGGATGAATTAAATATGCTGGACTATTTAGTTGAGTGGGCCAGAATAAAATACGCTTCTGATGTTTTTACGCCTTCACAAATTGAGCTTAGGAAGTATGTCAACAAGGTTTTTGAGTCTCTAAAAGATACCGCCGCTTTAAATACAATAAATCTTATCATGAAATAGAAGAAAAAGAAAGTGTTTTTGCCGATGAAAAAATGTTGCTTTCAATTTTGCAAAACATAGTTTCCAATGCAATTAAACATTCCAACAAGGACGGAGAAATTAAAATTTCAGCCACGAAAAAAGATGGTAAATTAATCGTGCAGATTAAGGATAATGGAATTGGAATGACCAAAGAAATTCAGGATAAATTATTTACTCCTCAAATGAACACTCTTTCAAAAGCGCGAAAGGAAAATAAAGGAGCAGGTATAGGATTATTATTGGTAAAAGGCTTCTTAGAAAGGAATGGTGGAGAAATTTGGGTGGAAAGTATTGAAGGGGAAGGATCTTCCTTCTATTTTACTCTGCCTTTAGAAAAGCCTGAGGATAAAATAGAATCCGGAGACAAGATTGAGTTTGACAGGAATGCTTAATCATGGTTTTTATGAAATCTAGGGAATGACAATCCTCTGAAATTTTATAAAAACTCAACCCGAATCTGAACGCGTTCGTCATTAAGGGATGTAACTGATTTAACAGAAATCTTTTCTTCTTCATGATAGTATTTGGCTATCCCTTTAATGATTCCGATTGCCAAACCCGCCATCCTTCTTTTGGAATAATAGTCAATCATTAACAACTTTTCGTTGACTGCCGTAACATTAAGAATAGGGGGATTAGCGGTGCTGTTTAATTTTCGAACAGCACCATGCATAACTCTTTCAGTGTTCAATAGAACATCATAAGTCGTCCACTCAGGTCGGAGATAATTCTTATATAAAGTAAAAAGATCCGGAACCAGGTATTCGCCAAAGCGTTCTTTTAGTGTGTCCTCTGACAGGCCAGTCATTTTAGAGGCGGCTGCTATTATAGATCCGATGGTATCTAGAGAATAGCTTTTGGTTAGTTCGAATTCATCTGCATTTGAACCAGCGGCTTGGTTTAATTTTTCCCATGCTCCAGGTGGTAAACTGTGATCAATAAACTTTCTTAATAAAAAGAATATTGAACCATGTACATTCGTTTCGTTTTGCATCACTCTTATCCTCTTAATTTAAATTTCTAAAATTCTTAAGCCAATGTTTGCAAAGGTTTCAAAGTAAAGGTAAAAAACATCTTCTTATCAGGGATAAGGAACGATTTTTAAAACGCAAAATCGTTGAAAATTCTCCAACATAAATTTCTTTGTGATGAGGACGATAGAATTAATAATATTATTCAATTCTATCCAACCTGCCTGATATGTCGGTGCGTGAAGCAGCTGCTGATCAAAAGAATAAGTTTATCCGGATCAACCGGTTTGCTGACAAGCGCATCCGGTTTTACGGAAAAGGGGAATTCTATCTTCTTCCCATCCGTGAGTTGTATTACAGGGATTGAGGAATAGTGCTTTATATATTCAACGATTCCGAATCCATCGGCATGAGGCTGAACTTCATCTGTAATTACAAGATCAACGGCTATCCTTTCAATGATGGCCAAGGATGAATTGTAATCACTGGCAATGATCACATTGAAACCTTCATTTTTGAGAATCAGGGTGATATCTCTTGAAACTGATTCATCTTCTTCTATAAGTAAAATTGTTCTTTCCGTCATGGCTGTTTGTTTTGGTACGGAATTCCCGAAATAATTATGCCATTGAAAATTGGCCAGCCTTGTTTTGGTTGATTTTATTGATGTTTTCAGTGTAGTCACATCGTATCGAAATCATTTTTTCAAGATGCTAAACCGGTTCAGAATGGGATACGAGGAATTTATTGCTCAAAAAAAACCGAATGAGGAAGACACTACTTTTAAATTTATTTTTTTTATTCTTTTCAATTTTTTCTTCCGCTCAGGAACTTCAATCACTGCGTGGCAGGATCCTGAATGATCTGACCCAGCAACCTGTAAATGCTGCTCTTATCTCCATTAAAGGACCCGCAGAATATTCAGCCGTTTCGGACTCCTCCGGCCATTATCAAATTCAGGCTCTTCCGGGAACTTACACATTAAGTGTACAACATACTTCGTATCGTTTATTGGTTGAAGAAAATGTGATTATCCATTCAGGTAAACAACGCGTCAATGACCTTAACTTAAAAGAATATAAGCTTGATCTTGCGGAGGTAAGCACAAGCGCTTCCGGAACAGAAGGAGAAGAAGTGAATGAATGGGAATTGCATCATCTGGCTGCGGTGTTTTATGATCCTGCCCGTGCTGTGAATACCCATTCCGGACTTGTAAACACGGATGATCAGGCGAACAATATTTCGGTAAGAGGAACAAGTCCGAATTATATGCAATGGAAACTGGAAGGTGTTGAAGTTGTAAATCCGAATCACCTGGAGAATGCAGGAACGATCAACGACAAGCCATCGCTCAATGGAGGGGGAGTGAGTATGATCAGTGCCCAATTATTAAATAGTTCTGATTTCAATTTAGCACCTTTTGGTTCAGTCAATGGAAATACTTTATCAGGAATGATGGATCTTCAGCTTCGGCGAGGAAATGATCAACGTTCGGAACGGATCATACAGGCCAGCCTCCTTGGAACGGATGTATGTCTGGAAGGTCCTTTTTCAAAAAAGAGTTCTGCCTCTTATTTGGTGAATGCAAGGTATTCAACGGTTGGTCTGCTCAGTTCACTGGGAGTTAATTTTGGTAATGAACGAATCAATTACAAGGATATATCATTCCACGTTTCGCTTCCCTATTCAAAAGGTTCGCTCGCATTGTTTGGTATAGCGGGCGATAGCGAGAGCATTTTCCGGGGGATGAAAGATTCATCCGAAGTGAAATTTTCGAAAGATCAACATGATATTGATTATCATTCTTTCACAGCGATTGCCGGAATCTCAAATGTTGTCTCTCTTTCCGGAACAGTTTTTCTTAAATCTGTGATCACATTTTCAAAGAAGGAAGTCAGACGTTCTTCTATCTCAAGTAACAACAATTTGTGGTTAATGCCGGAAGAAAATGACCGTTATGATCAGGAGAAATTGTCCAGCCTGAATTATGTTTCAAAGAGTCTTGGTGCTTCCTATCGTTTAAAAGCAGGCGCTTATCTGAATTATTTTTCAGACAGGATTCACAATCAGATGAATAAACTTGAATTACAAAGAGGAACGGTTTATATGTCTTTACTTCAACCTTTCATTGACCTTGAAGGCCGTTTAACTAAGCGATTGGAATTCCAGGCGGGAATTCATTCGCTGATTGTTCCTGGGCATACGGACTTGCTCCTCCTTCCATCAGCGATGTTGAAATACCGCATCAGTTCATATCAGTCGTTGAGCATCCGTGCCGGAGAATCCGCGAAGATTCAGCCTGCTGCGCTTTACGTATCTCATCGGAACAACAGGACACTTCAGCCGACTACATCAAGATCCATTGCGCTATCGCAGGATTGGAAGAAGAAAAAATATGGCATCAGCACAGAAGTGTATTACCAGTTGTATGAAGATATTCCTGTAAATCTCAGCAACGGATTTTCAGGTTTCAATTATTTTAATGAGCCTGTGAATTTTGAATTACAGCAATCAGGATCCGCATGGGTACAAGGCGTTGATCTTACAGTAGAAAGAAGGGTGACGAGTAATTATATTTTGCTTTCAGGAAATATTTACCGGAGTGAATACACTGTCGGATCGCATACAGCAGATGCGAGATTCAATACAGGATATGCGCTGGCGGTCGCAGCTGGAAAAGAATATGCAATGAAGAATAAAAAAGATGTCCTGGGAATTGACCTACGCTCCGTCGCGAGAAATGGATTCAAGGAAGCAAGACAGGATGATCCTTTTGTATATGACAGGCAGCTTCCCTTTTATTCACGAATTGATTTTCGCATCTCTTATAAACGGAACAAAAAAAGAAGCACTGTTATCTGGGCGCTCGATATTCAGAATCTTTTGAATACAAAAAATGTTGCTTATCACTACACAGACGACTTTACAGAGCGGGAAGAAACACGCTACCAGTTGGGTTTGATTCCTGTTTTAAGCTATAAAGTTTTATTCTGAGAAAATTGTTAATAAGTTTATTTAAAAGACGAGTAGCTTGAATGTATTGATATTAAAGCCTTGTAGGTGATTTTCGATATAATTTTATGTGGCGTTATTTCCACACTACTTTCGATTTTAATTTCCTCAACCTGTTTTAACTTTGTCATAAAATAATACTAAAAAATATCAGTCATGGTAGAAAAGACAATCTTAATTATCGAAGATGAAGACTTCATCGCAACAGCAATGTCAAAGGCTTTAAAGAACGAAGGATACAATGTGATCATCGTGAGTGATTACAAATCTGCGATCAAAGTGATCGACGGTGTGCCCTTGAATATTGTCGTTTCGGATGTGATGCTTCCGTATGCCGGAGGATTTGATATCCTCGATCATATCAAGCAAAATATTAATTTGAATCAGTTGCCGGTGATCCTGGTAACAGGAATGGACAAAGAAGTTTTACTGAGCAGTAAGGTTCAGGCGGATGCCATCATTGCTAAACCCTTTGATATGAAACAACTGGTAGATGTGGTAAATTCCTTTACCCTGGTAGGCGCTTAAAAACATGGAAGTTGTTCG
>JALYRR010000041.1:0-6976 GCA_030855265.1 Bacteroidota bacterium | reverse complement strand
CGACATATTTTACTCATTGAAGATGATAAGGATGATCAGTTCCTGTTTGCAGAAGCATTAACAGAGCTGGATCCTTCCATCAGGCTGGATCTTGCTGACCATGGAATGATCGGCTGCGAAAAACTCATGAAAGGGGATAAGCTGCCGGATATGATCTTCCTGGATCTCAACATGCCCAAGATGGATGGATTCGCTTTCCTCAAATGGTACAGGTCTACAACGTATTTTGAGAAGATCCCAGTGATTGTATTCACCACTTCAAATTCTGCCGCTGACCGTATGTTCTCAGTTGAGCTGGGAGCTTCTAATTTTATTACCAAACCTGTGAATTACCTGAAGGTAATTGAAGTGATTGCTGAGTGTATTGCAGCAGATTGGTTCAAGGAAGCATAGTTTCCATTTCAAAATAATTTTACGAAGCAGTCTTTACTTAGCTTACAACTCCCAACTCCCAACTCCCAACTACCAACTCTTTTGGGAAATCTATTTCGCATTTTTCATTTCATTTAAGTATACTAATTTTCTGAGATCCATGATGAGCAAAGTGTTCATGTAGATGAACTTTTACGGCATAATTCTTATCAAATAATAGCCGGAATTCATGCACTCATTGTTGCAGGAATCGTATTTTTTAATCAATAAAATTTTTTACGATGTATAACCTACACTCTTTTAAAAATAGTCTAGTCGTACTGACTTCACTATTTATTTTTTATTCATGCTCGAATACGGAGAAAAATCTTAGTTCCACCGCTCCCGATAGCACAGGCAACCCCGACAACACAGATAGTTTAATAAATTTGATGAACGAAACTTTCCCGAAGGAACTTAAGTCGGAAAATCCAAAACCGGAATGGGGGATGGAACTGACAGATCCAATGGCACTCGTAATTGAAAAACTCATGAGTTACAATGCGCCGCCTTTGGTGACACTGTCGGCAGAAGAAGCCCGGAAACAACCTACTCCGACAACCGCTGTAATGGATATTATTAAGGAATACAATGTACCTGTTGCTCCGGCCAATGTGGAAATTACCAACAAGGATATTTCTGTAAAGGGCGGAAGTATTAATGTGCGGATATATACACCGAAAACAGGAAAAGAGAATTATCCTGTTATTGTTTATTACCATGGTGGCGGATGGGTGATTGCAGATCTGGATACTTACAATGCATCAGCAGAGGGACTTTCGAATCAGGTGGAAGCAGTAGTGGTTTCAGTTGCATATCGTCAAGGTCCTGAATATAAATTCCCAACTGCACACAATGATTGTTACGCGGCTTACGAGTGGACAGTTAAAAATGCCTCATCCATAAAAGGGAATCCGGCCAAAATTGCCCTTGTAGGAGAAAGCGCCGGCGGAAACCTTGCTGCGTCTGTAAGTATGATGGCAAGAGACAAAGGCTTGCAGTTACCCGTTCATGAGGTGTTGGTTTATCCGATTGCAGGGTATGATTTCAACACGGAATCCTACAAGGAAAGTGAAAAGATCAAGCCGCTGGATGCTCCATTAATGAAGTGGTTTTTTGAAAACTATTTGCAAAGTCCGGCTGATGGAAAAGACCCGAGAATTTCGTTGGTTTCTGCCAACCTGAAAGGCCTGCCTTCCACCACCATCATAGCAGCACAATATGATCCTTTAAGGACAGAAGGCAAGCAACTCGCTGATAATTTAAACAAAGCCGGTGTAAAAACATTCTATAAATTATACAAAGGAACAACGCATGAGTTTTTTGGAATGTCTGCAGTTGTTCCCGAAGCCAAACAAGCCCAAGCTTTTGCTACAGCCGAATTGAAAATTGCATTTAAATAAACAATACGATCTCAGCAATTGAGGAAACAGGAAAGATGATTCAACCCTTTTTTTAAAGCATCGCATTAGCGATGCTTTTTTTTTGTTGCAGGAGGGTTTCTTTTCCTGAACGAGTCACGAAATCCAAAAAAAACTCAGTAAGACATACGCATAATGGACATATGCTTTTTGAGTTTATGAAAAAAAAATCAGGTATTTTTGAATTTTTGAAACGAATTGTGTTTAAGCCGCCACCAATCTCCTCAGATTTAGCAAAGCACTCCTGCTTTTTGTCTTTACCGTACCCAATGGAAGATTTTTGATGCTCGCTACTTCGTTTTGAGTGAATCCTTTTAAAAACAACAATTCTATTATTTCTTTTTGTTCGGTGCTGAGCTCAGATAAAAGACGATATAGATCCATGCGGTCTAAATTGAAGGCCTCTAATTTAGGTGTTGATGGCGTTTTCCCATCAATGGCAGAAGTGAGCTTGTTGGATTGAAAATAGGTAGAGCGGAAATAATCCCGGCAATGATTTCTTGAAATATTGATCAGCCAGGTATACAACTCGCCTTTTGCAGGATTGTATTTCGCCATGTTGTTCCATACTTTGATGAAAACCTCCTGGCAAAGATCATTCGCTACGTCTTTGTCCTGAACCATTTTCAGGATATCCGAATAGATCGCCTTCCTGTAGTTGCTGTACAAGGAATTGTAAAAGTTAGGATCATTATAATCGGTGATCCCTTTTTCGCAATCATTACTGATGTCCGTGGTGATACCGATGATCTTAACCGGAATGCCATTTGAGCGGATGATCACCGCTTTGGTTTCTACAAATCCGATCTCGCCATTCTTTTTGATGATTCTTCTTTTGAATTGGTAAGACTGTTCACTTTTTAAAGCGCGGTCAATGATCTCCTTCACTCGTTTAAGATCGGAAGGAGAAGTGGTTTTCTCTAAAAAATAATCCGCCTTCAGGTTAAGTTCACCCGGTTCAAAACCGTATAGTTTAAACTGATTATCTGACCAGTACAAGGTATTCCCAATCAGATCCATTTCCCAACTTCCCTGAGTATGTTTCAAACCATCGTTTTCACGAGCAGGTTTGATTTTTTTAATGTTTTTTTTAGGATTATTATAAACGATGCAGTTGCTGCTGGAGAGATTCATATATCTGTTTAGATTTGGACGAAAAACCATATGAAAGTTCTATGCCATTTTCCTCTTCCTTTCAAAAGGCTTATGGCTAATGATCGCCCCTAAATTAGGATGATTTTATCTGTGGTAAAAAATACTCGGTTTAGGTTTTATTGTTCGTTTTATGTAGATAAATCAGGATGATTGATTGCCAAGAGGGAATTGATTTGAATGGATATAGCTGCCGCAAAAAAATGGGCTAAAAAGAATGGTTACTCGATTTTATTTTAGCTATTGTTTTATGTTGTTTTTGTGATTTTTCAATTGCAAAAACAGTTTAGTTTCACAGATAGGTCGTTCAAAAAATTGAATATTAGTTCGGTAAGTTTTAACTTACAATTAAAATTCGGGAATTGTAAACGTTCTAAATTTCAAGTCCAGCTGCCAGTTTTTTTAGTTTACCTGGAATTTTGTTAAGTGGTATAACGAAATCAATACAGCCTGCTTCCTGTGCGCTTAGAGGCATGGAGTCAACTTCGGCAGACAAGTCCTGAGCAAAGGTAATCCCTCCGTTGGCCTTGATGTGCTTGCAGCCTGCCGTGCCATCGCCATCATATCCGGAAAGTACAATGCCCACAGCACGAGCACCCATTGCATCTGCCAGGGAAATAAAAAATAAATCTATTTGTTTGTTTCTGCAGGATCGAGGTGAGATTACTCTGAAGCGATAATTTTCAACAGTAAGATCTGAGTCCGGAGGAATTACATAGACATGATTCGCAAGAATCGGCATTTCCTCAGAAGCCACGGTTACTGACATTTTCGTGTGCCTCTGCAGTATGATTGCTAAATAACTATGGGCGGAGGGATTCATGTGAGAAATAATAACAAACGCCATCCCTGTATCAGGCGGCATTGCATTCAGCAGAGCCTTATATGCATCAAGCGCTCCGGCAGAGCCACCAATACCTACAATGAATTTTGGCTGGATTGTATTCACTGTTTTTATTTTTATTTTTATTTTTATTTTTATTTTTATAAAAATAAAAATAAAATGATGCTCTGTTAGTCAGTCATTGCGAGGGTTTTTTGCCCCCTACGGAAAGCTCAGGACAAACTCCACAATCTTAAACTAATACAATGTGAGTGCTTCCAGTTTCTGCTTCAACGCAGAACTCGCAATGAAGTACGAAATTTGCGTTCTTTGGTTTTTAACTAAATTAGCTTATTTTAACGTATATAAAGTCTATTTACTCTTTTTATTCTTTACAACATTTTTATCAACCCCCTTTTTCTTATTGCTGCTTACCTTGGCTTTATTATCATTTGGCATCAAAATAATTCCTTCATCAGTCATATTAAATGTATGAACATCGCCATCATGGTTAGTGCCACGAGACTTCACAATGAAAACTTCACGGGTACGTTTTTTTCCTTCCTTATCTTCTTCCATCCGTACAATAATCCAGGTGTCAATCAACGATGAAACACCTATTTCGCCACTTGGGTTACTTTGAAATTTTCCGGAAACAAGACTTGTAAAAAAGGTAGTGATGCCCTTGGATTTAAAGAGATCAATCATACGGGTAATCATCGATGAAACCTCACGCTCCTCACCTTCTCCCACAAGACTTGAAATAGGATCTATGACCACAGCTTCTGGTTTGAAACTTTCAATGAGCTTATAAATATTCAATAAATGCAACTCTAAACCAAGAAAGGAAGGTCTGATAGCCGAAATCTTTAATAATCCTTTTTTTATCCATGGCTCAAAATCAATGCCGATAGATTTCATGTTTTGAGTAAGTTGTCCTGCTGATTCTTCGTGTGAGAAGAAAAGACAGCGTTCCCCACGCTTGCAACTTTCAACTGCAAATGCCGCCCCAAAACTTGTTTTCCCGCTGCCTGCTGTACCCGAAGCCAGTATGGTGCTGCCTTTGGTGTAACCTTTACCGTGGAACAATTTATCTAAGGATGGAATTCCTGTGGAAACCCTCTTGTCTGTGCCCGGTGTTTCAAGCCCTGCAGACGTGATGGGAATTACTGAAAGTCCGTCATCATCTATCACAAATGGATATTCGCTTGTTCCATGCTTTGAGCCACGATATTTAACGATACGAATTCTACGGGTGGCAATTTGGTCTCTGACTCTGTTATCTAAAAGAATAATGCAATCGGAGATATACTCCTCCAAACCATGACGGGTATATGAACCGTTTTCTCCCTGCTCGCCTGAAACAATTGCCGTGACCTGTTTTTCTTTAAGCCATCTGAAAAGTCTTTTCATCTCAAAGCGGAGAACGCCATTATCTGTAACGCCTGAAAAGATAGATTCAAGAGAATCTAAAACAACACGTTTGGCACCTATAGAATCAATGGCGTGTTCCAATCGAACAAATATTCCCTCCAAATTAAAGTCTTTCTCTTGAATTTCTTTGCGTTCTAAAACAACATGATCGAGCAGAATCTTTTTCTTCGCTACAAGGCCTGCTAAATCCATATTGAGAGAAGCCACATTTTTATACTGCTCATCGTCTGTTTCTTCAAATGACATGAGAATGCCCGGCTCGTTGTAAGCGGTGGCACCCTTGATAAGAAAATCAATCCCCATAAGAGTTTTGCCGGAGCCGCCATTTCCGGAAACTAAAGTGATTCTGTTTTTCGGAAGCCCGCCTTCAGTAATTTCGTCTAAACCTTTGATGCCGGTTGGACATTTGAGTAATTTATTACGCTTTATTGTGCTTTTTTTCTTGACAGTTTTTTTCATTTGATTTCGTTTATTAAAATGATTTTCCTCCGAAATTTGTAACAGCGCAAAGTTAATTTGTGATTATGCTGTATATTCCTAAATTACGGTAAAAGGGTGTTTTAGATAGCTAAAGAAGGAGATACGAAGTTCCATGAAGAGGGATTGAAAATAAAGTGTAGAAAAAATCATTTTTCTACACTTTTTTTTGGAATCCACAATCAATATGTCGAACTTTTTGATAAATGACATCCAATCAGCCGATTAACTCAGTTCAGCAATGAATAGGAACAGTTGGCTGTGCTATCAAATTTTAAGTTCATTGCTTCACCTGCTGTTTTAATTAGCGGGGATATAAATATCAAAGGTGGCTCCTTTATTTAACTCGCTTGTTGCGGTGATGATGCCATTGTGATTCTCCACTATTTTTTTTACGATGGCAAGCCCGATTCCAGTGCCCCCATATACTTCTTTGTTATGAAGTTTTTGGAACACTCCAAAAATGCGTTCGCTGAAATGGGATTCGAAGCCGATACCATTGTCTTTGACAATAATATGGCAGTAATTTTTTAGGGGTGATAGTTTTTCGTTATTTAATTTACTGCCTTTTATAATACTGCTCTTTATGATTATCTGTGACGGCACCTTGGGAATTGAAAATTTGAGCGCATTGCTTATGAGATTGTATATGAGCTGGCGGAACTGAAATGGAATGATGTTAGCGGCGCATAGTTCATTGGATTCAATAGTTGCGTGTTTTTCCTGAATAGTATCTTTTAGTTCGGTTTTTACTTCGTCTATAATTGTACTGAGTTCGGTTTTTTCAAACTTGTGATCAGTAGTGTTGATTCGTGAAAAGGCAAGAAGATCGTCAATAAGCTGCTGCATTCTTTTTGCCGCTGATTGTATCCGCTGGAAATTAAAATTTCCTTCGTCAGACAGGTTTATTTTTTCCTCTTCAAGTATGATCGAGACGAAAGTTTGTATTTTGCGTAGTGGCTCTTGCAGATCGTGACTTGATATATACGTGAATGCCAGCAGCTCTTTATTAGCAATTCTTAACTCTTCTGCCCGTTTTTCTTTCTCTTCATTTTGAAATGCCAGTTCTTTATTGGCAATGATTAGCTCTGCTGCGCGTTTTTCTTTTTCTTCGTTTTGAAAGATAAGTTCTCTGTTAGCAATGATTAACTCTTCTGCCAGTTTCCCTTTCTCTTCGTCTTGAAACGCAAGTTCTTTGTTGGCAATTCCAAGCTCTTCTGCCCGTTTTCCTTTCTCTTTGTTGGCAATGCCTAACTCA
>JALYRR010000218.1 GCA_030855265.1 Bacteroidota bacterium | reverse complement strand
CAGCAAACGACCGTTTTTCTCAAGCACTCAACCACTGAATCTTTCTCCTATTCCTGCCGAAAAATACCTTCCTTTTATCCAGGCACGTTTTGCGAGCGGCAAACGAAAGATCCAGCCCGATGCCCTTCGCTTTATCGGTGAATGGACACGCTTCCATACTTATTATACCCAGGTGGTGTGCAATAGAATTTATTCAACCGATATTAAACTGATCACACTAGAAGTTGCCCGACAGGAATGCAGCAACCTTTTGAACGAACAAACAACCCAGTTTCTTCAATATAGAAATCTGCTGACAAGCGGACAATGGAATCTGCTAAAAGCCATAGCCAGGGAAAATAAAGTTTATAAGCCTACAGCAAGAAAATTTCTCGCCGATCATCCTGTAGGAACACCCGCAAATGTTCAGCGCGCTCTTGAGGCTTTACTGACAAAAGAAATGATCTTTAAAGAGCAGGATCAAAAAGGCAGTTATTATTGTGTATATGATTGTTTCTTATCACGCTGGCTTGAAAAACAATGGTAATGAATTACGAAGAACAACTACTTAAAGAACATTCCCGGAACAACACTGATTTCATCACAAAAACGATCGGTGGCGACGCTGTGGAATTAAAAAAAATCCTCGGGATCATTTATCATTCAAAAGCTCCATTACCTCAACGTGCTGCATGGCTGCTTGTAACAGTAAACAACAAACATCCCGAACTCCTTAAGCCTTACATCGGTAAATTCATAGAGACAGTTCTTTCTTTTCAAGTGGATGCTGTAAAAAGAAATATGCTCGCTGTGCTTGCGGCTCATGAAATTCCAGAGAAACTACAGGGGAAGCTAATCAACGTCTGCTTTGAACTGATCCTGTCTCCGTTAGAACCTGTAGCAGTCAAAACTTTCTCATTGCAATGCATCGCCAACGTTGCCAAGCATCATCCTGAACTGATACACGAGCTAAAAGCAGTAATTCAAGATCAGCTTCCAAAAACAACCGCCGCATTTCATGCACGATCAAAAAATATATTAAAAGGAATAAAATAAGATCATTTTCTTTTCCAATACACAAGGAAAAAAATCAAGAGTCCGGTCAGCCCCATCACACAAGTGAAAAAGGTCTGCCCGAGATGAATCAGCGTAGAAAGTGTTTGTCCCCATGAAGCACTGAGTCCGTATAAAATAACCACATTGGTAACAAGAAAATGGTAGGCACCCATTCCGCCTCCCTGGATTGGAACGGATCTTCCAATGGTTCCAATGGTAACGATTGATAAGCAAGCTCCCCAGGTAAGCACCGAAGTTTCAGGAAAAATAAAGAACCAGAACCAGGTCATTAAATAATAACCCAGCCAGATCAAAAAAGTATAAAGTATGAATAAGCCCTTGTTTTCAAGTTTCATCACACTCAATAAACCATCTTTTAATCCGGATACAAATTTATCAATCAGCTGCGGGGATCGATCACGCAAGCGCTTTCTGAAATAAATAAAACAAACTATCATGAGAACCACAATCAAGCCTGCAATCAATTTAAGCAGCATGTTTCCATGAATTACCTTCAGGACAATGCCTTCATAAAAAGGGCGAAAAACATACACCCTCATAAATTCCATGATCTTTCCGAATTGAAGAACAAGTGTAAGCAGCAACATAAAAATGAGACTGATCACATCTGCAATCCGCTCAACAATCACAGTTCCCAACAGTTTCATAAAAGGAATATTGTGCTGTTTTTTTACAGAGAGGCAACGTGTAACCTCTCCAAGCCGGGGAATAATAAAACTCACAAAGTAACTGATAGATAGAGCTGCAAAAGCATTGTAAAACTTAGTTTCATGCCCCATTGCCCTGATAAGCATTTGCCAGCGAAGGGTGCGTATTACATAAACAGCCAGGGATACCAGCATAACAATAAAAAACCAGGAGAAATTTCCTGTGCTGATTCTCTGATTAAGCTCTGCAAAGTTGACATTCCGGAAGAACATCCAACAAAGCCCGATTCCAGCCAGTAGAAGAAGAATGTATTGAATAACTTTAAATGCGGTGGCTTTCACATCTGATTTCTGAGCCACAAATGTACAAGAATATTGAAACTAATTAATTGCTTTCACTCGGCGTGCAAGAAAAATGCAGGCGATCGTTAGAGCAATTCCGATATATCCCACATAATCATAATTCTGCAATTCACCGTTGCCGGATTTATGAATAATCAAACCTGCAAATAAGGCAGCGAAACCTGTGGCAATTTGCTGAAGTGAAGAATTAATGCTCATAAAGCCTCCGCGCTGTTTCGGCAGTACCACGGAAGTGATCATTGCCTGTGCGGGAATCATGCGTCCTCCGGCAAATATGAAGAAGAAAGCTGTTACAATGAGAACAAGATAATAAGGAACCCTTGGCATATTCGTCATCAGAAAAACGGGAATAATGGCAAGCAGTGCAAAGATTGTGAACACTTTTAACTTTCCGTATTTATCAGCCATAATCCCAATAAGAGGACCAGTGAACATGGTAACCAAACCACCTACAAAATATATGAGTGTCACCTGATCCTTGGTAAAACCAACATTGAATTCCATATAAGGTGCAATAAAAGGAATGATCGAGAAATGGCCAACAATCAATGTAACCATGAGCAATAAAGCACGTTGCTGATTTTTATCCTTCAGGATATTACTGATTACGGAGAAAGCAGCTGGCCGTTCCGATGCATCCACAATATGGCTTCTCATTTTTGGAACAAAAAAATGAACGAGGGGAATGATAATCAGTCCGAGACTTCCGATCACCAAAAACGGAGCGTGCCATCCAAAATGCTTGGCAAGAAAAAGTCCGGTGGGAACTCCGATAGCTGATGCAAATGAAAATGCGGCCATCATGATTCCCATTGCACGTGCGCGTCGTTCGAAGGGAATTGAATCACCCACGATTGACAAAACCTGCGCACCAATAAGCCCTCCAAATGCTCCTGCAAGAATCCTCGCTGCAACAAGTAATTCGTAAGAAGGAGCAAATGCACAGGCGAATGTACCAATGACGAATCCAATGTATCCGGTTAACAAAACTTTTTTCCGGTCAAAACGATCCACAAAAAAAGCAGCAGTAAATCCGACCGCACCTGCACTAAAAGTATAAGCAGAAACGATCAGACTGAATTGCTGAGGATTGATATCAAACAAAGGCATGAGGTAAGTTCCCAATGGCATCATGATCATAAAATCCATGATATGGGTAAAATTAATACAGGCTAGTAACAACAACAGGATCCACTCTTTTCTCAACATAAACTAAACAGTTAATATAAATTCTTTTTGCGAAAAGGACTTTCCATTCACCATAATCTCTATAGCATGTTTACCGCTGTAATGTTTACGTGTGGACAGGTCTTTAAAGGAATGTAATTTTGAAATCTTCAAAGATTGTTTTGGCTTAATAACTACTTCTTTCAGTTTAAATACTTTTGGGAAAAGCTCTCCTGAATTTTTACAATAATGGATCTTATAATCGATGACTAATTTCTGAGAAGTTGATTTCAGAGAACTGATATCGAATGAGAAAGAAAGCATATCTCCCAGACGCAATTTATTTTTCTCCAGCTTGATAGCATCCAGTTTAATTTTCACATTTTTCTCAAAGTCAAAAATGGCGAGGGATTCCGGATGTCCTTTTTTTATCAGCGTACGGCTCGCATGCTTGATGATCCAGGCTGTATCTTTATTTGTTTTATCCCAGCTTCGGACTGTATTCAACATCCATTCAGTATGAATCCTTGAGAAATCGTTTAAATGATTTGCCACAGATTTTTTAACATACAACACTGAATCTGTTTTTAAGGTTTCGAGAATGGGCTTTGTCAATTCCGGATCGTTCATAACCCGTTCGAGGTTGAATGACCAGGGTAAACGAGGACGACAACCTTCCGACGCGAGCCTTCTCACATGAAAGTTATCATCTTCGGCCCATTTATACATCTTCTTAATTGTTTTGTCAAAATCAAGGCGAAGAAATTCACGAATTGCAAATTCAGAGGAGCCAAACTGAGTAAGATATTTTAAAGTTTCCAGCGACAAAGCAAAGTCCTCTTTTCCGAACACAGCAATAAAATCAGGAAATAAAAAAGAAGTGTAATGCGATTTAAATTCAGGTACCACACGACAGATTATCTCCACGGATCTTTTATAATCGGCAGGTAAATGATTGCGAAGGGTATTGGTAGTGTTCCTCATCCTTTGATTGAGAGCCATATCATCAAGTCCAATCGTCACCTCTTTCACAAATTTAGCCGGATGAAAATCAGGATGAACTTTATGAAACTCGCTTGCCAGCCGTCCATAAAATTTTTTGTTAAACATTTCCCTGAGTGGTTCCATAATAAAAGCGGTAATGATTTCGATTTTAAAACATGTGTGAATTAATTCCAGGACTAAGCGTTGAACAATTCCATCACTGTTATTTCGGGCATAATCCCTATTCTGCCGGGATATCCCAGAAAGCCTAAACCGCGATTCACATATAAATGCTGGTTTCCTTCCGTGTATAAACCAGCCCATTGTTTATATACATACTGAGAAGGGCTCCATTTAAATCCGGGAATTTCGATCCCGAACTGGAACCCATGTGTGTGCCCGCTGAAGGTAATGTCCACATCCTTGTATTCCTGTTTTACCTGCATGCTCCAGTGCGAAGGATCATGAGACAACAAAAGCTTTACGGGATATTTTTCGGTACCCGCATGTGCATTTTTCATGTTTCCGTATTTAGGAAAATTCAGATTTCCGCCCCAGTTCTCTATTCCAATCACGGCTATTTCATCTTCGCCTTTTTTGAGGGCAACATGTTCGTTCATCAGAAGTTTCCATCCCATCTGAGCATGAATGCTTTTTAATTCTTCGAGGTTGGCAATTTTCGCTTCCCGGGTTTCCCATGTTACATAATCGCCGTAATCATGATTACCCAAGGTGCTGTACACACCCATCGGAGCGGTGACTTTATTAAAAACTTCTATAAAAGGATGCATTTCCGAAGCAACATTATTTACAATATCCCCTGTAAAAAAAATGACGTCTGCTTTTTGCCGAAGGATGATCTGCACAGCTTCTTCAAGATGTTTTGTCGAGGTAAAACTGCCTGAATGAATATCAGAAATCTGAACAATCTTTAACCCGTTGAATGCAGATGGCAGTTTAGGCAGCACCACTTTCACGGAGTGAACTTTATAATCAAATGCTCCTTTTACCATTCCGTATAAAAAACTCACAAAAGGCAGAACAGCCATCCCTAGTGCTATCTGGTTGAGAAATTTTAAACGTGAAATGCTGTGAACATTCTCAGTAATCTCCGGATCGGGTTTTATAAAGTACGAGGCAATCCATCTGAACAAACGTACAACATCATCAATCGCGATAAATACCGATCCCACCACCTTTGAGATGATTATCATAATGACAAAAGCGAAAACGTATATCCTGAAGAATTTCGGAAGATCATTAAATGAAATGATCGTTGGTGTGAGAAGGATCAATACCGAAATAATAGTGATTCCCCAATAGATATAATTGATGATCATCCGTCTGGCCGGAGTGGCGCTTTTCAGCAAAACAGAAACCGCCTGGTAAAAGTACCAATCAATCAATAAAAGAATAACGCCAATAATTAAGATCCGGATAGCCGACATAAATTGTTTTTTGAGAGCACAAAACTATGGAAACATTTTTTGATTTCAAAGTTTCCAAGATTGTTTTAATTATAATCGTTAGTAAAATAATACCCTTGAAATTATTTTTCAGCAAGTGACATGGAGTAAAAACATCAGGGAGCCTGATATGTTCGGAGAGAACAATTATTTATTTCTGTATGTTTTCCACTTCCAGACTCATGTCCTCATCCCCGCTTCGATAGGGAAGATAAGTCACAATGAACTGAAACATCTCATCGGTGGTACGCATACTTCCCTCCCGCTCTGCGATCTGTTGTGGCGGACTAAAAGGATTGTTCGGATTCTTCCGTGTATTATCGTAAACACCTTCAATGAAAATGGTTGAACCTTTTGGTAAAACCTGCATTTTCTTAAACGTATAAAAATATTGCCATCTGAAATCCCACTTATTAATGCGGATCAGGGGGATCGTATCGTTTTTTAATGTGATGGCATAGGC
>JALYRR010000217.1:2871-6155 GCA_030855265.1 Bacteroidota bacterium | reverse complement strand
CCATTGTATTCCTTTTGAACCTGAGCGAGTTTCTGATCATTCAACTCCAGTTCTTTTTGTTTCTCGATATTCTCTTCCTTTAGTCCGGCAATCTGATCAAGTAATCCTTTTTTCAGATCTTCTTTTTTTGTTTTATCTGCATCGGATTGTAATGTTACAATGAGATTTTCGTTTTCGATAATTTCCTTTTTAATATCATTGGAAAGTTGGGTGGTCTTATCGAGTTCTCGTTTTTTATTGGCCTCATCCACCTTTAATCCGCTCACGATATTATCGGGCTCGGCGTTACCATTTTTCTTACTGAGTTCTTCCAGTTTCTTTTCCTGCTCATCCAGCTTCGCCATAGCATCCTCAGGATTCTTTGACTTTACTGCTGCTTCCAGTCCTTTTGCATACTCGAGGGAAAGATCAGCTTCCTCTTCCTTGGAAAGTGCTTTGGCTTGTAATTTTTTCGCAATGTTAAATGCAGCGACAGTTTCCTGATTCAATTCATCTGCTTCCTCAAAAGCGGTATTCGCTTCATTCACCGTCTCCTGTTTCTTCACATTGTTATCCATGGAATTGGCATCGGACATGAGTTGCGTTGCTTCTTTACTTTTATTCTGAGCCAATTCATTTTTTTGACTAGCTAGTGTCAATGCTATATCAGCCTGCTCTTGTAGGTCTTTTGCTTCTTTCTCAACATCCTTCGCATCCTGGTAAGCAATCTTTATGATCTCTTCGTTGCTAAGAGAAGGATTGGTTTTCGTGTTGGAAGCTTCGGATGCGGCAGTAGTATTAGTTGTTTCGTCAGTTTTTGAATTATTATCCGAAGATGAACTTGCAGAGGCCTGATCGTTCACATTCACATCAAGCTTTGAACGCTCTTTAATAAATTTCATGGCAAGCATATAGCTCGCATCATCAACAGGTTCATCAAAGAGATTTTTTATGATCAGTTTATCTGTCCCGAGTTCATAACTGATTTCCTGCTTGAGTGGTTTGAATTCATATTGCACCGGTACAATCACTACTTCCGATTGGGTAGCAAATCCGGCGGCTTCCACTGTGTACATAAATTTACCGCCATTCGGAAGATTGATCAGGTAACCTCCGTTCTGTGCTTTGGAATTAAAGATCCCAAGAATCACATTGTCGTTTAGATCTTTTACAGTGATCTTTACATCCAGTGCCTGATTGTCGCGGTTCCCCACCACTGCTCCTTTAATGATTGCAACATCAATCGGCTTGCGTTCCACATTGATATGGTAAACCGAGGTTTTGCCTGTAACGCTGGAACGTGCTGATGAAAAATACGCTTCTTTCTCATCCTCATTCGTTACGTAAAGCACATCATCATCGGGCGTGTTCACAGGAAAATCCATGTTCACCGGTTTGTTCCATGTATTGGTTTCTTCATTCAACGTTGTCTTGAAAATATCATAACCACCCATAGAGTTGTGGCCTTTGGAACAGAAATACAATACTTTTCCATTTGGATGAAGGAATGGGAAATCCTCATCATATTCAGTATTGACAGGATATCCGAGGGTTTGCGATTTACTCCATTCGCCATTCGGGAGTTTCCGGATCAGATAAATATCCTTACCTCTTTCGGGATCGACACCATAACTGGAAAAATAAACCTGGTTATTGTTGGTAGCAAGATAAATGATAGATTTCTCCTTTTTCTTTTTATCAATAGACGATTTAAAAACCTCTTCATCCGGCTTTACAAGCAGCTTTCCGCCGATATCAGAAATATCATAGGAGCGAAAAAAGTCGGTGCGACTCATTTCTTTCTTTTCAATAACGATAAGGTCGGTAAGGTTCCTTAACAATTTCTTACCGTTGCGACACATCTCCATTTGTCGTTCCACCTGAAGTTTCTCGGATTTTGAAGCAGAGGCTACTTTCTCATATTCCTGGTATTGACGAATGGCATCATCAAAACGGTAATTCAAATGATAAGCTTTGGCGAGGTAAAAGAAAACTTCTTTCTCAACATCCGGTTTTTTAGAGGCAAATTCAAGGAAAGGAATGGGTTTTTCTTTATCATCACTTGCATAAAGCATACAAACACCAAGACGGTAATTATAATTGGGATCTTTAGGATAAAGACTGGCTAACTGGGAATAAAGTGGATAAGCTTCTTCGAATTCATCTTCATCAAACAGCTTTAAGGCCTGTGCCTTCAGCTCTTCTTCAGAAGCGAATGTTGACTGAGCCTTTGCAGACGCAGTAAAAATCAGCAAAAAGAATAATAATCGTAACTGCCGCTTCATAGAATTAAGTTCACCGGGAGAAGGAAAAATGCTTTAATAAAAACAGGAGTTAAAATCTTTAATTGCCTGTTTTGTAAATCATTATATTTAACCTTGACTCAGAATTACAAATTTAATGTTTTTATTGAAAGATGCCACTCTTTAGGCAATTCCATACCATTATCTCCGGGGATTCAAATCGCCTCCAAAAACCCGGGTTTAAAATAAAAGCTTCAAATTACCGTTAACCAAACGCAACATCTATATTTGCAGTATGAGAATCATTCGAAACACATTACTTTTTGCACTTTTCATCGGGTTTTTCCTTAGTTCCTGCAAAAAGGACCAGGTTCTGACAGAAGGAGATGTCACACTTTCCACTGATTCAGTCTTATTTGATACCGTATTCACAACGGTAGGTTCCACCACAAAGATTTTTAAGATCTTCAATAATAACAGTCAACCCATCAATATTTCGAAGATTGCTCTTGCTACAGGCAGCATTTCCCAGTTCAGGATCAATGTAGATGGCGTTTCAAACTTTGCTTTTTCAGATGTTGAGATCATGGCAGGCGATAGTCTTTTTGTTTTCGTTCAGGTAACGGTTGACCCTACGGGTGTGAACTCACCAATGCTGATCAGAGATTCAATTATCTTCGAAACAAATGGCAATATTCAGGATGTGAATCTCATCGCGATCGGACAGGATGTTTATTTACATAAGCCAAATCTTCCGGTTGGTAATCCATTTTATTCCATCATTACCTGCAATGATGTTTGGACCAGCGACAAGCCACACCTGATCTTCGGATATGCGGTGGTGGATTCAAACTGCACCTTAACAATGGATCAAGGAACGCGGGTGCACCTTGTAAACAGAGGGGTATTGTGGGTTTACAGGGATGGGACACTGATTGTTGATGGATTTAAAAACAACGAGGTAACATTTCAGGGAGCCAGACTGGAACCGGAATACAAAGAACTACCCGGGCAATGGGGAAAGATCTGGCTATCATCTCTCAGTAAGAACAATGTCATCAA
>JALYRR010000217.1:0-2861 GCA_030855265.1 Bacteroidota bacterium | reverse complement strand
GGTGGATACTGTTCCTCCAGGTGGCGTTCCTACTTTGAAGCTGACGAACACGATCATAAAGAACATGCAGGCTGCAGGATTGTACGGTCAGGGGGCACATATCTGGAGCAACAACTGTGTTTTCGCTAATTGCGGACAATACGCTGCCGCATTATCCATCGGAGGAAAATATAAATTCGAGCATTGCACATTTGCCAATTTCTGGAACCAGGATGAACGGAGTACTCCCCTGCTTGCTTTGAACAACTATTATATTTCTTCCGGAGGAGCTTATGTAATAAGGGATCTGGACAGTGCTTATTTTGGAAATTGTATTCTTTATGGTGATCTTCCGGAAGAAATCGGATTGGATCAATCCACTTTCGGAGGTGTCTTTTCCTATAAGTTTGATCATTGCATTGTAAAAACGATGCGGAATACAAGCAATCCATTTTACTATGCTACCTGCTATCAGAACAATGATCCCGGATTTAAAAATACGGAGATCAATGATTACCGGCTTAACTCCGCTACTTCATTTGCTGTGGATAAAGGCGATCCCGGAATCAGTCTTCTTATTCCGCGGGATCTGAATTTTAATTTACGGGGACCTTTGCCAGATGTAGGCGCCTACGAATATGCTCCATAAAAAAATCCCGCTTCAAAAACGAAGCGGGATTTTTTAATTCCATAATTTCAATTTCTAATCTTTCTTAAGATTCAACATACGTCTTAAAATTATTCAGGATTGCCTGCCAGCCACCTCGTTGCAGTTCCTCTGAATTCTCATTTTCCATCTCAAAAGTTTCTGTCACTTTAGTCTCGTTACCAGATCCTGAAAATTGAATGCTTACTTTTCTCCCATCTCCGAGCGTATATGCTATGAATTCCTCCTCACGGATCTCATCATAAATTCCCCAGAAATCAAACCCGAAGTTTTTGTCTTTGGCTTCCATTCTTGTAAGGAATTTGCCTCCAATCCGAAGATCATTTTCCGAATGAGGTGAATGCCAGTCTTCGGATGCATTGTTCCATTTTACAATATGTTCAGGGCTTGTCCAGCACTTCCAGACTTTAGAAATGGGGTCTTTGATGGTGACTTCTACGATGATTGATTTGTTGTTTGTTTGTTCCATAAATTAATTTTAATAGGATTATGCGAAACTACAGGAATTAACGTACAAATTCTGTTTTTGGAAATTCGGATTTGATTTTGACGCTTTCAATATGTTTTAACAAATTTATCTGATGACCGCCAGAAATTCTTGACTCCAGGCTATAGATCGTGTCATTCCTTAAAGTCACACTATCAAAGTATGCTTGAAAATAAGTACCATCTGTTTTTTTGAAAAGAATTTGGGTATTTGCATCCACCTTTAACCAAACCTCATTGCCTTTTTTATCCAAACATTTTATTCTTTCAAGAGAATTTGCAGCATATTTAATTAAGGAGACTTTCTGTCCATTGGTTAGTTTTCCAGATGCATGATTTGTCTTTAATTGTTCTTCTAATGATGCTGGAGTCACAATAAATGAAGCGCATGAAGATAAAAGCACCAACAATAAAAAAGAGCAATGTTTTATTTTTTGAAACCCTTTCATAATTTACATAAACCTCACACTGCTCCTCTTGGAAAGCTTGTTCTTTCCAAAGATGCCTTTATAGGAAAGCATCAGTTCAAACCCTCCTACTGTCTTGCTTGCCGGAGAGAGCCCGGAAATATTTACATCGTATGCAAGTGATCCGGAAAAATCCATGTAGTCATAACGGAAGGTTACAAAAAATGCATCGCGGAAACGATAAAATGCTCCGATATAAAAGGCTTTATCCGTTTGATGATCCGTATACCTTGAACGCTCTTCCAATACATATTTCACATTAAGTCCGCCATTCAATAACAGGGAAGTTCCTTGCTGATATGCCATTATACTTGGAAGAAGAGTCGTATTACTTGTTTCGCTTAACTTATATCCAATGTTCCATTGCACTCCGAATTTTGGTAATAAAAGATCCACTCCGCCACGGATAGATGTATTCGGTGCCGTAAAATGATGGAAAGAAAATCCCAATGAGCTTCGGAATAAATGTGTGGTTGTAAAATTCCAAACGATCCCTGTGGACATATCCATATAACCTGCAGCGCCTCCACCCGGCTCCCCGCTTCCGTAAGCAGGATTGTATGTTCCGGTTGATTGATCATACTGGCTGTTATACTTTAAACCACCAAGAGCCGCACTTTTTATGTTGTAGCCAATTGTATATCCAAGCGTAATATTGTGTTTATGTCTTCCACCGATAAATTTTGTATACGATACAAGTGCATTAAATGAATTGAGTTTCATTCTGACATCTCCCTGATTGTCGTTAAAAAAATTTACTCCGGCAGCAAAAAAATCATCTCCCTTCATTTTGTTTTTAAAGATGGGTCCATCTACCGCAACATTGAATGTTTTATATGGGGTTGCGACAGTGAACCATTGCATACGATACAATGTATAAGCGCGGACATCTCCATTAAAAACGCCGGTATTGCCGGGATTCTGGTACGTTGGGGCCGCGTAGAATTGTGAAAAATGGAAATCCTGTCCAAAAACTGTTGTTGCTAAACAAAGAGCAAGTACCAGAGATGTTAACTTTTTCATAAGAGTAAATATGTTGTTTAAATTATTTAACCAATGTGATATTCCCCTGCTCTTTCACGGTTTCCCCATTGCAGTATGTAACTTCCAGCATGTAAACAAAAACATTGTTATCCATTCCTAATCCGAATAGTTTTCCATCCCATCCATTTTCAAGACTCGTTGTTGTAAATACTTTTTCCCCTATCCTGTCAAAAATTCTCAGGTTGATATAATCAATTCCCTTACCCTGAACACGGATC
>JALYRR010000216.1 GCA_030855265.1 Bacteroidota bacterium | reverse complement strand
GTAGGTTCGTCAAGTATGATCAGTTCCGGATCGTGGATAAGTGTTTGAGCTATTCCCAGTCGTTGCTTCATTCCATGAGAGAAGCCACTGAGTTTATCTTTTTCTCTACCAGCAAGCCCGACAAATTCAATGATCTCATGAATCTTTTTCTTGTTCACATTCACGCCGGATAAGCGGGCAAAGATTTCCAGATTTTTTTCCGCACTGAGGTATTTATAGAAATCAGGTTTCTCAACAATGCAACCGATCTGACGGAGGATTGCATTTCGTTCCTTCATCAGATCTTTTCCAAAAAGTTTGATCTCTCCTCCGGTAGGCCTGATCAAGGTGAGCATGGTTCGGATGGTGGTGCTTTTTCCTGCGCCGTTAGGACCCAGGAAACCAAATACGTCGCCCCGATAAACATCGAAACTTACATCTTCTACAGCTTTGAACTTGCCGTAATGCTTAACCAGGTGTTTTACTTCAACAATTTTCTCCGGAACGGACATGGTTGGAATTTACGATGCAAAGTTATAGTTTAATGAGATGACCGAATGTTAAAAAAGATAAAAAATTTTGGAAACAATCCTGTAATAGAAGTTCTGGATCCGAATGTTTATTTAACTTTTCTGCAGAGCCTTCTTGTAGGCGGCTAATACACGCTCTCTTGCGAATTTGTGTTCTACGATAGGAGAAGGGTATTCACGTTCATCCAGTTCAGGTACCCATTTTCTGATGTACTTCAATTCACTGTCAAATCTTTTGGTTTGTTCAGAAGGGTTGAAGATCCGGAAGTAAGGTGCCGCATCACATCCGCTGCTGGCGGCCCATTGCCAGCCTCCATTGTTGGCAGAAAGATCATAGTCAAGCAGTTTGCCCGCAAAGTACGCCTCTCCCCATCTCCAGTCGATCAATAAATGTTTTACCAGGAAACTGGCTACGATCATCCTAACGCGGTTATGCATAAATCCCGTGCTGTTCAATTCCCGCATTCCTGCATCCACGATCGGGTAACCTGTTTCTCCTTTGCACCACTGCTCGAATTGATTTTCATCATTGATCCATTTGATGGAGTCGTAAGAAGGTTTGAATGATCGGGTAACCACATGTGGAAAGTGAAACAGGATCATCATATAAAATTCTCTCCAGATGAGTTCATTCAACCACTGATCATTCAGGCGGAGTGCTTTGGTTGCCAGCTCGCGGACGCTAACTGTTCCGAAACGCAGGCGGACGCTCATTCTGCTGGTACCTTCCACGGATGGAAAATTACGTGTCTGATCGTAGTTTTTAATAAGCTTTTCATTGAGATTGATCGGAGCGAATTGTTGACCACAACTTTCAAAACCGATCTCTTCAAGAGTGGGAAAAACAAATGGATCGGTTCGCAGAAAGTTGAAAAAGTAGTTTTCTGTTGGATATGACTTGATGAAAAAATCGCTGAGCTTGCTTTTCCACTTCTTCATATAAGGAGTAAAAATGGTATAGGGCTTTCCATCGTCCTTGAGCACTTCATTGCTTTCGAAGATCACTTGATCTTTAAAGGAATGAAATGATATGTTTTTTCCTTCCAGAAAATTTCTGACCTCCGTATCTCTTGAAACGGCATAGGGTTCATAGTCGTGATTGGTGTAAACGTTCTTTATTGTAAAACTACACTGCAAAGATTTAAAGGCCTCCAGTGGGGTCTTGTGGATCACAAGAAGGGAACTTCCGAGGTCGAGCAACTGTTTATGAAGACTCTTCAATGCTTCATGAATGAATTCCACACGACGATCTTGTTTGTTCTCCAGCTGATCCAGTATAACAGGATCGAAAATGAAAACAGGAAGTAGATTCACCTCGTTTTTAAGTGCGTGGTAGAGTCCTGCATTATCGTGCAATCTCAGATCGCGTCTGAACCAAAAGATGGAAATTGACTTTTTGGGGGACATTTTGTTGTTTAATTATTATTATTATAAATTAAACAGTCTAATTTTTGAAGCCTGCCTCTTTGAGTTGATCCATTAAGCGTTTTCTTGCCAGGAAAATTCTGCTTTTAACAGTACCGATTGGCAAATTTAACTCATCTGCTATTTCCTTGTATTTGTATCCGTCATTGTAGCGGACAAAAGGAATTTTATAATCTTCATCCAATGCTTCAATGGCGTTGGTAATGTATTTAACATTCATAAGCGATTCAGCACCCGGACCATAACTTCCTGCCGCTGGTTTAACATAGGAAAGATCCTCTGTTTGTGTAATGATCTGGCGGGTTTTAACCGATCGGCGATACGTATTGATGAAGGTGTTTTTCATAATCGTGTAGAGCCAGGCACGCAGGTTGGTTGCATCCGCAAATTTTTCACGGTATTTTAGTGCTTTCAGATAGGTTTCCTGTACGAGATCCTGTGCCTCTTCGGAACTCATGGTCAGACTGTATGCGAAATTTTTAAGAGGTACCCGTTGGTTGATCAGTTGTTGATTGAATTCGATTGCTGTCATAACAATGAAATTAAAGGTTAGAATTATTTTGTTTAACAAAAGTACAAGATAATTAAACAAGAATACATGTACCAACATGAAATAGTTGGCAGAAAGCTAAAACCGATTGATTATCAGAACGATAAAATTCGCTAAAAGGATACTGCAATTGAAATGAGAACATTCACCTGTCTGGAAACAACGAAAATTATTGCTGTTTTGTTCAATAAAATGTTAAAGAAATAAGCCCCAACCCTGCCTGCCGGCAGGTTCAAAGATTAAAAAGAATTTCACTCCTTTTTTAATCTGTGAATCGGTGGCTAAAAGGTATTCTGGTTTACTTCTTTAAAAAGTTGAAGAGAAACGGGTTAAAGAATCCCAGACAGAAGTTCTTTTGGGTGAGAAAAAACATGCAAATTGGGAGAGGTTTTGACCTTCTTTTCGCAGATCTGAGCTCCGGAAAGCATGATGGTTGAATCCGGACAGGCTTTTGAAAGGCTTTTCAGATATGCTTCCGGTTCGTCCAGCATGTGAGTGATCACCGAAATAATATAGTGTGGTTTCCGGATTTCGTAAACACGCTGAACATCAATAATAGGAACGGATTGGCCGAGGTAAATGACACGGTGTCCTTTGGTTTTCAGAAGATAATTAAAGTACAAAAGGCTTAATTCATGCATTTCGCCTTCGGGCAGATAAAGCAGGCAACGTTTGGATTTTTTATTTTCGCTGGGTACTTGTCCGTCAATAGCAGCAATTAGCTTCTGTCGGATGAGGTTAGAAATAAAATGTTCCTGCGCCGGATTGATACTTCCCGTTTGCCACATAACTCCGATTTTACTCAAAAAAGGATAGATCACTTCCTCAATGGCATAACTGAATCCTTTGCGAAGGATGGCGTTATTGATGATTTTCTCAAAACGGATTTCATCCATTTCCACCATGGAGATCACCAGGTTGTCGATCTGCTCACACTCCGGCGTTCTGCAGGCAACGATCTTATTCACTTCCTCTACAATCTCTTCCTTTGTAAGGGCAGCAATGCGGGAGATCTTATATCCATTGTTATTCAGCAAACTTACATTAAGAATATGCTTTAATGCATCGTTGCAATACCAGCGGATATTGGTGTCTGTGCGCTCCGGCGTAAGGATCCCATAGCGTTGCTCCCAAATACGCAGCGTGTGCGCTTTGATCCCGGATAGTTTTTCCAGGTCTTTTATGGAGAATTTACAAACCATGTTTTTTTCTTTACGCATCCCAGTTTTAACAACGGGACTGTAATTTTGTTTATACAAATCCGCAATTAAACAGATCTGAAAAATGTTTTTTTAATTTTTCTTTTACTTCTTCTTCATCTGCTTTTCTTCCTAATTCTTTTTCAAGCGAGGTGACTGCCTTGTCTGAAATCCCGCAAGGAACAATGTTTCCGAAGTATGAAAGATCTGCATTCACATTAAACGCAAATCCGTGCATGGTCACCCACCTGCTTGCTCGCACACCCATCGCACAAATTTTTCTTGCTTTCAGCGGATCGTTCGCATCCAGCCAAACTCCTGTCTCGCCTTCGCTTCTTCCGGATTCAATGCCATATTCTGCCAATGTCCGGATAACCATTTCTTCCAGGTAACGCAGGTAACGGTGGATGTCGGTGAAAAAATTATCAAGGTCGAGAATCGGATAACCAACTATCTGTCCGGGCCCATGATACGTAATATCACCACCCCGGTTGATCTTGTAATACGTTGCAGATTTTTCCTGAAGCTGAGTTTCATTGATCAGGAGATGGTCAATGTTCCCGGTATTTCCGAGCGTGTATACGTGAGGATGTTCACAAAAGAGAAGGAAACTTTCCGTAGGTTTTTGCTCAGAAGGTTCAAGAGTACGATTGGCTATTTTAAGCTGTACGACTTGATTGAAGAGCATTTCCTGGTAATCCCAGGCTTGCTTGTAATCAATTAAACCGAGATCAGTAAATTTTACCTGCTGCATGCTGCGAAAACGAATGTGTACGGATTTACGAATCTGATTGGCTACTGAAATTGTTTGATCAGATCTTTGAAAGTGCAGATTTAAGATTATTGATCACATCCACTTCCATCAGGTCAACGCCACGCTGCTCACCTAAAAGCACAGATACCCAATCGCCAAGATGTATAAAATAGAATGCTTTTTCGATAGCTGAATTTCCTTTTGAAAAGATCTCCGTGATGTTGGAAGTGTACTTTTTGATCACTTCTTTATTGATATTGATCCTTGCAAGATTTCTTGAATAATCATTTTGATCCATAAAGATCAAGACAGAAAGGTCATCATTTTTTGTCGTCCAGCCCACCAATTCATTGTGATTCATTTCCGGGATAACATGGTGCCAGCAAAGGATCTTTGCATTTTCATTCAACTGCTGACGAAAGCGGATTGCAATGCCTTCGTTATAGGTTGTAGCGTAAATGACAGGTGTTTTGTCCTTCAGTTTATTTGCAATGGACGTTGCTTCAGCAATAATGTTTGCTTCTTCTGTATCTATTAATTTTACTGCAGCTTCCAGCTCAGCCTTGTAATTTGTTTTGATAATGTTCATCCCGCCAAGGATGAAAAACAATTGGGTAAGAGAGTATCCAAGACATGAACGTGGCGGCATTCCACCTGGAACAATGATGTGATCAAAGAAATTCTTTTTGCAGATCTCAGCAACTTTTCCGCCTGAAGTGATGGCAATGATCTTCGCGTTCTTTTTCATTGCGAGCTCCATGCAATTCAGGGTCTCTTCCGTATTTCCGGAATAGGATGAAACGATAACAAGCGTGTTCTCATTCACATAAGCCGGGATAAAATATCCTTTGCTGATGTTAATAGGCGTATTCGCATGAGGAGCAACAAGTTCTGCAACAATGCTTCCGCCGATTCCTGAACCGCCAAGTCCACAGATCAGGACATTGTTGATAGTTGCTGCGGGGGCAGTAAATTTCGCTTCAGTGCCAATCTTAATGGCTTCAGTCAATTGTTTGGAAAAATTAGCAACCAGTGTTTTCATCATCTCTTTATTGAAGGGCAAAAATACGATTTTTGCGCAAATACTACCCTTTAAAACCTCGTTTTTTGCCCTGAAATGTGGTAAAAATCCCGCTCTGCATGATGTAAAAGCAGCGAATGCATGTATATTTGCAAATGCCTGCAAAAGGAAGAAAACAATCAAAAAATTACTTTAAATGAGCACGGAATTAAGTGAACAGGAGTTATTAAGAAGACAGAAACTGGAAGACATCCGAAATTCAGGGATTGACCCGTATCCCGCAGCATTGGTGGAGATCAATGCCACAGCAAAAGATATATCTGAGAATTTCAGCCCTGAAAAGGCGGATCAATATAAAAACATCAGCATTGCCGGACGTGTGATGTCGAACCGTGATATGGGCAAGGCGTGTTTTGTCAGCCTTCAGGATTCCACAGGACGTATCCAGGTGTATATCCGCAGAGATGATATTTGTGCGGGCGAGGATAAATCGCTCTTTGATCAGCTATTCAAAAAACAAACAGATCTTGGTGACTTCATCGGGATCACAGGATATGTTTTCACAACCAAAGTTGGAGAGATCTCCATTCATGCCACTTCGTTTAAAATGTTAAGTAAATCATTGCGTCCATTGCCGGTTGTGAAACGGGATGATGAAGGCAACACCTTCGACGAAGTGACGGATCCGGAGTTTCGTTATCGTCAGCGC
>JALYRR010000215.1 GCA_030855265.1 Bacteroidota bacterium | reverse complement strand
GTGTATAGGTTGTAGTGGCTGCAGGGGATACAATGACAGATGGACTTGTTGAGAAAGCAGTTGCAGCAGGCGAATCCCATGAATAGGTAAATCCGGCTCCTGTAGGAGAAACAGTATTCAAAGTATAGCTTGCAGCAGAACAAATGCTGGCATCTATGCCTGCATCAACAGTGAGAGAAGGCGTAACTGTAACGGTAACAGCTGTTCTTGGCCCGATACAACTGCCGTTGATGCTTTGCACATAATAGGTGGTTGTGGATGTAAGCAGAGGAGTGGTATAAGAAGCAGTGCTGGAAAGAAGCGTTCCTCCGGCAGCAGCGTCATACCATTCATAGTTTGGTCCGGGCGCAGTAGCAGTAAGTGTAGCTGACGTATTGTAGCAAATGGAAACGCTGGCAGCTGTAGGAGCAACCGGGATAGCATTTACAACAACAGTAACAGATCCGGGAGCACTCGGACAACCATTTACAGTAAGAATAACAGTATAGGTTCCGCTTGCAGCAACAGTGGATGCAAACGGAGGCGGGTTACGCACCGAGGATGTAAATCCTGCAGGGCCTGACCATGACCAGCTTCCGCCGGCAACGTTAGGTGTTGTAAGGGTGATTAAAGCACCTTCACACAAAGGAGAAGGAGCAGAGGCAACCGGTGTTGAAGGAGTGTTCTTTACCACAACAGTAGTAGTGCCGGCAGGACTTGTACATCCTGAAACAGTAACAGTAACACTGTATACACCGCCATTGGCAGCAGTGGCAGAAGGAATAGAAGGGTTTTGTAAAGTAGAGGTAAATCCACCCGGGCCTGTCCATGAATACGTAGCACCTGCAACAGCTGGTGTTGTTAATAATATCGGAGTACCGGAACATACGGGACCGTTGTTGGTTGGAGTAGGTGTTGGTGGAATTGGGTTTACAACAACAGTTGTGGTGGCAGTACATGAATTACAACTGGATGCTTGTGTAGCAACAACCGTATAAACACCTGCAGCACCTAAACCTGCAGAAGGTATAGATGGATTTTGCAAAGTTGATGTAAATCCACCAGGACCGGTCCAGGCATAAGTAGCACCTGCAACAGTTGAAGCAGTAAGGTTGAGTGTAGAGCCGGCACAGATTGGTCCGTTATTGCCCGCTGTCATGGTACACGGTGAACAAACTGTTTGTGAAACGACAACAGTATCTGTTCCAAAACCCGAAACGCAGGTTCCTGAAGTGATCACCTGAGCATAATATGAAGTATTTACCTGGCAGGCAGGAGGAGTAACAGTAACTGAAGGTCCGGTTCCAACAAGTGCATTGGAAGGTAATACATACCAGTTAATTGTGCTGGTAGCAGGACCATTCGGTAGATATCTCCAGCCTTCATTGGTGGCAGTCCATGCAGTACTATTTCTTCCGGGAACGGTATAGGCGATAGTACCTGCCGCATTGTGAATTCCAAGAGTTGCGGTTCCTCCGGCCCAACCCGGGCAATTTGGTTTGGTTGCAATGTAGTTTTCTATGATGTTAGACGTTTCATACAATACAATCTGAAATCTTCCAGTTAAAGTTGTGCAGGAAAACATCGGGCAATTGTTCCAAGAAACAACCAATCTCCTGTTAGGAGCTACACCAAGAGTTTGATAATTAATATATGGACCGCCGGCAACTCCCGGATGCCAGTCCTGCCAAGGTCCCATGATACAATTTTTGGGAACAGCTGCACCTGTACTTGGTATGGCAGCAGAAGTATAGGAGGTGGACTGCGGAGAGAATGCAACCCATCCATTTGAACCGATGTAAAACTGGGTATAGCTTGTTCCAAGAAAACAAAAATTGAAACCGATCGGTAAAACACCCGACTGAGAATCATCAGATAAGGTTACGAACGTTCCTGAATTATATGAATTTGGCGCATAAGCCACACTTGCAACAGAATAACTTGTGGTAGAAGTAGCCAGTGGACCACTGTAAACTCCTGTTAGAGTAGCAGAAGCACCAAAACAAATTGTTTGATTTTCCGGAGAGGCATCTACAGTTTGTGCCTGAGTTAAATGAATGCCTGAAAAAGCAAAAATCAAACTTGTCAGGAAAGTATATAAATTACGCATAGTTGTTTTTTATGAATTGTCTATCAGTTAGACACAAAAGTCGCATAAAAGGTTGCATTTTATCTGATATTCGGATTGTTTTAAGAATTATTTAGATAAACGAGGGAAATTAAAGCATAAATCAATTGGATTCAGCTATAAACTCAGATTTTTTCCAGTTGAAATTTTTTAATCCAACCGATATTTCCATTAGCAATTTTTATCTCCACCCAATCGGAGCGTTCCTGCAGCAAATTTACTTTACATCCTTCATGAATAATAAACAATTTTGTGCCTTTTTCAGATGGTTCCCCGTTAACGGTTACTGATGGACTGGTAACAATGGCTTCCTTCCGGTTTTGATCTTCTTTTGAGATAGAAAATGCAAGAAGGAAAGATGTTATAGTGATGACAAGCATAAAAAAGGCAACGAAAAATCCTGTTTGACGGAGTCTTTTTTTCGAGGAAGCAAAATAGAGCAGGAGGAAAAAGAGCGCAAGAGAAAAAGCAAGGATACAAGTGACCGACCATCCTGATTCACTCATGATTCCGGAAATGCTTTTTTTCCATTGAACTAAAAACATTTCAGGAGCAGCTTCGATCTTGTCTTCGGTCCGTTGACTTGCCATCTCCAGATTGTAAAGGATGTCTTCGTCTCCGGGCTGTAAACGCAAAGCTCGTTCATAATTAATCAATGTTCTGGCAATTTCTTCTTTTTTGTAATAAGCATTTCCTAAATTAAAATACAACTCCGCAGACTCATCACCTTCTTGAATTATTTGTTCATATTGCAAAATAGCCTTATCATAATCGGCTTTCGCGTAAGCTGCATTGGCGCTGTCGAATAGAGCATCCGACTGGGCTAAAGATCCAACAGTCAGCAGTGAAAAAAACAAGAAGATCAATAATTTACCTGATTTCATTTTCAAGTTTTGTGATCAGTTCAACTGTATTATTATAAATGGATTGCAGATCTCCTGAAACGGCACCGGGAGCATAACGTGCATACTCACAATTATCAATTGCGGAATTCAGCTGTGAAATTGTTTCCGGTAAGGCTCCTTTTTTTTGCAGACTTTCGGATATATAATCCCTGTTTAAGTCACCTTGAGCAATGTTCATTTTATCACCTATATAACCAAACAAAGCTTTGAGGATCTCCACATAAAATTGTTCTTTATTCTCGGTGTGCAAAAATTTATCAGCAGCAAGTAATCGTTTCTTTGCCATCTTCGTGGCTTTTCTGCTTTTTACTGCTATCTGATCCTTATTCAATTCTTTTTGTTTTTTGCGCACTAAAATAAATGCAAGGAAAGCCAGCAAAGGTGTTCCGAGACCGGTATAAAAAAGAAGGGAGCCAAAAAAGGAAGTGTTCGTTTTCTTCCATTCAACATCGTCGGTTTTTATATAACGTATGTCTTTTCCAAGTACTTTAACTTCATCTTTCTTTCCCGGTGTGTATACAGTTGCCGCGGAATTGACGTCTCCTTTATCAACGTGGATCAAAAATTCGGGAGATGGGATGCTGATGTATTCTTTTTTCTCCGGATCAAAATAGCTGAACCGGATTCCATTAATCGTATAATCACCTTCATGTCGGGGTATGATCACATAATCAAATGTTTTGGTTCCGTTCACTCCACCGGCGGAAGAAATCTTATCGGTCATTTTCGGATCATACGTTTCAAAATCTTCCGGGAAATTTATTTTCAGTGGATCAACCAGTTTAATATTTCCTTTTCCACTGAGAGTTATAACCAGATTGATAGCCTCATTCGCTTTTACATTGTTCTTGCTGATCTCCGCTTTGAAAGAATAATTACCAACTCCGCCTGAGAAATCTTTCGGTTTACCTTCCTGAGGTAAAGGACTCACTTCAATAGAAACTGGTTTGCTTTTTACTGCATAAACCACATCTTCATAACCTCCGCCGAACAATTGCTCATAAAGATCCCGTGGTTTTTTTGACGACTTTTTTCTAACAACACATTCAACTAACATCGGTTCAATATCAAGCTTACCACTTCTTTGTGGAAACAGATAACTCCGCTTTAATTCGGCGACTTGAAAATTCACTCCGTCAATTGATTCATTCGTTAATTGGATCTGCTGATTGTTCGAGGGAGCATCCTGTGACCAAAAGCCTGTATAATCAGGAAATTTGATGTCCTGAAATCCTCGCAGTTGAAATCGGGTATAGACTTTATGAGTTACTGTAATCTGTTCACCCTGATAGACTTTCGTTTTGCTCACATTGCTTCTGACAAAAATGTTGTCGCTGATATTTTCAGCTGAGGCGGATGGATTTTGCTGCTGTGAATTTCCCTGGTTGCCACCGGCACCTTTGATCACATCAATAGACAATGAATTTGACTGAATGGTTCCACCGCTTACATTCACACTTGCCGGCCCGATGGTAAATTTCCCTTCCCGTTTCGGAGATAGGATATAAGACAAAGTAAAAGAAGTGGTCATCTGCCCATTGGAATAAACCATATTGGACGATTGATTAGGGCCGGAATAAACGGTAAAATCATTGAACGATGGTGGTTTGAATTCGGAACCTTGTGAATTCAGTGTAAAGGAAATCTGAAATGCTTCACCAACCGCAATTTGTGTATGGCTGGTTTTGGCAATTAATTTCTGAGCCGCCAGAAAATCGGCAGAAGCAAGTATCAGGAACAGGAAAGTGATCCACCTTTTCATTTTACCAGTCTTTTTCAATTTCTACTTTAACTCCCGGCGTTCCTTTTTTCAATTTGTCATGAATGTTTTTCTCATCATTCTGCAAAGCATCCAATAAACGCTGGGCATCTTCTTTTGATATATTATTTTGATTCGGTTTCTTCTCTTTGTTTTCGTTTTTCTCTTTTTCCTTTTCGTCTTTTTTGTCTTCTTTTTTATCTTCTTTTTTATCCTTTTCTTTCTTATTGTCTTTCTTGTCTTCCTTTTTTTGCTGCTGTTGTTTCAGCATTTGTTGTGCATAGGCTAGGTTGTACCGGCTATCTTCATCCGATGGATTGTTTTTTAATGCATTTTTATAGGCATTGACGCTGGCCTCATATTTTTTTGATTTCAGTAATGCATTACCAAGATTGTGATACACTTTTGAAAGTGTGTCTTTCGAAGTTGCCCGATGGGTCAGGATTTGGAATTGCTCAGCTGCCTCATCATATTTCTCTTGTTTGTAATAGGCATCTCCGAGATTAAAAGCGCTTTTGTATGAGTTTTTGTTTTTATTTAATCCCGCTTTGTATTCCTTTTCTGCAGCTTCGAATTTTTTGCTTTCATAATGTTGGTTCCCGGTAACTACGTGCTTTTTTTCCTGCTGTGAATAGGAGGAGAATGCCAGCAGCAGGTTATACATCATGAAAATGTAAACCGGTTTTTTTGTCAGGAACAAGAGAACCCTATTTCTCATTTTCAAATATTTTCAGACGTGAATAAAATTTACTTTTTCGCTCTGTTAAAAACGTTTCAATTAATAAAATAAGAAATGCTGCTGCAATGAACCATTGAAAACGATCTTCATAGTCACTGTACATTTTACTTTCAAATTGTTTCTTTTCCAGTTTGTCAATTGCATCCAGCACATTGTTTAATCCTGCATCAGCATTGGTTGCCCGGACATAAATTCCATTTCCTATTCCAGCAATTTCCTGTAGGACTTGTTCGTTCAGTCTGGTAACAACGGGGTTGCCATCTTTGTCTTTTTTGAAATCCTTGCTGTTGTTCTTATAAACAGGAATCGGAGCTCCTTCTGCAGAACCCATTCCTATAGTATGGATCGTTACATTTTTATCTGCTGCTGATTCAGCTGCCTGAAGTCCTTCAGCTTCATTATCTTCTCCATCCGTTAAAATTACAATGGCTTTATTCTTTCCTTCATCCTTCCCGAACGACTCCATGGAAAGGCTTATTGCGGCTCCGATGTTTGTTCCCTGCGTTGGGATCATGTCGGTATCGATACTTTGAAGGAATAACTTCGCTGCAGAGTAGTCGGTTGTAATTGGCAATTGAACATAGGCTTCACCGGCAAAAACAATAATTCCTATCCGGTCTCCCTCTAGTTTCTCTAACAGCTTTGAAATGGATTGTTTCGCTTTAT
>JALYRR010000040.1:3224-21040 GCA_030855265.1 Bacteroidota bacterium | reverse complement strand
GATATATGCAGGTCGCCATGGTGCAGGAGTTTACCATTCCGCAGATTTCGGATTAACATGGACAGTGGGGCCGGAAGCATGGCAGGCAACATCTTTAACAGTGGAGAATGAAAAAATATATGCAAGTACTTTTTTTGGGGCAGTAAAAGTTTCGGTGGACGATGCTAATACCTGGCAGGAATTGTATCCTGATCATATCAGCGGGTATGGACGTGATTTGGTTTCGGATGGTAACGAGATTTGGATCGCACGGGATGACTACGGCATTTTTCACTCTGCAGATTCGGGCTTAACCTGGCAGAATGCAGGCCTGATACATACCCAAAACACGCATTCATTATTTCTTTCCGATAGCATCGTGTTTGCGGGAACCGACATGGGAGTTTGGCAGATCGGGCGGGCTGTACAACCGCTTACTTTAATTGAGCATTCAAAAAAAATGTCAGTTGAAATCGTCCCTAATCCTTCTTCCGGTTTGTTTAATCTGCAATTTGAAACGCCTCTTTCCGGAACTGTTTGTATTTATGATGTTCTCGGTAATTGCATTCTCACACAGCAATTCTCCAGTTCTCTAAATCAGCAAATCTCAATTTCTGAAAATGCGAAAGGGGTTTATTTTATTGAAGTGAATGCAGGGGAGAAAAAGTATACTCAAAAGCTCATCATCAACTGATTACTTTTCACTGAAACCTATCAGCATTACAATACATTCCTTGTGTTCAACACCCGTTTCACTCGGAGGGAAATCAATAACAATTGTATAACTGCCTGCTTTTTGCGGCTCAAAGGACCAAGAGTTTTCTTTACCGCCAAGAATTTTTTCAGTCAATTTAAAGTTTGAATGGTCTTTGTCAAGAACCGTGATTGACACTTGTTCTTCAAAACCGGAAGTACAAATAACAAGATTGTACTTCTGGCCTTTAAAAGCCATGAACTCACTCCTGATCTTATGATTTTCAGAATCAAAATTGATATTGGATAAATTAAAACCGTCGTATTTGAATGGTTTTGGGATCTTCATTTTATTCTCATTGATGATCCCGGCAAGCTTGCATTGAGCAAAAGCTGCCGAATTGAAAGTAAGCAGGAGAAGGGTAATACTAAAAAACAAAAGGATTTTCATGATCAGTTCTATTCTTCAACTCCTTCCGCTTTCCCTGCAAAGCCGATCAATAAAACAACACAGCCCGTCTTGACTTTTCCATCGAGACTTTTCGGAACCTCATATTCAATAAAATAATTCCCATGCTTGGGAGGCTCAAAGGACCAGAAATTATTATCTACTCCCTGAGAATTATCATACACTTTTTTTCTTCCTTTTTTTACGCGGTTGCTTTTGTCGTAGATATTCATTTTTACCGGCTCTTCAAAACCGGAAGAGCAGAAGATCAACCTGTATTTTTGACCCTGAAAAGCAGTGAACTGCACTTCAACCTTCTTCTCCTTATCATCAAAAGTAAAGTCGCTCACAACGTAGCTGTCGTACTTATAGGGTTTAGGCACATTCGGCTTGCAGCTCTTCATGATCTGCTTGGCTTTGCACTGTCCAAAAACAAAATGGTTAGTGCTGATAAAGGCACTAACCATTGTAAGTATCAGGATGAAGGTTTTTCTGTTTTTCATAATACTTTTATTTATCAGCTATACGAATATGCTGACAATTGGTTACGTTTATTTGTAACCTACCATGAACACCATGTAGCCGGAAAGTTTCTGGCTGGTACTATCAGCAGGAACATCATAGTCGATGTACAATTTGCGCACTCTTGGAACATCAAACACCAGTTCCTTTTCTGCTCCTGCATCTTTATTGCTAAAAATGGCTTCGCGTTTCTTTGATTCTTTATCCTTGGTGTACACATTGATTTTAACCGCTTTTGGTAATGCAGTGGTGTTAAAAACAATGCGGTATTTTTCACCAATAAAAACCGGAACTTCTACTTCAAGCTGCTGTGCTTTTTTGGTGAAGTTGATTTTGGTGAATTTCTGACTATCATACTTGTACGGCTCCATCTTCTTTTTGCAGGAAGCTGTGATCGCTTTTTTATCAGCTGTTTCAGCCGATTGAATTGTGGTGAAACCGTAAGCAAACACCAAACCGATTAAACTTAAATAAAATACCTTTTTCATAATTTATTGTTTTGTTTTTGAAAACTTCCTATTATCCGTTTATGAATTTAGTACGCAACTCTTCGATCTTTTTGGTCAATGTAGCTACTTCCTCATCTGTTAATGTAAGATCCTTCTCACTGTCGGCTGCTTCTGTGTTATTCTTTACAGAATCAAGTCCATCGTAAATTACTTTGATACTTTCCAGGTCCGCAACCAATGTTCCGATTGCAGCATCTTTTTTCTCTTCCGCTTTTAATGCATTGACAATACTTTCCAGGATGGTCATTTGCTCGGCAAGTTTGTTATTCAATGATTTGTCTTTCCCTTTTTCATACACCTTTGATCCGATGTACATACTTTCGATCCAGGCTCCGGAGAAAACGATAGAAGTAATCTGTTGCTGATCATTCGCATCAAGATACATATCAGTTACCATTTGAAGTTCTGCAATGATATATGCAAGAGAATCTTCGTTTCCAAGGTTCTTTTCAAAACGTTTAGAAAGGTTCGCTTCTTCAAACACAGAACCCATTCCAAGGTTATCAGCAAGCTGACGGCAAAGTTTCATGTAATTCATTGCTTCCTGGTTCTGTTTGTTCAAAACACTGTAGGAAAGATCGGCACTGTAAACACCAAGGTTCAATGCTTTGTTCAGGTTGGTCGTATATTTTGCAGGATCCTTAAAGGTGCTGGTAATTCCGTCCTTGTATTTTAAACCTGACTTTTTGAAAATGGAAGCAATCTGTAATGGAGAAGGAAGAGAGTAGGTGGTTTCTTCCGAATCATCAGTAACAGCAGCAGTTGTATCAACTGATTCAACTACGGTTTCATCTTTAGGCGTTTCGCTGCCACATGCAATGAGTAGCATTCCGGCGACAATAAACAAAGAGCCTTTTAGTGCAAATGATCGTTGGTTTAAAAACATTTTTTTAATTATAAGGGTTAGTAACGATTGTTTAAATTTTTCAAGGGCTAAACTACAAAAAAATATCAATCCGCAAAATCCGGATATGATTATATCTTACTCAATTAATTGTTCATTATTTATTAAGGTGAAGTTGTTTGTTGTTAATGATCCCTATCACCTTTCCTTTGAAGACGTTCCCTACAAAAGGCGTGTTGCTTGATCTTGAAACGATTTTATTCTTCTCCAGTTTCCATTCAGCTTCCGGATCAAAGAGGGTAAGATTAGCTGCAGCGCCTTCTTTTATACCTGGTTGTTCAAGTTTCAATACTGTTCTGGGACCGGTTGTCATGGCTCTGATGATGGCTTCCAGCCGAACTCTTCCTTTGTGGGTGTTGGCCAGTGCAAAAGCTGTTTCCAATCCGATCATCCCATTCGAAGCATGATCAAACTCGATCGCTTTTGACTCGATGTCCTGAGGACGATGATCGCTCGTAATTACATCAATGGTTCCGTCGGAAATTCCTTTTCGGATGGATTCCATGTCGGGCCGTGTCCTTAGAGGTGGATTGAGTTTGTAATTGCTGTCGAACCCGCTCAACAAGCTATCGTCCAGAGCGATGCTGTAGGCATTTACTGATGCAGTCACCCTAAGACCTCTTGCTTTTGCCTGCCTGATGAGATCTACAGAGCGTCCAGTGGATACATTGGCAATGTGTATCGGAGCATTGGTATATTCTGCAAGGTAGATGTTCCGGTTGATCATCAGCTCCTCTGCAAGTGCAGGAATTCCTTTTAAACCTAAACTGGTCGACATTTCCCCTTCATTCATTTTTCCATCCAGGGAAACAGATTTTTCATCACAGTGGGTAATGATGAGTGCATCGAAATTCTGAGAGTAGAGGAGAGCCCGCATCAAAAGTCCCGCATTTTCAACAGGTCGCTTATCGTCGGAGAAAGCCACAGCACCGGCTGTTTGCATATCATACATTTCTGAAATGTCTTTCCCTTCTTGTTTGTGTGATAAAGCTCCGATCGGATATACATCCACTATCGCTTCCTTTGTGTTGTTCTTTATATATTGAACTTCTGCTTTTGAATGAATGGGCGGGTTGGTGGAAGGCACGAGGGCAACTCCTGTAAATCCTCCGGTTGCAGCTGCTTTAATCCCACTGTTCAGATCTTCCTTGAATTCATATCCCGGATCACAAAAGTGTGCTTGCATATCCATCCAGCCCACTGAAACATAAAGGTTTTCGGCTTCTATCACCTTTACGTTTTTTTCAGGATTGATCTTGGCTTTCACCTGCCTGATGAACCCGTTCTCTATTAAGATATCCATCACCTTTCCGTGATGGATGGATTCCGGATCAAGAATATGTGCAGATCTTAAAAGTATGTTCATAGGACTGTGTTATTCGTTTTAAAACTAAGTTCTTTATCCTTTCATAAATCGAAGCAACAATACCTCAGCTCCTAAAAAAAGCAAGGCTAAAACAAGACAAATCTTCCAGAGCTTTTTCCCCTGATCCAACTCCGACAAAGAGTTAGTGAGACTATTTTCTGAAAGTGATAAAACATTAAAATTGAATAAGTTGAATTGCTCTATCTTTTGTGATAGTTCATCATGAGTAAATGCATTGAGGTTGGATTCGAGACGGTTAAAATTGAAAGAAATGCCAGTCGGTTTTTCGACACCGGCACTCAGTTCATAATTGCCGGCTTGTTGTACCTGATTATGGATCATAATCGCCGTTTTCATCTCCAGAACTTTATGTTCAGGAATCACATCAAATTCCTTTTTCAGGTCTTTTATATGAAACACATTCTCTCCGGATAAGCGGATATCCGATTCAATAATCTCTTCTTTACCGATAATATAAAACAACCGACTGCTTCGCTGACTATACATTCCTATTTTATATAAAGTCGGAACAAAGATCCCATGCCTGGCGAAATTGCTGAATTCATCCGTTAATCCGGAAGCGCACACATACAATTTACCTTTCCCTACATCATACTTGCTCAGGAAGGCATCTCCATTCTGAAGCCTGAGCAGGTATTCCTCATTGTTCCTCGTTAGCCTGCTCATCACATAATGAGAAGAAACTTTTGGCAGATCAAGGTTGGAAGCACTGAATGTTTTTTTATCGAACACATCGTTGTAAACAGGATGCTCAAGATTGATCTTCTCCACCTTTGTATTTACAGTATCCTGCTTCTCATAAAAATTGGATTTTACCGACAGCAGGAATTCTTTGTAGGAGGGGAGATCTGCATCTTTACCAGGGAAGACTAGGATACTACCGCCATTTTCAAGGAATTTCCGGAGTTCCTGTGCAAGTCCGGATGATATGCTTTTTAGTCCATTCATCACCACAAGTCTGTTTTTTCCAAGGACTGAATAATCTAGTTTGTTTTCCTCGGCATTGGTCAAAACGAATAAGGAATCGGCACCGTACAACTTATTTATGTATGATCCTGAAAGGTCAGTTTCTGATGTTGTTGAGTTAATGCTAAGTACAGGAATGTTCTTCTCCACTTCAAAGCTGAAATAGAATTTATCATCGAAGGTTACCGGGTAATCGTTGAGCTCGATACTGCAATGCTGGATTCCGGCTTCCTTTGAAGAAAAAGAAAGTATAACCTCTGTTTCTGAATTATTTTCCACACTGAAACTAGCCGGCGTTTTCTGGATCCCGTTTATGAAAAGTTTGATGGAATTATTTTCAAGATTTTTGTCTGATACGTTCCGGATCCTCACATGAAGTTTTTCAAGCTGACTGAATTGCCTTACTGGTGATTCAAACCAGCAGGTGTCAATATAAACATTGCTTTTGGCGGCTGACTCCAGGGGGATCAGGTGAAAACGAATGCTTGTGTCATTCTTAATTGCTTCAAGTGTTGAGATGCTTTTCTGAAAATCTGAAAGGATAAAGGAATTTCTGACCTTCGCCTCATTTTGTTTTAGAAGGTCCGTCTGCCGGCTGACAATTTCCCGAAGATCCCTGGTAGCCGGACTAATCTTTACTTCATCAAGCAGTTCAAAAAACTCCTCTTTATTAACTAGTCGCTGGTGCTTTCCTTCAAAATCATTGGTCAGCAATTGAAAACGGTCAGATGCTTTATATGCCGCTACTATCTCTGTTGCCCTCTTTTTAGCATCTTCCAGCAAGGTTCCGTTTTTATTCACGGCATCCATACTGAATGAATTATCAATGAATATGCTTACGGCTTTATCACCCGTAATTACTTTAGCGTTATCGACAGGAATAAAGGGCTGTGCAAAAGCCAGGACGAGAAAGGCGATGGCCAGGATCCTTGCAGCAAGTACAAGAAGATGTTTCAGTTTTGATTTGGCTTGCGTTTCCTCCTGAACTTCTTTCAGAAAGCGCACATTGCTAAAGTAAACAGTTTTGAATTTCCGGAAATTGAAAAGATGGATGATGACAGGAATGGCTATTGCCGAAAGTGCAATTAAGAATGCCGGATAGGTAAAGCTCATCAAAGGACAAATATAATGAAATTTTAATGTGAAGGCTCAGGAAAGATAGAAAGAGCATTGCTCGTCCGAAATGAGCCACAGCAATGGAATGTTGAAAAGCCAAAGAAATAAATTGCGTTTTCTTGCATAATGCGCTCTTAATAGTCTAATTTTCGCGAAAATTTAAATTATGAAACTCCACATTTTACTTGTTAGTTCGATAGCACTACTATGCATTTCAACCTCTGCACTTGCTCAGGATACTCTTTATATGAAGGACGGTTCTATGATTCCGGCAAAAGTTATAGAGGTGAACTCAGAGGAGATTAAATACAAACGAACCGACAATCCGGATGGTCCGCTTTTCATCTCCCGTAAAAATGAGATCGATGCTGTGAAATATGAAAACGGTATCAAAGAAACGATTGTTTCAACTCCGCAGAAAACGGAGCCTGAACCTGTGGTAAACAATACACCTGTTGATTTGAATGTGCCGATCTACCGCAAAGGACCGTTTTATAAACAGGGGAATTACCGGATGAAGGAAAAAGAAATGCAAAAGATCATTCTGAATATGAACGACCGGGAAATAAACTATCACGTAAAAAAGGCCAAAGTAGCGAAAGGGATTCAATACATCGGTTTTGTAGCCATCCCGGCTTTCATTTTCGGACTTGGCTATACCGGCTATGCTTTGGGCTCCAATTACAATACCTCCACGGGCACCCTTGATTCCTCCGTGTCCTATGCACCCGGGATTGCCGCGGGTTTTGTTGCCGCAGGAGCACTAGCAACCTCTATTACGTTCAAATCCATTCGTAAGAAACACAATAACGCTGCGCTGAAAATCTATAACGAAAAATACTGATCAGAATTTTTCAAATACGCCTAAGCCAAACAGCGCGATATCATACTTTACCGGGTCTTTAGAGTCGAGTGTTTTCAGGAATGCCGTCAGTTCAACAACAGCCTTCCAATCGTTCTGACTGCGGATTAGTATACCTAACTTTCTGGCAACGTTTCCGGAGTGTACATCCAAAGGGCACATCAGCTGGGAAGGCTTCAATACGCTCCAGATCCCGAAATCAACACCACGCTTGTCTTTCCTGATCATCCACCTCAGAAACATACACAATCGCTTCGCAGAAGAATTTGCCAAAGGGTTGGAAACATGCTTTCCGCTTCGTGGAGGATAAGGTATTGAAAAGAATAATTCGCGAAAATTCATGATGGATGAAAATGCATCATCACCTTTAAATGCTTGCTCAAGCCCGCCTTCATGACGGTAAATATTCTGAAGAGAACGGATGAAAAATTTGAGATCGGTACCATTGAAAGTCCTGTGAACAAAATGTTCCAGTTTTATGAGATCCTTTTCCTTTGCATTCAGAATGAAATCGTGAGGAGCCTGATCCATAAGTCCGATCAGTTTTTTTGCATTGTTAATGATGGTAACACGCTGTCCCCAGGCGATTGTGGCTGCCAGGAATCCGGAGATCTCTATGTCTTCTTTTTTCGTGAACTGATGAGGAATGGATATCGGATCACTTTCAATGAAGGAAGGTCGGTTGAATTTATCGAGCTTTTCTTCAAGGAAAGACTTTAATTCTTCATGACTCAATTTTTCCTTTTTAATCATTCTCGATTTTGGCAACCAACTTTTTTAGAGAATCGTCAATGCGTTTAAAATAACGGTAGCGTTGCTTTTCCGCCACACCGCTAATAAGGTTCGACTTGCTGATCAGGTTCTTCAACCAGATATCCGTTTCATCGCAAAAATTAACATTTGTGGTAAGCATCACATTAAAGGTGTGATAAGAAATATATGTTCCTTTTATTCCGCCCATTTTAACAAGCACACAATTGTTTCCTATCATGACATCGCTGTGATACAATGAATAATTGTTGGCAGATGCAGCAGGTTTTCCGTTGGAATCCAATTGCATATTTCTTTCTGCCTGCTTACTGATGCGGATAAACATCAGGTTCGCTTCTTCACACACTTTCAAGGCATCTTCTTTACTGTTAAAAGCACCTGCATCCCAATAGAACTCAATTTGTTTTAAAGTACTGTTAACTGTGTCATCGGACCAAACCTCTATTGAAGAGATCCTTGAATATCGTTCATAAATATCCGAAGCGGTTTGCAGCAGGTCTTTATCTACGTGAGTGATATCAAACTTTTTATCCTCAAATCCTTTCGCATTTAAAATAGAGCGATTCCAGTAGAAGATTTTAAATGCGGTTAAAAAAGGATGAGCAAAATGCTGAAAGACAGGAATATCCTCTGCTGCAAATATGATCTCCCTGTTGTTTTCATCAAACATCAGGAGTTTATCCAGGTCGTTTTTTATACTCTGCAAGTATTCCCGAAAGGTGTTCACATGGCTGTTGAGACGGTGATGAGAGAAACTCACAAAACTGTCATCATTGCTATTGATGAATGCATCAAAGGAAATTTTAAAATGCCTGCAGATGGAGGAGATCTCTTCGATGCTGAGCGCTGTTTCTCCGCGGATCCTGCGATATGCACTGTCATTGCTAACTTTCAACAGATCCGCGAGTTCATCAACTAAGGAAAGGTGAGAAGGCAATGCATCTTTAATTCGTTGCATCAATACAATTTGAGCGGATTCAATTGTTTTTTTTGCCATAATATTAAAGTGATATGTAAAAACGACCCCTGCAATCTTCCGCAATTTATAATAAAAACCGAAGTAGCATTTGCAAAATATGCAAAATATACATTCGAGTGATCCAGATCACTCGTAGATTTTGCAATCGCTGCTTCAAAAGGCTTACCCGTAGCGGAATGCCGTTTCTTTCTGATTTTGAACCCCACTACATTTGTTCTGTACAAAAACCAAAATCATGAAAACTCAGATCACAACCCTTTCAAAATACAAGTCCATACTTAAGTGCTGCATCATTCTTTTCATCATTGCTGTGATTGTAACAATGACAGCTCAAATAGATGTGAAAGATTGCATAGATAATTTTAAAAATACGATCTCTTACTTTAAATCACCGAACCTATGAAAAAACTGAACTTTCTTTTTCTTGCATTCATTGTTTTTCTAATGATTTGCAATCCGGAGTTCTCAACTGCTCAGGACAGTTTAAAATCCAAACGGATCATACTGAAAACATCGCTTACTGAACATCCGATGCTATCCCTTAATGCGGTTAACATTAATTGCGGGGCGGAGATCTTTCTGAAGAAAAACAAATCGGTGGAATTCAATGCTGGTTATCTCATGTCACCTGATCGCAATGGAGGATTCTTAACTTCTCAATTGCAGGACACAAAAGGGTTTCAGGGACAGATGGAAGTCAAACACTATTTTAACCGAAGGAAGATCTTCCAGCCAGCCATCCTGATTTTCTGGCCACACATTTTCCAGTATAAAACTCAAAACCTGGCAAATGCGGGCTATTACATTGCTTCAGGGGTTCAGTTCCAGAAGTCGGAAACAGAGCGAGAAGAAACCATTGCCGACAACAGCGCTTTCCCCGGTTCCGGCGACTATAAAAAAAACAATTATTTCATTGAGCGCGATGTATACAGCTTGCATTTGAAACTTGGCTATCAATGCATCAAAACATACGGACTCACCATTGATTACGCCGTAGGTCTGGGTGCTCAGTACATTAAAACGGATGAAAGCAATAAAATTAGCATGCATGAAGATCCAATGGATCAAATGGAAAGGATTTATCCTAAGCTCATTTACCAGGTTAAGTTAGGCTGGGCATTATAAATTTTAAATCAATTTTAAAAGTCATACCCATGAAAAAGAACATAACAAAAAACGAAAAACGTGAAGAATCAGGAAAGATCTCAACTGAAAATCTCCTGCTATTTCTCAACCTTACAACTCTGGAACGCTACACCAAAAACACATTCGCTATTTACTCCGGATTATTGAATGTGCGAAAATGGTCTTTGCTGATCCTTTTAATTTTCACCGGATCATTAGGAATCGCACAGGAAGTAACCCTAAAAAAAAGCAGTTCGAAACCGAGTGTTACCGTCTTAAATATCGATACCAAAGGTTTGGGCCTTGATCCTCCTCAGATGGGAAACATGGTGAGAATAGAGCTGGAGAAGCTTGATACGTTTGAAGTGATGGATCGTTATGATGTTGCCTACGTTGTTGAAAAGAACAAACTGAGCATTGGAAATTGTTATGGAAAAATATGTCTGGTAGAAGTAGGCACCTTGATCAATTCCGAAAAAATGTTTACCGGGAGTATTGAACTGCTCGGGGAAACTGTTGTAGCCACCTTCCGCCTGATCGATGTGAAAACTTCCACCATCGAGAAAACTCAGGTGAATGAATACCTGAATCTTCCGAAGGAAATACAATCAATGGTAAAAGTATCTATTCAGCAGATGTTCGAAAAACCTGTTGACGAACCCTTATTGAATTATCTGACCAAGAGAAATAACTTTGAAAGTTCTACCAATAACCATGACCGCAGTAGTGTGAACCTTTCGGGGCCACGCAGCGGATTCGCCTACTTTAGCGGTGAAGCAGGAAGAAGACTTCAGGCCGCAAGAACAGAAGGAGGCTATGGTTCCTATCCGGTCATGTTTCAGTTTGGGTATCAGATGGAAGTTCAATATCTAAACGAAGGAAATTACCAGGCCCTTTTTGAATTCCTGCCAACCATTTCAGGATTCAATCAAAATGTTTTTATCCCGAGCATAACAATCATGAATGGTTTCAGAAATAATAAGCATGGCTGGGAAATCGCGTTCGGACCAACATTTGGCCTGATTCAAAAAGCAAACGGATACTATGATTCTGAAAACAACTGGCATCTCGCTTCCGATTGGTCAGATGCTGTCAACCTGAATCCTTATCGAATTGAAAAACGCCTCGACAGCAGAGGTGTGAATGAATTACAAGCCGGATTCATTGTGGCTGTAGGAAAAACATTCAAGTCAGGCAAGCTGAACATTCCGGTTAATATGTATGTTGTTCCTAGCAAGGATGGAATAAGAATGGGAGTCTCTTTTGGCTTTAACGCAAAGAGACAATAAAAAGACTGTGTTCTTTTTAGGCCCCTTCACGAAATGTGTCAGGGGCTTTTTTAATGAACCTTTTTTCAAGCTTACTTGAAAAATTAGTTTCATTTATCCCGGCGCATGTCGGGATCTTTTAATTCAGAGAACTAATTTTAATTTTTGAATATTAGTTTCATTATCCCTGCACAAGTCTGTATCTGCTAATTCACAATTAATTTGAACTTGAAAAATTAGTTTCATTTATCATTAGCATGTTTATTCAATGCTTTTCAAATCCATTTTCCGCAATTTTGGAGTTATCCGGGAGGTAACAAACACGATCAACATAGTCATCATTCCGCCAAAAACAACGGAGGTTCTTAATCCCATGTAATGAGCCGCAAGACCTGATTCGAATTCCCCGATCTCATTTGATGAGCCAATAAAGATGCTGTTTACAGCCGAAACTCTTCCACGCATATGGTCAGGTGTTGAAAGTTGCAAAATGGTATGACGGATCACAACACTTACATTGTCGAAAGCACCGGTAAGAAACAGAAAGAATAAGGACAAATAATAATTGCTCGAAATTCCAAACAAAACCGTTGACAAACCAAATCCCGCGATTGAAAGAAAAAGATTTCTCCCTGCATTTTTAGTAGGGGGCTTGTAAGCGATCAGAAGCGCCATGACTACTGCACCGAAAGCCGGAACAGCACGCAAAAAACCTAATTCAACCGGTCCAACTTTCAGGATGAGATCAGCATAAGCCGGAAGCATGGCTACAGCACCTCCGAATAACACAGCGAATAGATCCAGAGAAAGAGCACCAAGAATTAACTGATTACTAAAAACAAATTTGATTCCGGCGGAGAGGCTTTCAAAAAAGGGTTCTTTCTTTTCCTTAACCGGCAGGGGCTTTGAACCAATAAAAAGAAAAGATATAACAGCTATTGCGATCAGAAAAATACTAACGGTATAAGCAGTCGAAAAACTGATCGCGCAAATGAATCCAGCCATTACAGGGCCGATGATGGAGGCGATGTGCCAGACCGTACTGTTCCAGGTGGCTGTGTTTGTGTAGAGAGAGCGGGGGACAAGCTGCGACATGAAAGAAGGGAATGCCGGAGATATAAAACCGCGGATGATCCCTATGAAACCAAAAACGATATAGATCGGATATGTCCCGTTCCTTGTTATGAACTCCGAATTATTCAATGAAAAATAGAGCAGGGCAGAGGAGCAGCCGATCAACAAGGTGGAAAACAAAATAATGATGTGTTTGCGGTTGAAAGTATCAGCCACATGTCCGGAAAAAAGTGAAATACAGATAAATGGAATCGCTTCAGCCAAGCCAATCATCCCAAGTGCCAGAAAGTCTTTTGTATACTGATAGATCTGCCATCCAACGATCACACTTTGCATCTGTATGGCCATTGTAAGGAAGAATCGCGTATTCAGAAAAAAAAGAAAATCTTTAATTCTTAAGGAAGCAAAAGGATCGTGCTTGATTTCGGTCATAAACAAAATGAAGAAATGAAAATAGTATTGTTATTCAGATCGAGTGAAAATAAAAAAAGCCCGCTGATTGCAGCGGGCATTTTTCTTATTCTTCCTTTTTGGATTTTTTACTCTTTGATTCTTTCGGTTTGTTTACTTTGATTCTGATCTCTTGTTTTTCTTTGTCAAAATCAACATCAATGATATCACCTTCAGAAAGATTTGATTTAATGATTTCTTCTGCCAAAGGATCTTCCAGGTATTTCTGGATCGCACGTTTTAACGGACGGGCACCAAACTGGATATCGTAACCTTTATCGGAAATGAAATCTTTAGCTTCATCAGAAACTTTAATAGTATATCCAAGTCCGTTGATACGGCCGTATAAACTGTTAAGTTCGATGTCAATGATCTTGTGAATGTCATCACGTGTAAGAGAATTAAAAATCACCACGTCATCAATCCTGTTTAAGAATTCAGGAGCAAAGGCTTTCTTTAATGCGTTTTCAATAACACCTTTTGAATGTTCATCCTCATTGTCTTTTTTGGTAGAAGTTGTAAAGCCTACACCCTGACCAAAATCTTTTAACTGACGAGCACCAATATTAGAAGTCATGATAATGATAGTATTCTTGAAGTCGATCTTACGACCTAAACTATCTGTCATTTGTCCGTCATCCAATGCCTGAAGCAACAAGTTAAATACATCAGGATGGGCTTTTTCAATCTCATCGAGAAGAACAACTGCGTATGGACGGCGGCGAACTTTTTCAGTTAATTGTCCACCTTCTTCATATCCAACATATCCCGGAGGCGCTCCCACTAAACGGGATACAGCAAATTTCTCCATGTATTCACTCATGTCGATACGGATCAAGGCATCGTCATTGTCGAATAAGTATTTTGAAAGGATCTTGGCAAGCTGTGTTTTACCAACACCGGTAGGTCCAAGGAAAATAAAGGAACCGATAGGTTTGTTCGGATCTTTTAATCCGGCACGGTTACGTTGAATGGCTTTCACCACTTTTTTAACCGCATCATCCTGTCCAATCACTCTTCCCTGCAGGAGCTCAGCCATTTTGACGAGCTTTTCTCCTTCGTTCTGAGCGATACGTTGAACAGGAACACCTGTCATCATCGCAACCACTTCAGCTACATTATCCTCGCTCACCATTTCACGATGAGTTTTGCTTTCTTCTTCCCAGGTCTTTTTAGCGACCTCAAGTTGTTCAAGCAAAGTTCTTTCTGTATCACGAAGACGTGCAGCTTCTTCATATTTCTGAGAACGCACAACTTTGTTTTTTTCTTCCTTGATCTCTTCCAGTTTCTGCTCAATATCAACAATGTTTTTAGGAACGTTGATGTTTGTGATATGAACACGAGATCCGGATTCATCCAGCGCATCGATGGCTTTATCAGGAAGGTGACGATCAGTAATGTAACGGGCAGTTAAGGAGACACAAGCTTTAATTGCTTCGTCGGTATAAGTTACATTGTGATGGTCTTCGTATTTAGATTTGATGTTGTTAAGGATCTGAATTGTTTCTTCCTGAGTTGCAGGTTCAACAATCACCTTTTGAAAGCGTCTTTCCAGGGCGCCATCTTTCTCAATATATTGACGATATTCATCAAGAGTGGTAGCACCGATACATTGAATTTCTCCGCGTGCAAGAGCAGGCTTAAACATATTTGAAGCGTCCAGAGATCCGGAAGCACCACCCGCACCGATAATCGTGTGAATCTCATCAATGAACAGGATCACATCCGGAGATTTTTCAAGTTCATTCATTACAGCTTTCATTCTTTCTTCGAATTGTCCGCGATATTTTGTTCCGGCAACAAGAGAAGCCAGATCAAGCGTAACGACACGTTTTCCAAAAAGGACACGGGATACTTTACGTTGTACGATCCTTAAAGCAAGGCCTTCTGCAATGGCAGATTTACCAACACCAGGCTCACCAATAAGGATAGGATTGTTCTTTTTTCTTCTGGAAAGGATTTGAGAAACTCTTTCAATTTCTTTTTCACGACCTACGATCGGGTCAAGTTTACCGTCCTCAGCAGCTTTAGTAAGATCACGTCCGAAGTTATCCAAAACTGGCGTCTTTGATTTACTATCTACAGGTTTTTTGGTGCTGCTTGCACTGAAGCTGTCCTCATCAGCATCATCATCAGGAGGTGTTCCCGGAAATTCAGCTTTCGGATCAGACTTGGATAATTCAAGTTCATGTTTCATAACATCGTAATCAATCTTAAATTTATGAAGAGATTTAGTAGCCACATTGTCTTCGTCTTTCAAGATGGAAAGGATCAGGTGTTCTGTTCCAATCACAGCACTTTTGAAAAGCTTGGCTTCCAGATAAGTTATTTTTAATGCACGTTCCGCCTGTTTAACAAGGGGGATATTTGCGAGGTTACTTACTTTGTGGTTTCCGGTTCCGATCGACTGCTCAATTGTTTTGCGCAATTCCTGCAAATCCACGCTCAGCGCTTTCAGTAAACGAATAGCAGTTCCTTCTCCCTCACGAATAATACCAAGTAACAAATGTTCGGTCCCGATATAATCATGTCCTAAACGTAATGCCTCCTCACGACTGTAAGTGATTACATCTTTTACTCTTGGTGAAAATTTAGCTTCCATAATTCTTTGAATTAATTAATTTAAAAAGGATCCAAGCCAGGCTCAAAAACTGTCTATTTGTAAAGTTATATAATAATAACTATAAATTATCCTGTTTTGTTCAATTTCAGAAGAATTATAGCTCTTCAATTTCAGTAAAATCAAAAGTAACATGTCAATTCAAAGCCTGAACAGAGGAGCTTTCTATTTATCAACAAAAAAACTGTTAATATGTTGATAATTTCAATACTAATTTACCCCTGTACTCTGTCCAAATAAGTATCTTCGAACTCCTGAATTTATAAACAATTCAGCAACTATTGTGCTAAATAAAATACATGACAATTATTCTGAAATACAGAGTAATTAACCCGATAAAAAAATAATATCAAGAAATTATGGCATCCGGAGAAAAAATCATTCAGATCAACATTGAAGAGGAAATGAAAACTGCCTATATCGATTATTCGATGTCGGTAATTGTATCAAGAGCTTTGCCTGATGTGCGCGACGGCCTTAAGCCTGTTCACAGAAGGGTTCTTTATGGAATGCTTGATCTTGGAGTTATGTCGAATAAGCCTCATAAGAAATCTGCCCGTATCGTTGGTGAGGTCTTAGGAAAGTATCATCCGCATGGTGACACTTCCGTTTATGATGCGATGGTTCGTATGGCACAAGACTGGAGTTTGCGTTATCCACTTGTTGACGGTCAGGGTAACTTCGGGTCAGTTGACGGTGACAGTCCGGCAGCGATGCGTTATACTGAAGCGCGTCTAAAGAAGATCGCAGAGGAAATGCTGAGTGATATTGAAAAAGACACCGTTGATTTCCGTCCTAATTTTGATGACAGCTTAACTGAGCCGACTGTACTTCCTGCACGTTTTCCAAATTTATTGGTGAACGGAGCTTCCGGAATCGCAGTAGGTATGGCTACCAACATGCCGCCTCATAACCTTACAGAAATCCTGAATGCAACCATTGCCTATATTGATAACCGTGACATTGACATTGCAGGATTGATGCAATATGTTAAAGCTCCTGATTTTCCTACCGGAGGAATTATTTACGGTTACGAAGGTGTAAAGGATGCTTTTGAAACAGGACGTGGCAGAATCGTGATGCGTGCAAAAACCAATGTAGAGATTACAGATGCTGGTCGCGAGCGCATTATCGTTAATGAAATACCTTATCAGATCAATAAAGCGGAAATGATCCGCAAAACGGCAGATCTGATCAATGATAAGAAGATCGAAGGAATTTCTGATATCAGAGATGAGTCTGACAGAGATGGAATGCGAATCGTTTATGAAATCAAAAGAGACGCGATCACCAATGTGGTTCTTAACAACCTTTATAAATACACAGAGCTTCAAACTTCTTTCAGTGTAAACAATATCGCTCTTGTTGGTGGAAGGCCAATGATGCTGAATCTGAAAGATATGATTGTGCATTTTGTGGAACACCGCCACGAAGTTGTTGTACGCAGGACGAAATTTGAATTGGCTCAGGCTGAAAAACGTGCACACATTCTACAAGGTTACTTGATTGCACTGGATCATTTGGATGAGGTTATCAAACTTATTCGTGAATCAGCAACACCGGGAGAAGCTCAGGATGGATTGATTACCCGCTTCGGATTAAGTGAGATTCAGGCTAAAGCAATCCTTGAGATGCGCTTGCGTGTACTTACTGGTTTAGAGAGAGATAAGATCAAAGAAGAGTTTGATGCTTTGATGGAATTAATTAAGCATTTAAGATCTGTTCTGGATAATGAAGGATTGAGAATGGACATCATTAAGGATGAACTTCGCGAGATTCTTCAGAAATATGGTGATGGCCGTAAGACAGAAATTGTTTACGCTGCCGGAGATTTCAAAATTGAAGACATGATCGCTGACGAGGATGTGGTAATTACCATCTCTCACATGGGTTATATTAAGCGTACGCTGCTTAACGAATACCGCACGCAAAGCCGTGGTGGAAAAGGAGCAAAAGGAAGCACAACCAGGGATGAGGATTTCATTGAACATCTATTTGTAGCATCTACTCATAATTATCTATTGTTATTTACTGAACAAGGCCGTTGTTTCTGGATGAGAGCTTTCGAAGTTCCGGAAGGAAGCAGAACGTCTAAAGGACGTGCAATTCAGAATCTGATCAATATTCCTTCAGATGATAAGGT
>JALYRR010000040.1:0-3214 GCA_030855265.1 Bacteroidota bacterium | reverse complement strand
GTTAAAGCCTATATCAATGTTAAAAACCTAATGGATGAGGAATACATTAATAATAACTTTATTATTATGTGTACTAAAAACGGGATCATCAAGAAAACAACTCTTGAGGCTTATTCCCGTCCGCGCCAAAATGGTATCAATGCAATTACTGTTCGTGATGGCGATACTCTTCTTGAAGTGTTATTGACAAATGGTACCAATGAAATCATGCTTGCTTCCAAAGGAGGAAAAGTGGTTCGTTTCAATGAATCCGGAGTGCGCCCTATGGGAAGAAATGCTTCCGGAGTTCGTGGAATCAACCTGGGAGATGAAAAAGGAAATGAAGTGATCGGAATGATCGCCATGCCGGATTCTACCAGCAATGTAATGGTTGTTTCAGAAAAAGGATATGGTAAACGTTCAGATATTGAAGAATACCGTGTAACCAACCGCGGAGGAAAGGGTGTTAAAACAATCAATATTACAGAGAAGACCGGTAACCTGATCGCAATCAAAAATGTAACGGATAAAGATGATCTGATGATCATTAATAAGTCCGGAATTATCATCCGCCTTGCTGTTGCTGAGCTGCGTGTTATCGGCAGAGCTACACAAGGAGTCCGTTTGATCAACCTCAAAGAAACGGATGAAATTGCCGCCGTTACTAAAGTAGATGTGGAGGAAGAAGTGGCCGACCTGGTAAAAGATTCGGATGAAACTTATGAAAATTCCGCGGATTCTGCGTCTACAGATGAAACAGGAACCGATGGCACTGAAGTTGATAACAGCGCTGACGACAAATAAAAAACTCAAATAATCATTTATGAAAAAGACTGCGATCCTATTATTAGCTGTTTTGCCCGCATTTGCAGGGTTTTCACAGCAGGCCAAACTTGTTAATTCAATCAAGTATTACAAGGATTTTTCTGAATCCAAAGACAAAGAATCAATTAGCCGTGCGAAGGAAAATGTTGATTTGGCTTCAGAACACCCTGATACTAAGGATAAAGCAAAAACACAAAACATAAAAGGTCATATCTATGTGGCGATTTTTGAAAACAACCTACGTACGCAGATCGAAAAAGATCCTTCGATTACAGATCCAAAGAAAAAAGAAGCTGTGGGATACCAAAATACCGGAACTGCTGAGTTAGAAATCGCATATCAGGCTTATATGAAAGCCAAATCCCTGGATGACAAATCCATTTACACAGCAGAAATTACTGATGGAATTAACAGGATCTCTGTATTCTATAATAACAAGGCTTCTTACGATTACAACAATAAAAAGTATGCTGAATCCATGGCATCCTTTGAAAAAGCCTATGAAATTGGCGGTTCAAAAGATACCAATCTCCTTTACAACATGGCTTTAACAGCGGAGCGCAGCGAAAACTATGAAAAGGCAAAGCAGTTTTATGCAAAAATGATCGAAGGAAAACAAGGAAAAGGCAACACGTATGCATCCCTGGTTAATGTCTATTTGATGTCTAAGGATACTGCCGGAGGAATGGATTATTTGAAAAAAGGTCGTGCAGCTTATCCGAATGATATCAATATGCTGATCACTGAAACCAATTTTTTCCTAAAATCAAACAGGAGTGAAGAAGCCATGAAGAATTTAACTCTGGCAATTCAGGCTAAACCCGCAGATGCTAATTTATATCTAGTTAGAGGGAACATGTATGATAACATGGCAAATCCGAAGGACAATGCAGGTAAAGATCTGGAAAAGCCTAAGGATTACGAAGAAAAACTAAAGTTGGCAGAAGCTGATTACAAGAAAGCAATTGAATTGAAACCGGATTATTTTGATGCCTTGTACAACCTGGGAGTTCTTTACAATAACCACGGAGTAGCTATCGCAAAAGTGGCAGATAAGATTACAGACAATGCAAAATATGCTGCCGAAAACGAAAAGGCTTCCGCAGAATTTTCCAAAGCAATGCCTGTATTAGAGAAAGCTCACCAGATCAATCCGAAGGATAAAGGAGCTATGATCGCTTTAAAGCAGATCTATGCAAGGTTACAGATGATGGATAAGGCTAAAGAAATGGGCGAAAAGATTAAAGGAAACTAATTTATAAAGTATATATACAGGAAAAAGAGGGTCAAATTGATCCTCTTTTTTGTTTTATTTTTTAAAAAATCAATCTTGATTAATGCGTTCTATTAAGCAGCTGCATTGACACTTGCGCATTTCCAGCAAGCTTCTGCACAAGCCTGAAGATGATCGACTTTATACTTAGAACATTCATTGGCGCAAACTACACAGGCATTTGCACATAACTCTAAAGTCTGCCTTGTATTTTCACTTCCTATACTTAGTAACTGGGCTGCTGTGACACATAGAGAAGCACATTCAATGTTATACTGGATACATTTGTGCATTTTAATAATGTCATCATTGGTTAAGCAGAGAAAAGAACTGTAGTGGCACAAAGCAGCACAATTCAAATATTCGTCTATTAAAATTCGTTTTTCGTCGCTCATAATTATGATTTTGTAGTTCAGTTTTAGACTCGAAAATTTGTGCCAATCTGATATTTTTTCAATAAAATTGAGAAGAAGGATAGCCAGGTTGATTTCTGAGGGAGTTCATTTAAAATTCCTAAATAACAATGTGCAATTAAAAGGACGGTTTAATCCCTGATTGAGAAATTCATTTTTCCTTAAAATTAGTAGGTAGTTGTTTTTAAGAAGGAAGGCGACGAAAGGGAAACTATTTGATTAACAGCTAAATACTACTTAACATAATATTAATTATAGGACATATAATTAAAATCATGATTACCAATAAGTTGCAAAACTTGAAACATCTTACTATTTCAGTCAGTTTGTCCGGTTCCGATATTACATTGCAATGGATAAATTAAATACTGTCATATTGTCAAGTCGGGTGTTTTTAATATGTCAGTTTGTCGGGTCGGTATTTAAAGAACGTTGGGACTTGATGGGACAAATGTATTCAAAAAGGCAAAAAGTCGCCGTTTTGTCCGATTCAGTTATGAACAAAGTTTTCAACAGGTATAACGGTAGTATATATCAGTACTTTAAGCACAAATCAAGATTTTTTTGTGTTACAAAGTGTGGCGTGTGTTTACGTATGTTATAAAGAACGTAAACACTTTGCCCTGTGTCATGGTTTGGCAGGAATAAACTAAATGAAAAAAAAGTCTTTTACGGCGAACCTTTAAAAAAAAGGTTCTTGGCTTTTGCGCTCAATGCCTAGCTT
>JALYRR010000039.1 GCA_030855265.1 Bacteroidota bacterium | reverse complement strand
TAAAAAAGCGACTCTGAAATGCAAGAGTGGCAATAAATGCATCTTCACTTCGGTAGCTGATTCCCAATGAAACCTTTTTATACTTGGCTGTGATGCCCGGTAAGAGCATGCTGAAATCCTGCTGCTGCATATAAAGGATGGTTGGTGAAAGAATAAATTTCTTTGTGCTATCTGTCTTCATCCATAAATTGGCGCCGCCGTGGATCGTTAACTTTAACGGTAGTTTGCTTGGGCCGATCAATCCTTCATCCGGTTGTGTTAAATGATGAGCAGCAATTCCTCCGAAATAATGATCCGTATAAAGTAGAATGCCGGCTGAAAAATCAATAAGGGATCTGGTTGATTGTCCCGGGACATCATTTGTGCTATAAACAAAACCTCTTCTTTCATCGATCATATCTCCAAAGGTAAGTTTGCTCCAATCAAGTCGGTTCCTCTGATAGGCAAATTGAAATCCGGGTTGAATAACAAGCTTATGCTTAAAAACTTCGAAATGAGGGGCAAAATTTATTTCCAGCCGCGTCTTCTTGTAAGCCCCATCCATCATGTTATCGTTCACATAATTTAATCCGATCCCCGATCTGAGAATTCTGATATACTTGTCTGCGAAAAAATTAAACGTGTGGTATGGAGATATTTTTGGCCATTGATTTCTGTAGTTGAACGCAAGTACCAGAGTACTGTCTGAGCCGGTAAAGGCAGGATTAGTTGTTAGTCGGGAATGGTGATGCTGTGAAAAATGAGCATCCTGAGAAAAGGCGGAGAGAAAGTGCCAGCTCAGCAAAAAGAAACAGAGGGTATATTTCATCATATCAAATATAGAACATGTTGCAAAATTATCCTATTAGCTTAAAGGCAATTTGATATATATTTGTATCAAGACTTCTGCATGAAAAAAATATTCCTTTGCTTCATTCTTTCATTCCCTTTCCTTGTGCAAGGTCAGCATCAGTCGCTCGGTACTATTAAGGCACCAAAAGAATTCGATAATATTTATACCCGTACTCTCGCCTCTGATTCATTGAGCACAAGCTTTGTCATCTTTGTAAAAAAGGAAGTCCGAAAGCACAAGCACGCCTTTCATACAGAAAATGTATATGTTCTTGAAGGTAGCGCTGAGATGTTGCTCGGCGACAAAATGACCTCCATAAAGAAGGGTGATATGATCTTCATTCCGAAAAACACGGATCATGCAGTAAAAGTTACCTCAGTGATCCCATTAAAAATAGTTTCAGTGCAATCACCATTTTTTGATGGTACTGACCGGATCTTCTTAGAACAATAATTTATGACCCCGGGACTAATTTCAAAAATGACTTCACCCGCAGGTATTAATTATCTGAACATCGGGCTAATGCTTATAAGTGTTATCGCTTCTTACATTCTTCCTTTCGAAGTCTTTTTGTTCTCTTATGCATTTCTTGGCCCGCTGCATTATCTTACAGAGATCTCCTGGCTGGAGAAAAAAAATTATTTTATCCGTTCCCGAACCGATATCTGGATCTTTGTCGCCCTGGTGTGCATTATTACGATCGGAATGTTTAATCAGCATTCAAAGATCAATGCCTTTATGGGCAGCCTGCTTTTTTCAGGATTTATTTATGCCCTGATTATTTTGTTTGTGGACAAGATCGGAATCAAGATCTTTTTGATCGCGGCTACTTTCGTAGTTTCAGTGATGTTAAATCTCAACCACTATCCGGACACAGGCTTTCTTTTATTCGGAATCTGGCTTCCCACCATCATCCATGTGTTTATTTTTACCGGCGCCTTTATTCTTTATGGTGCTCTTCGCTCCCGGAGTGTATCCGGTATTTTGTCGCTGGTGGTTTTTGTGTGCTGTGCTGTTTTGTTTTTTGTCTATACACCCGAAAGCTATGTCGCGGTAAGTGATTATGGAAAAAACGCATATTCTTATTTCCGTTTATTGAATACTTCTCTGCATGAGTTGTTTGGTTACGGATCACTTGCACTTGATGATACCTTATATAAGAGTGTCCCTGCGGTAGCGATCATGCGATTTATAGCTTTCGCTTATACCTATCATTACCTCAATTGGTTTTCCAAAACAACCGTAATCAAATGGAATGAGGTGTCAAGGAAAAGAATGGGCATGATCATTCTATTGTGGATCCTGTCCGTTGTATTGTATGTCTTCAGTTATGAGATCGGTTTTTATGCCTTGTTTCTTCTGAGTATGCTGCATGTGTTCTTTGAGTTCCCGCTCAATCACCAGACCTTTATCGGAATCGGAAAGGAATTCCGCTCGCTCATCAGGAAATAGCATTCTTCTTTGCTCCCGAATACATCATCCAAAGCGTTATAAAAATAAAAACATGCGCAAGATCATTGAAGTTAAAGTAGGCATGTAGGGAAAGCTTCGTTCCATGTATGACCGCCGTTATAAACGAAACTGTAATCCCATTGGCAATCATTCTGCTTCCGGCAACCTTTTCTTTGGTTCGGTAATGCAGGATCATGATCGGAATGAGGGTTATTGCATTTTCAATGATCGTAACGATGTATTTCTGAAAGATCATCAGACACACTATATATATAAGGAGTTGAATAATGTAACTCCATTTCCAGATGTTGCGGGAAGGTGAATGATTGAGAACGGAATGCAAAGTAGCCTGTTGTGCATAGTATAGGGAAACCGCATTGATGATTTGCATAGGCAGCCAAACAGATTTATACTCCCATCCATCATGAACCGCGAAAAATCCGTGTGCACAGGCTCCGAAAAAAGTTGAGATCCCGATAAGCAGAAAGAAAATGCTCCAACTCCTGGTGGTGATATCCGAACTAGCTTTGCGAAGACGATAAAAAAACAGCAGTCCGAAGAAAGTAATGATCAGATCCGTGAAGGCGGTCATTGGTTCATGGATCGGAAAAGTACCCAGATAGATGGTGGTATCAGTCATGCGGCAAATATACTGATGATTGATGATTTAGAAAAACCCTGCTTCGGAAAGTTCTTCCTTCGTTCTGGCAGGAAATGAGTAATTTTACAAGAGTTAAAAATCAAAAGCAGCAAGTGCTGTCATAAAGCTATGGCCAAAGAATTTTATTTAAAACATCACACCTTTCATATCAAAGCAATCTTTACTGCTTTAAAGGACATTTTCGAAAAAAACGAATATGCAGATAAGGCGATTGAAAAAGTAATGAGAGCGAATAAGTACTGGGATGTAAAAGAAAGAGGTTTCGTTTCAGATGTAACCTATGATATGGTCCGTAACTGGAGGCTTCTATTAGTTGCTGCCGGAGTAGAAGAAGGAAAACTCACTGACAAAAGTCTGTGGATGATCCTGGGTACATACCTGGTTTTCGACGGATATGATCTTCCTCCAAGTACTTACTTCAAAGGATTGAATGAAAAGAAGGTGATCTCTCAGCTTGAAAAATTCCATAAGATCCGTAAGATCCGTGAATCGGTTCCTGATTGGTTGGATCAGATGGGTGAAAAAGAATTAGGGAAAGATTGGGACAAAGTGATCAGAGCATTGAACCAGCGTCCGACAACTGTATTGCGTGCAAATACATTGAAGACAACACCGAAGGAATTACAAACCGCCTTGGAAGAAGAGAAGATTACGGATACTTCTTTGATCTCATGGTCACCTGATGCGATTGAATTGAAATTCCAGAGAAATGTATTCCGCACAGAAGCGTTTCATAAAGGATTGTTTGAAGTTCAGGATGCATCTTCTCAGATGGTTTCAGAATTCCTGAACGTTCAGCCGGGTATGAGAGTAGTTGATGGTTGTGCCGGTGCCGGAGGAAAAACATTGCACCTTGCTGCTTTAATGAAAAACAAAGGAAGGATCATTGCACTTGATGTAAAGGATCGAAAACTGCAGGAATTGAAAAAGAGAGCAGCGAGAGCGGATGTGAAGATCGTGGAGACAAGGCTCATTGATTCGTCCAAAGTAGTAAAGAGATTAAAGAATACTGCTGACAGATTGTTACTTGATGTTCCCTGCTCAGGCCTGGGTGTATTAAGAAGGAACCCGGATAGTAAGTGGAAACTGAATGTAGAAGAACTTGAAAGAGTGAAGAAGATCCAGCGTGAGATCCTGACATCATTTTCAGAGATCACGAAAGCAGGAGGTAAAATGGTGTATGCAACATGCAGCATATTACCAAGTGAAGGTGAAGATCAGGTGAAGTGGTTTCTTGAATTGAATGGTGATAAGTGGAATTTTCTTGGTGAAAAAAGATACTCTCCGGACATTCATCATGCTGATGGATTTTACATGGCTTTGCTTGAAAGAGTGAAATAAAAGAGTGATTTTCTGTTTTGCTCTTTAAATCTGAAATTATTTTTCGTTCATCATTTTTTAAAACCAGGTTGAATAAAGAGTCAAATGAAGCGAAAAAAATTATACATTGCATACAACATTACAAACGAATAACAGTTCATTGAAATTTTATGAAGCTCTTGAATAGATAGTATCTATTGTATGTTGCGAAGCATCGATAATTTTACTTGAAATAAAAATTTAGAGTGATTATAAAAAAAGAGAATGAAAACATGCTTATCAAAAAAGAAGAGGTCTTAACGATATTAACAATATCAACATTTAGATGTTAATAAAATAAACCCCATTTATTTTTTTTGTGTTAATAATTTTTCTTACTTCGTATCAAATAATTTAATAACCAAAAAAACCATGGCAAAAAAAGTAGCAAAAAAAGCAGCTCCAAAAAAAGCTGCTAAGAAAGCAGCTCCAAAAAAAGCAGCTAAAAAAGCAGCAAAAAAAGCAGCTCCAAAAAAAGCAGCTAAAAAAGCAGCAAAAAAGAAAAAGTAAGAAAAAAGGCTCGCAAGAGCCTTTTTTTTTTGCCTTTATTTTCCCTACTCCCGATTACAAAACTCCTTCTCCCCTCTGAATAGCCCCATTCCCGCATCTTTCACTTAATGTGATTTTCCCCTTGATGATTTCTGTTCCCTCAAAGAGATCATTTTTCACAAGCAACGCTCCATCCAGATCTGCATAATCAACCAAAGGACTCAATTGTGATGCTGCAGAAATTGCACAGCTTGTTTCACTCATACATCCGATAAGGATTTTCAACTCAAGTTCTCTTGCGCGACGGATCATTCTGTGTGCTTCATACATTCCGGTACATTTCATTAACTTAATATTGATTCCATGAAAACAATCTTTCGTTCTATCGATATCATCATAACGCTGAATGCTCTCATCACCAAAAATCGGAAGAGGACTTCGCATGTATAACCAGTTCGCACTGTCATGATCTTCTTTTGGTAAAGGCTGCTCAATAAACAATACATTCTTACCAGCAAGCCATTCGATCATCTTCAATGCATGCTCCTTACTCTTCCATCCCTGGTTTACATCCACAGCGATGGGTTGATTGGTAACACTTCGTATCGTGTCGATCAGTAAACGGTCATGTTCACCATCCAACTTTATCTTGAGTGTTTTAAAAGAAGTTGCCTCTTTCAGTTTTTCTATGATCACTTCAGGCTCATCAATGCCGATCGTGAAGGTTGTAAAAGGAGCATCTTCTTTCTCAGCGCCGAATAGTTTCCAGCAGGGTTGATTGTCCATCTTCCCTTTCAGATCATGCAAGGCAATATCAATGGATGCTTTCGCAGCAGTATTCCCTTTGGCGATCTTATCAAGCTGTGCTATAATCTCGGCAATAGCACCGGGATCTTTGATCTCCTCAATCATCGGTTTACATTGCTCAAGAAATGCCATCACTGTTTCATGGCTTTCTCCAAGATAGGGAGGCATACTCGCTTCTCCATATCCGCAGATTCCTTCATGCTCAAGTTTTATTATTACGACAGGAGTGGATGTACGCATACCATGCGCAATTTTGAAAGGACGTTTAAAATATAGGGTGTGTGGTTGCCAGCTGAGTTTCATGGAAACGAATGTATTGAATAAATAGAGGAGGAGAATCCCTTGTTAATTCTTTCTTGAAAGATAGATTTGGTACCTCTATTATATAAAGTATATTTGTGGAAGCAAACAAAAACAAACAAATCGTATGAAAAAAGCACTTATACTATTAGCAGCACCAGCCATCCTGTTCTTTGCATCATGTGGCGGAAAATCAGAAGACACTTCAGCTTCCTTACCGGGAATGATGGAAGTTAACCTGAGTATCAACGGAACACCATTATCTATTATGGTTCCTGATTCCACTAAAGGGAAAATGGAAATGGTAGAACAAAGTTGGGGAGCAACTGAGATAAAAGTTGGAAAAGATTTCCAGATCTCTATTTCTGAAAGCGAAGGAGATGTTGCTTTGATGAAAAGTGATATCGCAGGAAATGATGTAAATAAATTCAAACGTTATGTGAAAGAGGAGCCAACCATGTTATTCTGGGAATCCGAGATCACAGAACCGGAGTTTCATTTTTATATGATCCAAAAGGTTGGAACTGCTTCTTACCTGATTGAGGATATAAAAGAGGAGCGTTTCTCAGAAAAAGGTACACAGCTGATGATCGATGCAGGAAAAACATTAAAAGGGAAAGAAGGAGCAAAACCAAACGCTTAATTCTCAAACTTTATTAATAATGGAAGGCCCTGCATAATTTTGCAGGGCCTTCTTTCATTATAACAGGATTCTTTTAAAACCATAAATTTCAATTTTTTAAAACCAATGTTTTCTTTATTCAACCTGTACCGCGATTCCTTTTCTTCTATTCAGAGGAACATCTGGATCTTATCCATCTCGATGTTCATCAATAGAAGCGGTTCAATGGTTCTGTTATTCACCTCTCTTTACCTAACCAAAGATCTGCACTTCAGCATTCCTCAGGCCGGACTTGTCCTCAGCTTTTACGGAATCGGTAGTGTCTTAGGATCTTATGCAGGTGGCTGGCTGACCGATAGAAGAAACTTTTTCGACATCATGGTTGTCTCGCTTATTTCCAGTGGACTCATTTTGTTGTTTCTTTTAATTGTTGAATCGCCGGTAATGATCGGGCTCGTGATCTTCCTATATGCTTTAACGGCAGATATGTTTCGTCCTGCTAATTCCAAAGCAATCGCAGCCTATAGTATTCCGGAGAACCGAACACGATCTCTTTCCCTAGTGAGGCTGGCGATCAATCTCGGTTTTTCAATTGGTCCTGCAGCCGGAGGATTCATTGCATTGTATCTTGGATATAAATGGTTGTTTGTGATCGATGCCTGCTCAGGTTTTGCCGCTGCAGCCATGTTGTTCATTTATCTTCCCCGTCCGGAAAAAATAAAGGAGGAGAAGAATTCTGATTTAATGAATCAAAACTCGATCTCCGCATACAAAGATCTGCCTTACCTGTTCTTTATACTACTTGTTTCATTTTACGGGATCTGCTTCTTTCAGCTTTTCGCAAGTGTGCCTCAGTATTTTGCAACTGTTTGTCATTACCATGAAGATACGATCGGACTCTTGCTCGGATTGAACGGATTGCTGGTTGTGCTTATTGAAATGCCTCTGGTGATGTTTATCGAAAAGAAAAAGCAGGATGGGTTCAGGTGGATCATCCGCGGTGTCTTGTGTGTGCCATTTGCCTTTGCGTTTTTACTTTATGGAAATTGCATGATGCTCATGGCTTTGATCTATACCCTCATAATTACCATGTCAGAGATCTTTGCGATGCCTTTCATGATGAACTACTCTTTATCGAGAGGAGGAAAGGAACGTCAGGGACAATACTCGGCTTTATATTCTATCGCATATGGTCTTGCCAATATTGTTGCACCGGTTCTTGGACTCGGTATCGCAGGTCGTTATGGCTTTGATGCATTGTTTATATTCCTGATCGGGTTCGGCTTATTTACCACACTTGGATTTATGTGGCTGAGAAAAAGAACAAACAAAATAACGGAATAAAAAAAGCCCCTCGTTTTCACAAGGGGCTTATTTATTTTAGAACAACATCTTAAGAATAAACTTTCTTCTCCTGTCTCTTACGTTCTGTTTCATCAAGGATCACTTTACGCATCCTGATAGAACCCGGAGTTACTTCCACATACTCATCGATCTGAATGTATTCCATTGCTTCCTCCAAAGAGAAATTCACTTTTGGCGCAATTCTCATTTTATCATCCGTACCTGAAGCACGCATGTTCGATAATTTTTTCTCTTTTGTAATGTTCACCACGATATCATCCTGGCGGTTATTCTCACCAATCACCTGGCCTAAATAAATTGGCTCACCCGGATCAACAAAGAACTTACCTCTGTCCTGTAATTTATCAATCGAATAAGCGATTGCAGTTCCTAATTCACCTGATATCAATACTCCGTTGTTACGGCTTGGGATCGGGCCCTTCCATGGTTCGAATGCTTTAAAGCGATGTGCCATGATTGCCTCACCTGCAGTTGCAGTAAGGATGTTATTACGCAACCCGATGATTCCGCGGGAAGGGATCTCAAATTCCAAATGCTGCAAGTCACCTTTTGGTTCCATTAAAAGCATGTCGCCTTTACGCTGACTAACATATTCAATAACTTTACCGGCAGATTCTTCAGGAACATCAACTGTTAAATATTCTATCGGCTCACATTTCACTCCGTCAATTTCCTTGATGATTACCTGTGGCTGACCAACCTGTAATTCATATCCTTCACGACGCATCGTTTCAATAAGAACCGACAAGTGAAGAATACCACGACCGAAAACAAGATATGAATCGGCGGATGCTGTTTCTTCAACACGCAGTGCAAGATTTTTTTCAAGCTCCTTGAACAAACGGTCACGTAAGTGGCGGGAAGTAACAAATTTTCCTTCTTTACCGAAGAAAGGGGAGTTGTTGATACAAAACAACATATTCATTGTAGGCTCATCAATAGCGATAGGTGTTAAGCCTTCCGGATTTTCAAAATCAGCAATCGTATCACCGATTTCAAATCCATCAATACCGGTGATCGCAACGATCTCTCCTGAATTAATTGATTCGGTGGATTTTGCTTTACCAAGTCCTTCGAATGTGAAAAGTTCTTTGATTCGTGATTTAACAATAGAGCCATCACGTTTTACCAATGATACCGGCATGTTTTCTTTAATTGCTCCACGGTGTACACGTCCAACAGCGATCCTTCCTACGAAAGAGGAATAATCCAGGGAAGTGATCTGCATTTGCAAAGTTCCTTCCTGTCTTGGTGCTTCAGGGAAAAACTCAATGATCGTATCCAATAAATAAGTGATATCTTCAGTTGGATTTTTCCAGTCCGGACCCATCCAGCCCTGTTTGGAAGAACCGTATACCGTTTTGAAATCCAATTGTGCTTCTGTTGCATCAAGGTTGAAGAAAAGGTCGAATACCTGGTCATGAACTTCGTCAGGACGGCAATTCGGCTTATCTACTTTGTTGATCACAAGTACAACGCGTTTTCCCTGAGCAAGTGCTTTCTGAGTAACGAAACGGGTCTGAGGCATTGCACCTTCAAATGCATCTACCAGCAATACCACACCATCGGCCATGTTCAAAACACGTTCAACCTCACCCCCGAAATCCGCGTGGCCGGGAGTATCAATGATATTGATCTTTGTTCCTTTATATCTTACAGATACGTTCTTTGCTAAAATGGTAATTCCACGTTCACGCTCAAGGTCATTGTTATCAAGGATCAATTCTCCTGATTCCTGGTTTTCACGGAAAAGTTTTCCGGTATGCAGGATTTTGTCAACCAATGTGGTCTTTCCGTGATCGACGTGGGCAATGATTGCGATGTTTCTAATGTTTTTCATTGTGATGTTGTTAATCGTTCTTGGTTAATGGTTTTCAGTATTGAAATCGAATTAATCTGATAACCGATAACAAATAGCTTTTTGATTTTAAAGAGGTGCAAAAGTAGTGATTTTATTGTTAAGTTGGGCATAATATCGTGTATAAAGCCCTGATTCGGTGGAATTCTTAATTTAGGGCTTTCAATTTTATAATATTCCATGGAAGAAAAGAAAATTTGGTACGGCAATCCCGTAGTTACCGATCTGGACTGGATGAATGCAAATACCCTTGCAGAATCTCTGAATATCAGAGTGACAGAGATCGGGAACGATTTTATAAAAGCCACTATGCCTGTTGACGGGCGCACCAAACAACCCTTCGGACTCTTACATGGCGGCGCCTCCGTTGCCCTGGCGGAAACTTTGGGAAGTATCGCTTCCTGGCTGGTGGTAAATCCTGAACTTTTTATCGGAGTGGGGATTGAAATCAATGCCAATCACATCAAAGCGGTTCGGGAAGGAACTGTTACCGGAATCTGCAAGCCGGTTCATATTAAAGGAATGAATCATATTTGGGAAATCAGGATCTATAATGAAGCCGGTGATCTGACTTGCATCAGCCGTTTTACCTGCAGCATTGTTTCTAAAGCCAGAATGCTTAAAAGTTAAAAGAAGGAAAGTTCAAAGAAGGTTCAAAGTTTAAAGTTCGAATTTCAAACTCTGGATTCGTAAATTCGTAAAAATTCGTATTCGTAGATAATTTAATCAAAAAACTCCTCACCAGTAATTACATTCTCCACAGGAATTTTATACGGATAAATATCAATCTCATACGATGAGTAAACTGTACTGTTCCCCACCTTTCCCTGCTTCATAATAAATGCATCTTTCCCGGTATTCAATTTCGCAAAAGCGATATCGTTTGAGAATCCTCCGGTAATGGTTGTTGTAAGCAATGTCTTTCCTTTTTTCCATTCACGCCCGAAATAAATTTTCAGAAAATAACTTCCATCGGGAATGTTGTTGAATTTAAACGATGTTCCGAAATTCATGTATTGATTGCGGATCGTCTTGAATGGGGGCTTGTTTTCAACCAGACAAACCACTGCTTCGGATTCATGGCTGTTGTTGATCACTATATTATTTTTGCTGCTTACTTCATACACTTCTTCACCAAAGAACATGGAATAAGGCGAATCAAATTTTCCGATCTCTTCTTCCGGCTGAAGTTTTTTAACACTGTCCTTCCGCAGAATTTCTGACCGGGAAGGTGACATGGTTTTTTCCGAAGAAAAAGAAATGATCGCATACAAGAGAATCATCGCTATCCCGATGCTGATGAGAATTCCGTACTTCTCCGACTGATCTGGTTTGGATGGTTGTTTTTTTCGGTAACTCTGTTTTGCCTGATTCTGCTGATTGTACGCTTGTTGCTGTGCGTACTGGTAGGCATTCCCGGTATATTGAGTGTATGTTTTCTGGCTGCTGCCGGAGGTGTAATTTAAAAACGACAGATCAAACTTCCGTTTTTTTTCAGGATCAGAAAGCACCGCATACGCTTCCTGAATTAATTTAAAATATTCTTCAGAACTTTTATTTCCCTGGTTTTTATCCGGGTGAAATTTTTTCGCAAGGGTACGGTAGGCCGCTTTGATCTCTTCAGCAGTTGCTGTCGTTTTTACATTCAGAACGAGGTAGTAATTTTTCTTCTGCATAACCGCCTTTTATCCTAATCCTTACAAGCTTAATTACAGGAATCTCACATTCTGCGATCTCATTTTCTGGTAATTGATCTTGCTATTTTTAGGGTATTTAACAGAGAACGATAATTCTATCTTCTTTATTTCACCGGGCTGAAGTGTATAAGTCCAAACCAGCTTACCGGTTTTTGCATCGTATTCCGCTTTCGAAGTCTCAAGAGCTTCTACAATAATGTCGCTTTGTGTGGATACAGGAAGTTGATCCTGCACTTCTATCTGAACGGCCGTCTTGCGGTTATTCTTAACCATCATTTCGTAAGCGAAGGTTTCCTTTGTCGTATTCCCGAGCAATTTTCTGTTGCTGAAATCTTTCACTTTTGTGCGGGTTACTAGCACTTTGTTATCTCTTCCCAAAGAAAGATCAAGTGTATCATCTGCGCTTCGTGTATTGATATAGGATTGTCCCACATACGTTCCGCCATAGTAAATATTTGCAGGGCCTTCCACGAGATCAAGATCCTCCCAACCTGTGATCCGTGCAAGGAGAAATGCATCACGGTCAAGTTTCGGTGCGCTGAAATGCTGATAGGTTGCAGGTAATTTGTATTCTGTTACATCAACGATATAGGGCTTGGAATCGGAGGGAATTGAATACGTGGTTTTAATTACAAACTCTGCACTGAGTTCTGAAATTTCGATCTCAATGAATTGCATTTTAGGTGTATTGTTTTGTGCCGGTTTAGCAGGAGCATTGGAATTGTATTCAAAATTACTTCCGGAGTTTAAATAACCTTCGCCGCTTTGAGCAGGAGCATTCTGATAGGCATTACTTTTCTTTTTCAGATAGGAGCCTGAATTCGCGTAGCTGAGATCCCATGGCTGAAGCTCCGGTTTGGATGCGCTCCTGGAAGGATCGGCCGTTGATAATTTCATTTTGATATCATTCCAGTCGATGCCTGTATTGTTGAATACTTTTGCGCGGTAAGTAAGTTCGATGGGTTGATTGATGTCTTCTGCATGCAAATCATAACTAGGTGCCCAGCCTGCTTCTGAAACAACATATTTCAGATCGATCGTCGTAGTTGTTTTTATTACTGAGTTTAACAAAATGGAAATTTCCGCAGTAGGCTGATTGTTTTTTGCATTCAGTTCAATCAATTGCTGATTTGCTTTCATCAATGATGCATTCAGCCCTGTTGCTTTTTTGTCGAGTTTAGTGATTTCAGCATTGATCTCTTTAATTCTGCTGCGATAAAAATCAGCGGCAAGTTTTAGCTCCGCAATCGCAACTCCTTTGTCTGTCCCGCCAATGGATTCATTTTTTAAAAGCATGTCCTTCTCCGTGAGGTAGGCATCCTTATCATTGTTGAGTTGAGTCACGGCATCACTGAAAAATGTAACTGAATCTTTCAGTTGCCTGATGCGCATACTTTCCTTTTGATTCGCAAGATAATTTACCGCATCGGAAATAGCCAGTATGGAAACATCACCGGTGGAAGTAACCTGTATACTTTTGGGATCCAGCTTCGCCGACAATCCAGTAAAAACGATTCTGTTTCTTCCTGCGTTCAGTGTCACCTGTTTGTTGTGACTCAACTCAGCTCCATATAAATAAATAATAGCGGATTGAACAGGTACACTAACGTCCTGAGTAGATTCCGAAGGTTGCGCAAAAGAGTTCAGTGATAACAAAAGTGCGAACGAGAACAGAAGTGGTTTTTTCATGGTTGTGTTTTATAAAAAGAAAAACCCTGATGTTTGATTGAACAAAACTCAGGGTTTTTCAGATGGGTAAGCGAACTTAATTTTTTTGTTCCTCTTTCTTTTCGTCTGCTTTTTGCGGAGTAACATCTTTCAGGTATACCTGGGAGTAATCGCGGAAACGCATTGGATTGGAGAACAGATTACGAACATTTGATTTTACTAGGCGATAATTTTCATCATACCACAATACAAGGATTGGAGCATCATTCATTAAAATCTGTTCAGCTTTCATAAAGCTTACATAACTTTCTTCAAGAGATTTTGCAGACTTTCCTTCTTCAAAAAGCTTATCAAACTCAGCGCTTTTATAACGTGGAGTATTCGGATAAGAAGGTTGGGTTAATTCAGCTGGAACAGTTGCACCATAAAGGATCCAAAGGAAATTCTCAGGGCTGGGGAAATCGGCTATCCATGCTGCGCGGAAGATCTCAGCGCGTGCGAATTTTGCATCATCCAGTTTTTGTTTCTGAGGAACAACTTCAAAATCAACGTTTACATTCAATACTTCCAGTAATTGTTTCTGGATCTCAAGAACCACGTTTGCATTTTTTGAACCACCACTGTTCAATTCGATCTTGACTTTTGGAAAACCTTTTCCGTTCGGATAACCCGCTTCAGCAAGTAATTTTTTTGCTTTTTCAGGATCGAAATCATAACCCTGGATCTTTGTAATATCATATCCTTTAAAAGAAGGAGGAGAGATTCCATTCACACCAGGTCCGTATGCTTCACCTTTTAAAACATCCTCGATGATGCGGTTACGATCAATAGCATAACTGAAAGCCTGACGAACTTTTACATTGTTGAAAGGCTCTTTTGTTGTATTGAATTCGTAATACTGGCTAGCCATTTCAGGTGAACGTTCAAGAACATATTTTGGTGGTTTGTTTTGAAAATCGGCAATCTGAGTTGCAACAAGATCTTTGATAGATTCAGATGGTAATCCGATCACCATGGCAAGATCACCATTTTGGAAATTGTCAAGCTCTTGCTTTTTAGAAGGAAGGAAGCTGATAACGATAGAATCCAGAAAAGGAAGCTGGTTGCCCAGAGAATCAGTTCCATAGTAATTGTCATTTCTTTTAAGAACAACCTTATCATTATTGCCTTCAGCGAACATAAATGGACCGGTTCCTACTTTCATATCAATACCGTATTTATCACAAGCTTCCTTAGCAATGATGCTTGCAGCAGGAGAAGCGAGAGAATAAAGGAATGAGCTGGAAGGAGAAGTAAGAGAGATCTTAACAGTATAATCGTCTACGATTTTAACTCCTTCAAGACTTCCAACAGGCTTTCCTTTGCTTGCTTCGAAAAATTTATTTGCTCCTACGAGGCGGTCTTTGAAAGTAGCGCTGAAGTTATCGTTGTCTTTAGAGTCTGTACAAAGAAGTTCGAATGAATATTTAACATCAGAAGCTTTAACCTCGCGGCCTTTGCTATCAGGGAAACATTCATTGTTTTGAAACATTACACCTTTTTTCAGGTGAAAAGTATAGGTTGTTCCGGCAGCATCCACTTCCCATTTTTCCGCGATACTAGGGATAATAGTAAGATCTTTCGGGTTGAATTTTACAAGTCCTTCATAGATCTGGTTCGCGATATGAGCCGATCCGATATCAGTGATTGCGGAAGGATAAAGCGTTTGATATTGCTCGGTTTCATTAATCCGTAAAGTTCCGCCATAAACCTTGTCGCCCTTTGCTACACGGGTTTCAGAACCTTCTCCGGTTGAATTAGAGCAGGAGGTGTAAAACACCGCTAATGAAAGGATAAAGAATAAGGATTTTTTCATACTGAATGGTGGTGTGGTTGATAGAATAAATCTATGAATATAAAGGTTAAATAAGATGCAAGATTAATGCATCTTTGACAAAATTGCAAATATTTATTCAAAATAAAGCCAATATACGGCATTTTGAACAGAGTAGTGAATTAGTTTACGAGAGAGTGCTGGTGGTAGGCAAATTTGTTTAAATTTGCGATTAATTGAAAAATAATGATTTTTTATTTTGAAATTGGTAAATAAGATTATAATATTGCGTTCGAAATCGGGAGACCCAAATAGAACTCAGGATTTCATGAAATTTAATACAATGAAAAAAATAATTTTTGCTGCTATTAGTTTGTTCGTTTCAACAACGGGTTTTGCTACCGGAGTAATTGTGTTGGAAGGAAACTATCAAGGGAAAAACTTATATGTGCAGAATCCATTCGCCGGTTCAGGTGTAGGTTTCTGTGTACAGGAAGTACGTGTGAACGGAAACGTTACTACAGATGAGATTGCTTCCAGTGCGTTTGAAATCGATTTCAGAAATTTACAATTGAAGATAGGTGATAAGGTAGAGGTGAAGATCACTCACAAGGATGATTGCAAACCAAAAGTCCTTAACCCGGAAGTGTTAAAACCAAAAAGCACCTTTGAAGTTATTACCATGGCTGTTGATAAAGACATGACCTTCAAATGGACCACCAAAGGCGAAACAGGAAAACTTGCTTATACTATTGAACAGTTCCGTTGGAACAAATGGGTGAAAGTTGGTGAAACAGAAGGAGCAGGAACTCCAACTGAAAACAATTACTCTTTCAAAGTTGCTCCACACTCAGGAAAAAATCAATACCGCGTAAAGCAGGTTGATTATACCGGACAACCAAAATTATCCAAAACCGTAGATTTCTTATCAGCTTCTCCTGAGATCACTTTCAGCCCGGCTAAAGTTTCCAAAGAAATTGGTTTCTTCGCAGGAAGCACTCCAACTGAAACAATGTTTGAGATCTACGACCAATATGGTAATATCGTTAAAAGAGGTTACGCTTCTACTGTCGATGCATCCAATCTTCCTAAAGGCGCTTACTACCTGAACTACGACAACAAAATGGGTGAGTTCATTAAAAAGTAATTCATTCTTTCATTTATAACAGATAATCCCGGTACACATCGGGATTATTTTTTTGCCTAAAATTTAAACCTATACGAGATGCTGAAAATTGAACATATTGGAATTGCGGTTAAAAGTCTTGAAAACTCGAATGAATTGTTCAGCAAACTGTTTGGTAAACCGGCCTACAAACTTGAAAAGGTAGAGAGTGAAGGAGTTTCCACTTCTTTCTTTATGGTCGGTGAGAACAAAGTGGAACTACTTGAGGCAACCAATCCGGAGAGTCCGATCGCGAAATTTATTGATAAAAAAGGAGAAGGAATCCATCACATAGCTTTTGAAGTAAAAGATATCCTGGCAGAAATGAAACGGCTCCAGGCAGAAGGATTTACTCTGCTTTCAGAAACTCCTAAAAAGGGAGCCGACAATAAACTCATCTGTTTTCTGCATCCCAAAGGAACCAATGGTGTTCTGATTGAATTATGTCAGGAGTGCTAGTGTTTGGAGAAGGAAAATTAACCACTAAGGCACTAAGTACGCTTAGGGGGACTTAGTTAAATTTCTTGTAGGCATGTCGCCAAGTGACCGTGCCTTCCGATAAGTTGTAAAAAACTTTTCCCCATTGTATTTACTATAATACCTTTTCTAAGTGTCCTTGTGCCTTAGTGGTAAAAATTCTTAGTGGTAAAAATTTTTCATTGTGGTTTAGTATCACCAACCACTCATCATTTCAACAATACCCTCCTCTTTCACATCAAGCAGAATAGCATGAATTCCCAATTTCTTCGCACTTTCCACATGCTGCGCGGAATCATCAATAAAAAGAGTTTCTTCTGCAAGTAATCCGTTTTCATTCAGGACATGCTGAAAGATCTCCTGATCCGGCTTCCGCATGTTTATTTCGTAAGAGAGATAAACCTTTTCAAAATAAGCGGAGAGGTCGGAAATGCCATATATATCATGCAGATAAGCATAAATAGCCATCATGTGGATTTCGTTGGTGTTGCTGAGTAAAAAAGTGCGGTGACTTGTTTTTAACTTCTTCAGAAGATCAAGTCGTTCTTTGGGAAGATCCAGAAGCAGGGCATTCCAGCAATGATCGATTTTCTCATCCGGAAGATCATTCCCATAAAAGGTTCTTAATTCATTTCTGAATTCCACTGAGCTGATCAGTCCTTTTTCATACCTGTCGAAAAGTTGGGTTTGTTTGGCCTGCGAAAAAAGCGAATCGAAATTTTTTAAATCCAGAGAAGCAAATGCCTGGGTGCTGAGATGATAATCGATGTTGAAAATCACTCCTCCGAGATCGAAGATGATGTTTTTGTACTTGTTCAGTGGGATCTGCATATAATAAAGACGAAAGAGTTTTGTTAAATGACTGCAAATATATAATTTCGCATTCCTTATGATATCCGAAATGAGATATTTATAAGCAGATCGATTGCCTCCCGTTTACTTTGGAACAACAGACTGAAGATATTAACTCTCCGCAGAGTATAAATGCCGGGCCTATAGCTCATTCGGTTAGAGCAACAGACTCATAATCTGTGGGTGCTTGGTTCGATTCCAAGTGGGCCCACCCAAGTCAAGTAAAACCCGTAGCAATACGGGTTTTTTCGTTTTTGTTTCCTGAGCTAAAATCTCACACAGGACATTTCTCCTGATCGAGTCAATACTTCTACACGAATTTCCATTTCTATTTTCATGCTGACACCCTGTATTGGTATATGTCCATTGGCATAATTGTTTCGACAATCAATGTGGATTATTACATGAACCTAAAAAATTAAACACATGAAAAAAACAATTACTACAATCATATTCTTTATTGCATTTTATCAATTCAGCAAAGCTCAGACATTCACCTGGGCAAGTCAGCTATCTCTTGATGATTACAATATTGTGAATTCCCTTAAGGTGGATGCTGCAGGCAATAGTTATGTATCCGGACACTATTACATTACAGGAAGTGCAGGGCCCCCGTCCGGTACATCCGGAGCTTTTATTGCCCAATATAATTCATCCGGAACGCTCGTGTGGCGCGATACCATTAAAGACAGTGATGAAGGAGGTAGTCGTATCGATCTTGATGCTTCCGGCAATGTTTATTTCTCCACCTTTATTACAGGCACTCACATGGTGGGTGGCAGTTCGGTTACTTCAACAGGTATGAAGGACATCCTCATTGTAAAATACAATTCCGGTGGTGTAAAGCAATGGCATAAAACAGCCGGTGGACCTGCGAATGACGCAGGACAAGGTGTTGCAGTTGATGCAGCCGGAAACGTATATGTAACCGGGTACTTTGGTGGAACAGCCTCGTTTGATGGTACCATGAAAACAGCCGTTGGATACAGCGATATTTTTGTCGCAAAATATACCGCAGCCGGAACACTTGTATGGGTTCAAACTGCCAGTGGTGATGGTGATATTACTTCAGGTGTTGGATTTGACCAGACCCTGGATCTTGCATTGGATAATACTGGAAATCCTGTTGTTGGCGGATATTTCTTAGGTGCCGGGACTTTTGGCACCTCCTCTTTTACCAGTGCAGGTACTTCTTCCGGTTTTATTGCTAAGCTTGATGCACTCGGAAACTGGACATGGGTAAAACAACTTCAGGTAACACCTCAGGCTCTTGACTTCGATAATTCGGGGAGCGGTTACATGACAGGTTCGTTTTCGGGCAGTGTTACACTCGGCTCTGTGAATTTATCCAGTACCGGCGACACCGATATTTATCTTGCTAAGTTTGATGCTGCCGGAGATATTATCTGGGCAAAAAAATCAGGTGGAACAGAGGAGGATCGCGGATATGATGTAGCTGTGGATCTTTCAGGGAATCCTTATATCGCTCTTTCTTTTTTCGGAAATACTGTTATCGGGGATTCCAGCCTTGTAGTTATGGGTGAAGAAAATTCAGCTGTCGCAAAATATGATGCCGCTGGTAACTTTATGTGGGCAAAACAAATCAAAGCGAATACAGGCGCCTTTGAATTCATAACTGCTCATGCGATTGATATCAGTAATACAGGAGATGCTCATGTAGGTGGTAGTTTTTTTGGCGCGGCTATCTTCGACGCAATTTCCCTTACAGCTACTGTATCTACTGATGCCTTTGTGGCCAAGCTTAGCACAGCTATCGCTACGGGTGTTGTGGAGGCAGATGCAACTTCGGAGTTTTCGGTTTATTCTCAAAACAATATGGTAACTGTTTCTTATAGTTCAAAGGAAGAGATAAATGTGCAGGTTCAACTTCTGAATGTTTCGGGGCAGGTAATCTATTCAGTGAAGAGTCTCAGAATGCAGGGAAATGGTACGACCACTATCTCTCTTCCTGAATCAGCAAAGGGAATTTATTTATTGAATATTATTTCCAAAGAAAATACCACAACCAAAAGATTTGTTCTTCAATAGAATATCAACTGAATTAGACGGCTGGAGATGTATAATTTCCAGCTCTCTTTTTTTAACCAAATCATCCACGTTGAAATCTGCTTCTTCAATTCAAAATTTTTCAGCGATCTCATTTTGAGGAAATTTCCCAAGGTCCTTGTCCGGATGCGCAATTTTTGGCTCAATTTTTTATAAGTTGGGGAATGCGTAATTTTTACAAAGCAGAGTTCGAGAACAGCATCAGTAAAGAATGGATCATCACTAATGGGATCGGCGGATACGCATCCTCATCTATCATCGGCACAAATACAAGGCGCTATCATGGCGTTCTTATCGCTTCGCAAAATCCTCCTACCGAGAGAAAGACAATGGTTTCAAAAGTTGAAGAGAAGATCATTATCAATAACCGCGAATATCCAATCTGTACGAATGAATATCCGGTAACAATCTTCCCCGAAGGCTATTTATACATCACCGGATTCTCCCGAATTCCACTGCCGGAAACCACTTTCCAGGTTCGCAACATTTCACTGAAGAAAACTGTCTTCATGGTGCATGGCTCTAACACAACGATCATAGAATACAAAAACATTTCTGAAACGGGTTTCCGGCTCTGGCTGAATCCGCTCTATGCTGGCCGTGATTACCATGGACTCCTGAACGAAAGGGATAGTTTTGATTACACAACTACAAGCAATGGTTCCTATCATTCAATCTGCTCTTATGCCGGCGCAGATCCTGTATTTTTCGGACATACGCTCGGAACCTTTGTTGAAGGAAGGACCTGGAACAATCAGATCAAATATTCTGTAGATCAGGAAAGGGGGCACGACTGTCTCGAAGATGTTTTTAGCACAGGTTACATGAGTTGCAGGCTTGCTGCAGGAGCTTCCGTTTACCTTGTCTTTTCAATGGATGAAAAGATGATGAATGAATCACCTGCTCAATTAAAAGAAGAAGAACTCAAACGACTTGAACAACTTGTCCCTCCGGAAACTGCAGATCCTTTTCTCGCCGACTTGCTTAGATCCGGTGATCAGTTTATTGTAAAACGTAAATCAACCCAGGGATATACGATCATCGCCGGTTATCATTGGTTCACTGATTGGGGACGTGATTCAATGATCGCTTTGCGCGGACTCTGCATAGCAACAGGGAAGCAGGATGTGGCCGCTTCTGTGATCAGAACTTTTCTTGAACATTTACAGGGCGGCGTAATTCCAAATCGCTTTCCGGATTATAAGGATGATCTTCCCGAATACATTACCATCGATGCAACGCTCTGGTTATTTGTTGCTGTTTATGAGTATGATCTGAAATTTAAGGACGAAAAATTCCTGGAAAGTATTTTTGATAAACTCACAGAAATTCTTGAAAACCATTCTCTCGGAACAAAAAACAACATTCATTTGATGGAGAATGGTTTGCTGGCAGGAGGGAAAAATGGAATTCCGCTAACGTGGATGGATGCACGGATCGATGAATATTCATTTACCGCCCGTGCCGGTTGTCCTGTTGAGATCAACGCTTTGTGGTACAACGCCCTTATGATCTATCAATATGTTTCAAAGCGCATCGGAAAAACGGAAGATGAACAGGTAACCGAATGGATCGCAAAAATCAAACAAAACTT
>JALYRR010000214.1 GCA_030855265.1 Bacteroidota bacterium | reverse complement strand
CTTGATATTTTCCAGGACAGGGTCATTCAGCTGGAAAAAACTCAGCTGCATATTGTCGGCAGTTGGCATTGTTTGTACAGCGGATTTTTTTTCTCCTTTTTCATTTTTACTGCCGGAAGGTTTTTCTTCGCGCTGACTTTCAAGCTGAGCGAGGATCTGGTTGGCACGATCCAATACCTTTTTAGGCATTCCGGCCATTTTAGCAACATGGATTCCGAAGCTATGCTCACTTCCGCCCGGAACAAGCTTGCGCATGAACAGGATCTTGTTGTTCACTTCTTTCACCGACACGTTAAAGTTTTTTATCCTCGGCAGAGAGTTCGTCATTTCGTTCAGCTCATGGTAGTGAGTCGCAAACAAGGTTTTTGCTTTCGCAGCGGGATGTTCATGTAAATATTCGGTGATGGCCCATGCGATAGAAATTCCGTCATAGGTACTTGTCCCTCTTCCGATCTCATCCAATAGGATCAAACTTCGGTCGGAGATGTTGTTCAGAATACTCGCTGTTTCATTCATCTCCACCATGAATGTAGATTCACCGGAAGAAATATTATCCGAAGCGCCAACACGTGTAAAAAGTTTGTCAACCAATCCGATGTTTGCATGCTTTGCAGGAACAAAACTTCCCATCTGAGCCATCAGAACGATCAATGCTGTTTGTCGCAGCAAGGCAGATTTACCGCTCATGTTCGGACCTGTGATAATGATGATCTGTTGTTTGTCATTATCGAGATACACATCATTTGCGATGTATTCTTCGCCGATAGGAAGTTGCTGTTCGATCACGGGATGTCTTCCATCCTTTATATCAATGGTGTTGTTTTCGAAGATATGCGGTCGAATGTAATTGTTCGCCTTCGCGATTGTGGAAAATGATAACAGGCAGTCGAGACGTGCAATTACAGAAGCATTGAGCTGAATCACCTGTATGAATTCCATCAGCGTGAATACAAGCTCATTGAATATTTTTGTTTCCAGAGCAAGAATTTTTTCTTCGGCACCAAGAATTTTTTCTTCGTATTGTTTTAGTTCCTCTGTGATGTATCGCTCTGCATTTGTCAGCGTTTGTTTACGCATCCATACAGCAGGAACTTTATCCTTATGCGTATTCGTTACTTCAAGGTAATAGCCGAAAACATTGTTGAAAGCCACTTTCAGGGAAGGGATTCCTGTCAGCTCGATCTCACGCTGCTGAATCTGGAGCAGGTAATCTTTTCCGGAATACGAAATTCTTCTGAGATCATCAAGTTCCGGATGTACACCTTCCGCGATCACGTTCCCTTTGTTGACAAGGTAAGGCGGATCAGGCATGATCTCTTTTTCGATTTTTTCAATTACAGAAAGACAAGGATTCAATTGCTCCGCGATCTTCTGTAAAGATTTATTCTTTGAATTTCCGCAAGTGGTTTTAATAGGAATGATTGCATTCAAGGCTCTTTTCAGCTGAACGACTTCTTTGGGAGAAATGCGGGCTGTTGCAACCTTGGAGATTATACGCTCCAGATCACCAATCAAGGCAAGATGTTCTGCAATGTGATGACTGAGTTCGGGTTGAGATAGAAAATGGTCCACCACTTCCAACCGTTCTTCGATAGGTGATTTATCTTTTAAAGGCAAAGCCAGCCATCGCTTGAGCATACGGGATCCCATGGGAGAGATGGTATGATCGATCACATCAATGAGAGTTCTTGCATTCTGATTATGTGAACCGAAAAGTTCAAGATTGCGAATGGTAAAACGATCCAGCCAGACATATTTTTCTTCTTCAATCCTCGACAGCGTCGAAATGTGTTTTACTTTGTCGTGCTGTGTGTCGGCGAGATAATTCAGCGCTGCACCGGCAGCAATGATACCTTGTTCCAGCTCTTCCACGCCAAAACCCTTCAGTGATTTTGTACCGAAGTGCTTCAACAAGATCTCGGTTCCGAATTCTGAAGTGAAAGACCAGTCATCAAGTCCATAGGTATAAAATTTATCACCGAAAGCTTCAAGGAAGATCTTCTTTTTATTCTTCTGATAAAGGATTTCGCTCGGTCGAAAACTTTGCAGAAGTTTATCGATATAATCCAGATTGCCTTGAGCAACGAGGAATTCACCGGTAGAAACATCCAGAAATGAAACCCCGGCATCGATTCCTTTTGGCCCCTGATTCAGGTAAACGGCAGCGAGGAAATTGTTTGTTTTGTGATCAAGAACTTTATCGTTGTATGAAACGCCGGGAGTAACAAGTTCGGTAACGCCGCGTTTGACGATGTTTTTTGTGAGTTTGGGATCTTCCAGCTGGTCACAGATGGCAACACGTTGTCCGGCTCTTACAAGTTTCGGAAGATAGGTATCCAGGGAATGATGAGGGAAACCCGCGAGTTCAATGAAGGATGCGTAGCCGTTAGCGCGTTTAGTAAGAACGATTCCGAGAATGTTTGCTGCTTTTACCGCATCGCTTCCGAATGTTTCATAAAAATCTCCTACACGAAAAAGCAGCAATGCATCAGGATATTTCGCCTTAATTGTATTGTACTGTTTCATTAGCGGAGTTTCCTCTGCCACCCCGCTTTTCACAGCTGCTGCTTTCTTTCCCATCCTCGTAAAAATACGAAACGTTAGCGGAGCTCAGGCGCAAAGTTTTTAACAGTTTCAGGAGAAATGTTAAAAATTAGTTTTAATGAAAGGATTTTTGGCTGAAAATGACCTGCACAAGAGTATAAGTGCCAGTAATGGTAGAATCCAGATGATTTTACAGCCTAGACGATGAATCGCGTTGGCGAAAGTTCCGCAGCTCCATGCATTTACTATGAGCGCGGAAATAAAAATAAATAGTAAGCCTTTTAGATTATCTGATAAAAGATTTTTCTTTTTAATGAGTAAGGCTAGGATGATTAAAACACTCATTACAATTACAATCAGAAATATTAAATTCCAGGTAGAAAGGGTTTTAAGATTATTTTTGTTTTGCTTCGCTGTTTCGTAACTTTGGATATCATTTGGAAGATATTTTTCTATCCTTTCATATAATTCAGTTCCCTTCCCAAATGCACCATTGCCTTCCCCTGCGTCAAAACTGATAAGTTGAATTCCAGTGGCCTTTATGGATTCTCTGATATGAATCATTATATATTTAGGCTGGGTAAACGTAGAGTTGATAATTTCATTGAATTCAGTCTTCGTCTCTTTCCAGCCTCCAAGTTTATAGAAAGGACTGTTCTCATCCCATACAAATTGATAGGCTCTTTCAGGAAGAGAATCTTTGTAGGCACAGATTTTATAGTTTGTTGTAGCGCAGTTTTCATCAAGATATTCTTTTAATATTCCGTGTTCAGCCATTGCCCCCATAAAGAATCCATGCTTTGATTTTGACATTGCCGATCCCATAGAAAGAATGGATACTACGGAAAGAGAAAATAGAAGTAAACTTCGCTGAAAGAAAATTGTTCGTGATGGTTTTGCATGCAATTTTTTGCAAAAAATTACTGTAAGAATTATTAGAATCCCGAACATCATCACATGCGACATATGCATGGACACAGAAATAATAAAGAGTAAGTTTAATAAGATCAACTTCGCTCTAGACAGCTTATCAAATAAGATTAAAAACATTGAAATCGTGGCAACGGCAGTGAAGATGTCTGGAATTAGTTGACAGGTTGTCCAGGAAAGTCCGGAGAAAATGGATAATATGAAAATGGAAATTAAAGCATAATAATAATGGTAACTGTTTAGCACGAAAATTTTGAAAAGTCGATTTATCAGACACGACATTATAAGAGCCTGGGTGAAAACTACGAACCACAAAGAGATTCCATTAAGGCTAAAAATTCTGACAAATAAACCATAGGTTATTGGTCTGTCAAATGGAGTTTGCAATTCAAAGCCGGATGCAAGAAATGTGGATGTATCGGAGTAAACTATGGGAAATCCATTGTAGAAAGCATCTGACATTAGAAAGAGTGCTCCGATCAAAATATAAAAAAGATACTTCAGTTTGTCTTTCATCTGCTTGCCACCAAATTAGATGGCATACGAATTTAATAAAATTATGGAGATGTGCTCGGTGCTAAGATTAGGTTCTTTTAATAGCTTTGTAATCTATCCTCATGCAAAGACTGACATATATTTTATTTATTCTGGTTTCTCAGGTGTCATATTCTCAAATATGCGATGGAACCAAGGTTCTTCTGTTAGACACATTAGTTTCGGATGGAGATGAATGGGTATTAAAGTTCGAGGATGATTTTATTGATACTACTCTGGATCTCTCAAAATGGGTCATAAGAGAATCCCATCAGGGCAATGCTGATGGGACAGGAGCATTTTTGACTCTGGATAATGTGTCTGTTTCCCCTGAGTCTTATTCAGCTCATTCAAATTCGGCAACTGGGGTTTGTATCGTTACTTTAAAAAAAGAAACAGTTGTGCGTCCTGCTATATTTTGGGATCCTTTAAGTCCGGTTAATTCTTATCACTATACCACAGCAGATTTATGGTCTAAAGAGCATTTTGGTTGGGGGAAATATGAAATAAGATGCAGGATTCCCAAAGGAAAAAATTTCACTTCTGCGTTTTGGTTATACGGACAAGAAAATAACCGAGGTGATGAGATTGATGTATTTGAGTTTATGGAAGAAAAGGATGTATTAAGCAAATATGATAGTGATAAGCGGTGTAAATATATTCAACAACATTTCCATCAATGGAATAAAAGCGACCCTCTCAATCCACTTGACAGGAATTGTGGTACAACACACAAAACAAAAATTGATTATTCGTTAGATTTTCACACCTATACTCTAATCTGGGATCGATGGGGAATTTCCTGGTTTGTAGATGGCCAATTTATTAAACTTGTTCCTCAATGGATTGATTTGAACGGAGGTGCGATCACAAAGAACAACATAAAACCTTCTCAGGTCGTAATCCGAAATGACTGGTATCCGATAAATGATATGTCGATCATTTTTGGATGTGGAATTCAAACTGAAAATGGAACTGATGACCCATCCGATTTTCCAGGTTTAATGATAGTTGACTATGTGAAATTTTATGAGAAAAAATAGTCATGAATAGTTTATTTGCCATTCCCCGCTTAAAGCTTATTTCCTTGGTTTCTATTCCTTTGATCAGTATTCTGATGCATTTCAATCATTTTAACAAGGAACTAATTGGGATCCACGTGTGGAGGCAAACACAAACCCAGTCTACAATCAATAATTTCTATGAGGAGGATTTCAATATTCTTAATCCCTCTAAGAATGAAAGAAGAGATGGTGATGGTATCTTTCGCATGGAGTTCCCTTTGATGCAGTGGCTTGTGGCTTCAGTTTATAAGGTGTTTGGTGCTCACATACTAATTACCAGGATCTTTATGTTCATGGTCGGGCTGTTATCAGTCTGGGGAGTGTATCGACTCTTAAGGAACTTTTTTCAAAATGAGCATGCTGCTCTGGCCGGAGCCTGGGCATTTAACTTTTCCCCTTGTTTTTATTTTTACACCATCAATCCTCTGCCTGATAATCTTGCACTTTGCACAGGGATTTGGGGACTTGCATTTTTTTTTACCTGGCTCAGATTCCGCAACGACTCCCTCTTATGGCTTTGCGGCATTATGTTTTCAATCGCCACCTTATGTAAGCTACCTTTCATACTCTATTACATTGTACCTGCCGCCTGGTTCTTTATGAAATTGTTGGAACAAAAATCATTGCAAAAAATACTAATACCTTGTTTTAAGATTTTTTGTTTTATTATCCTTCCCCTGTTATGGTATGTCTGGGTGATCCCCGGCTGGCAAGGCAATGGGATCGTAAATGGAATGTTTGAAAATGATTTTTCCGCACCGGTAATAATTGATTATCTCCAGCACAATCTTGTATCAACACTTCCTGAATTACTTGTCAATTATGCCGCTATGCCCTTTTTTATTGCAGGCTTCTATTTTATCTGGAAAAATAAGGCATATCAAAATCCTTTGTTCAACGTCATCATCCTCTTGTGCCTAGGCCTTCTGGCGTATTTCTTTTTTGAATTGAATATGATTGCTAAAGTTCACGATTATTATCTTTTTCCTTTTTACCCCGTTATATTTATGGTCGTGACATACGGACTTTGGCAGCTTTACGAATTAAAGTATAAGTATAACAAGACAATCGTTCTCTTTTTACTGGCGATGCTTCCGCTTACAGCCTATCTCCGGATGCATAAACGGTGGGACTTAAATTCTCCGGGATTTAACAAGGATTTACTTATGTACAAAAACGAGTTGCGCAAAGC